>CALDTJ010000564.1 GCA_937924145.1 uncultured Saprospiraceae bacterium
TATGTGAATAATTCCAAAATTATTGCTGATTGAGTGGTGAAACCGTGTACCATAAACCGTTCACCGTGTACCGTCTTACCTCAAGCTAAATGCCGCAGAACCTAAGTACCCTGCATCCGACCATAAAGCCACATTGTACAAACCTGCATCCATTTTGTCCGTTGGTTGGAAAGCCATACTTAAAGACTGATTTTCTGTTAAAGCAATCGTTTCTGTACCTGCTACTTCTACTTTTAGTCCACCTTCAGCAGTCGGCACATCCATTGACGTAGAGGCGATTTTCTTAACAGGTACACCTTCTCCGTCTGTTACTACTAAATAGATTTCATGCTCTTTTTGCAATTCGGCAGGAATATTAGCTAAGTCAAAACCAACTTTAATTGCTCTTACTTGCTTTGCTTTAGAAGTCAATTTATCCTTACGACCAGCTACTTGAATTTGGAAACCTGTTGCTTGGAAACCAGCAGGTGCTAAAGTGAACAATCGTTGTTGCATCTTAGCATTCGTAGCTGTTAAGTCTTCTAATTGTGCAGTTAATTGGGTATTCTCGTCATTAGCCGCAGCTAATTCTACATCTAAAGATTCTTTTGCAATCGTTAAATCTTTATTGTTAGTTTGCAAAGCAGCGATTTCTGCGAATAATTCTTCTTTTGAAGTATTTAATTCAGCGATGCGTTGTTGCATTTCTTCGTTGCTGATCTTCGTTTCAGACAACTCTTTTTTGATTTTAGAAATTCTCCACTTTAACCCTTTGATCTTTTCTTCTGCGTCAACGATCTTAGTTTCTAACTTTGTATTTTTAACAGTTTCAGCATCGTAAGTAGCCGTCAATTCGCTAACTTCTGTCTCTAAACCTATTTTTTCTTCATTCAATGCAGTTAATTCAGATTTTAACTGAACGCTTTTATTAGCGTAAGTATCAGACTCATTGCTGAAATGGTAAACGCCACCTAAGGCAGCCAATAAGAACAAAGCCAAAGCTGCAATTGCTACTTTAAAACCAGTTTTATTACCAGTATTTTCATTTTTTAGATTAGACATTTTTTACAATTTTTGAACTCAAATTAAGCGGCCTAATTTTTAGAAACCGCTTTTGTTGCTGTTGTCTATATTACAATCAATAGACAAGAGAGCTGAGTTTGTTTAAATAATAAATAGAGTCATATTTTTTTATGCAACTCTTATTCAGCGTGCAAATTTCGACTATAAAGCGATATTGGGAAAGGAAATATTATGTAAGTAGTTGTGAGTTAGGATATTGGCGTAGTGAATTAGAAAATCATATAAGTAAGTTACTCATACCTAGCATCTCCAACCAGCGGTAACAACTCCATACGCTCCACTTCTATACTATAAAAATCAAATTCGACAGCTACTTTTCCAAAGATTCGATAAATACCCTTTCCTCGAAAAGAATAGTTTTTGAGCTGATCTGGAAAATGGGTCGTATCTAAAAATCGACCTTCTATATCTATCCAAGTGCCAAAAGCCATGTGCTTTTCATTGACCGTTCGAACACTTTTTCGACAAACATAATAGGCTAATATTTCTACGGTTCGGTGCAAATATTTAGGTAACTGTTGAGCGGTAATGGCTTTTGGGAATTCCTTATTTTTTAATAAAGAAAAAGGAGATGAAATCGGAAAACCTAATAGTTCTATTTCATCAAATGCCTGATCAAATGCTCCTGCTTGCAGATTAGGGAGTTTGTATTCCTCGAAAGGTTCATCGAATAAACTACCCGAGGATTCCCATTTTTGCTTAGGATTAAAAACGGCGTTTTTTTCCCACATCAATTCAGCTTTGGTTTTACCGACAAAACGAAAAGCTCCGATGCGAATTAAAATTTCTAGTTGATCGGCAGATATATTCACTCGATTCACAAAATCAGCTAAATTTCTATAGCAACCATCTGTCCTTCTTTGTTTTAATAATAAACTCGCCACTTTTCGTTCCATTTGGTGTAAATGGACAAAACCAACGTAGATATTTTTGCCTTCAATATGCGTTAAATAATGGCTTTTATTCACACAAGGTGGATGAATGATTGCTCCTTGCATTCTAGCCTCATGAAAGTAGTATTCCGTCCGATAAAAACCACCAAAATTATTGATGACTGCCACCATAAATTCTAGTGGAAAGTAAGTTTTAAGGTACAAACTTTGGAAACTTTCGACGGCAAAACTAGCAGAGTGTGCTTTACAAAAAGAATAGCCAGCAAAACTTTCGATTTGCCGCCAAACCTCTTGTGATAGTTTTAAAGTATACCCTCGATCTGCGCAATTATCAAAGAATTTTTGCTTGAGTTTTTCAAAGCTATCTCCTTTATTTTTCTTGCCAGTCATCATACGTCGCAAGACATCACTTTCCCCTAAGCCTAGTCCTGCAAAATGATGAATAATTTTCATCGTATCTTCCTGATAAACCATCACTCCGTAGGTATCGGCCAGTTGCTCTTCAAAAACAGGATGCAGATATTTGAATCGGTGTGGATAATGAAAGCGATGAATGTACTCCCGCATCATTCCCGACTTTGCTACACCCGGTCGAATAATAGAAGAGGCTGCGACTAAATGACGATAATCATCGCATCGCAACTTCTTCAGCAAGCCTCGCATAGCAGGCGATTCAATGTAGAAACAGCCAATACAATTGCCCGATTTTAGCTGTTGTCTAACCTGCTCATCTTGCATGATTTTTTTTACCTGATGCACGTCAACT
>CALDTJ010000565.1 GCA_937924145.1 uncultured Saprospiraceae bacterium
CCTCGCATTCCAACAAAATTAATCAATTCTCCAATTCCACTAATTTTAATGCGAATTTCATCCCCCAACTCTAAGGTAAAGGAGTCTTCGGGGACCAAACACGTACCCGTCATTAGAAAACAACCTTTTGGAAAATTACATTCCCGATATAAATAACCGACTAGTTCGGTTAGACTTCGCTTGATTTGACTAATCGGAACACTATCGTCATATAGTTTTGCTCCATCTCTAAAAATGGACATTTGGATAATAGTACTGCGAGGAATAGGGTTTTCTAAGACTAGAATACATGGACCTAAACCAGCACTACGTTCGTAAGTTTTAGCCTGTGGCAAATAAAGTGGATTTTCCCCTTCGATACTTCTCGAACTCATATCGTTTCCGATGGTATAGCCTTCAATGGTCCCTGCTGCACTACAAAATAGCGTCAACTCTGGTTCGGGCACATTCCAAATACTATCCCTTCGGATGAATACCTTGTCCCAATTGCCAACCGTTCTAGCGGCAGTCGCTTTGAAGAATATTTCGGGACGTTCTGCATCGTATACTTTATCATAAAAATCACCACCTCCTGCGGCTTTTGCCTCTTCCATTCTAGCTACTTTACTTCTTAGGTAAGTGACTCCTGCTGCCCAAACTTCTTGATTGCCAATAGGAGCGTCTTTTCCTAATTCGGGCATTTCTGGTAATCGTTCCCAATTGGCTAGGTCGTTTTTTAGAAAAGCATAAAGTCCTTGACGATTAATTAACTGATCCCAATCACAATCAGTTTTTTGAAACCAGTTTTGAGCAATTTCTAAGTAAGCAGTATTATTGTTTTTATATAATTTCATGTTGCTGAGAACGATTAGTTGATGAATAAATATTGGTCAACTGCAATGCATGGCAATATATGAAAAAAGTTTATAATAGATGAGTTGGAATCGTTACCTTTATTCATTAATAGAAAATTGTATTGTAAAAAATGGAATTAAGACCGTCTAAAAAAGAAGAAGTTGCAAAAGCAGTCCCTTTAATCTACAGTTCTGGGCCACCGTCATTTGAATATGTTTTTAAAAATAATAAGGTTGGAGCGATTGATTTTTTAAACCATGCTTTTGTTCGAGAGGGTGGAGAATTTAGTTATCAAAATCATTATTCGTTATACGATAAGGGACAGATGGTTGGGATTGGTAGTATTTTCTCCTCTAAGGAATCTACTAAGTTTACTATTGCGGATGCGTTAAATATTTTTCGCTTCTATAAATTCGGCAGTCTTGGTGTGGTCAGAAGAGGTTTACAGGTGGAAGGTATCATTAAATTACCGATAAAAAAGGAAATTGTTTTGGCACATTTAGCCATTGAGTCAGTGCATAGAGGCAAAGGCTATGGAACTAAAATGATCCATTTATTAAAAACTAAAGTAGATAAATCAGCAGATGATTTCTATATTTTGGATGTCTCCGAAGAGAATCCGAAGGCAAAAGCACTATATGATCGACTGGGATTTGTGACCACCAAAAAGAATGTTTCTACTCTAAAAAATAAATATTCGTATGTAGCCAATCATTTTCGGATGGAGTTGCGAGAGTGACTTAATTAGTCGAGGTAAACCAGATCCGCAAGTTTTTGAATTGGCAGCGGAGGCATTGGGCCTACCTTTAAAAAATTGTTTAATTTTTGAAGATAGTTTGACGGGGGCAGAGGCGGCACATCGTGCAGGATGTCACGCGATTATATTGACTACTACCCATAAAGAGGCAGAATTTAGTGAGTATTCGCATATTCTGCGGTTTATGGAGGATTATTTGGAATTTGAATTGGGGGATATTTTTTAGGGGAAATCGAGGTTTGACCAAATAGTACAAGTGTATCTAAGAAAATTGTCAGATTTTAGCGATTCACATGAGTTTTACTCTCTTAAGTATTTTTCTAATATAAACTACACCTATTTCGCAGTCCAGCGATAAATTTATTCACACGCAAAAAATAATACCCCAAAAGCCCTATTAAATTTTTAACGTTTTTAAAAATTAGCAGGAGTATATAGAGGTCTTGATACTTAACTGTTAATAGAAAAACGACGCCATAATGGATAAACTTCAAAAAAAGACAACTATGTCCTTTGGGGATATTAGGTCGTGTATAAACAATTGTAAAAATACAAGAAATGGTAAGCAATGGTTGCGTGCTTTAATGACTTTTGCTGTCTTAATAAGTTGTTTTAGTTCAGCTTTTGGAGATAATGACTCGCCAATTATTTTAATTACGTATAACAATATTAACAAGTTATCTAAAGATAAGCTTAAGCATTTTCTTAAATCAGAAGAAAGGCTTTTTATACCCAATGGCGGAAATTTAGAGATAGAGCTTTCACCAGATTATTTACCAAAAGGCGAAACGCTCTATTATAAAATAGATGATTTAGAATCAACTTGGAATACAAGTCGTTTTCCTTTAATTCGCTATTCCTTTTTGTCTAGTGGTTATTATAAGTTGCTGATTACTAATGATTTGAAAAAAGAAAATATCGTATTGACTTTGAAATGCGGTAATCTTGAGACCAATGAGTTAGGTATGTTTAGACTATGGTGGTTCAAACCTTTAGCTCAGGTTTGTTTACTATTAGTACCGATTACTTTTTTTTACTTTATTTCTTTGAGTCGATCTAGGAAAAATTTAAAAGTTGAAGTTGTTCGTAATCAAATTGCGAGTGATTTGCATGACGATGTGGGCGCAAATTTAGGAGCTATTAAAAACTTGACAGAATTAATTTTGCGAAAAGCTGCAAAAGAGGGTGGATCAAGTTCGAAAGTGGTAGATAAAATACAATCTTACACGGAGGAAACTTTGTCTAAACTCCAAGACACGGTTTGGGCGATTAATCCACTGAATGATTCAGTAGAGCAATTATTAGAAAAGATGAGAGAGTTTGCGAAGTTAATAGTGCCTGCTAAAGGAATCGAACTACAATTTGAAAATAAATGCAAGGGAACAGTAATTCAAAAGTTAGATATGTCTCAACGACATGCTATGTTTATGATGTACAAAGAGGCGGTTAATAACGCTGTTAAATACTCTAATGCTGACAATATACTAATAGAAATTACGCCAACTAAAAGGACGATTGTGATTAAGGTCGAAGATGATGGAATAGGCTTCGATACGACTCAAAAATACAAAGGAAATGGCTTGAGGAATTTGAAAAGCAGAGCAGTAGAGAATCATATAGATTATGAACTGAATTCTGAGAAAGGAGTTGGAACGAAGGTAAAAATGGAAGTTTTTGGGATGTTGTAATTGTTTCCTCCCAAGATTGGGAGTTTTTTAAAGTAAGAAGTTCCCCTAATTTTGTGCCATGAGTAATTCTTTAAACTTTTGAAAACTATGAAACACCCTATTCGGATTCTATTATTTGAAGACAATCCAAAATACCGAGAGTCTTTAGAATTATTCTGTGAAGTAACAGAGGATGTACATTTGATAGAAAGTTATACCGAGGCAACAGATTCATGGAAATACATTAAAAAATATGAGCCAGATGTAGTGTTGATGGATATAGAAATGCCTGGTATATCAGGTATTGAGGCCTTACAACAAATTAGAAAAAAAGACGAGCATACAAGAGTTTTGATCCAAACTGCTTTTGAGGATAACCATAAGATTTTTGCTGCTATATGTGCAGGGGCTTCTGGTTATATTCTAAAATCTGCTGGATTAGATGCAATGGAACAAGCGATCAAAGATGTATATAAAGGAGGTGGATATTTTTCGCCTTCAATTGCAGGTAAGGTCATCCAATTCTTCCAAAATGGCATCGTAAAACAGCAAGTGACTTATGTAGATTTAACGAAGACCGAGCAGAAAGTACTTGCTTGTATGACGGATGGATTGAGCTATAAAATGATAGAGGATCGGCTGAATAAATCTTATGATGCTGTTCATTTTCATATTAAAAATATTTACAAAAAATTACATGTGAATTCGATGAGTGAGGCAGTGGCTTTTGCTATTCGGAATCATTTGATTTAACCATTTA
>CALDTJ010000566.1 GCA_937924145.1 uncultured Saprospiraceae bacterium
TGACATATTCCTTCTTTATAATATCCATTTTTTATCTGATTATCTAATCAACTCTAAATTATCCCGCACCAAAGCACCCTCTGAGAAAGTGGGATCAATTGCATCGGCAGGCTTTGGCAATAACAACCAAAGTTGTCCATAATGATGCAACGCCATTGCTTTTTGTTGGCCCTCCTCCCCTATTCCACAATATACGTCTACATGGCCATTGCCTCTGATAGCTCCTCCAACATCCTGTGCCAACATAAATTTATACTCATGGTGAGAAAAATAACCTTCGTCATCTATCACTGGTAAAGCTGCCAATAAGCAACTACCCAAGGGCAAATGTCGAGTATCTACCGCTATCGAATAATCAGCAGTCAGCGGGACATGTCCTGCTCCCAAAGGCGCTTTATTAGAGGCCTCAAAAAAGACATAGGATGGATTTGTAAAAAGTACTTTTTCTACCATGTCGGGATTGTATTTTAGGTAGGTTTTGACCCCTTCCATGGAGATATTTTTCAATCTGATATTTTCATTGTCTTTGATATGCTTGCCAATACTGCTGTATTTATGTCTATTGGAACCTGCAAAACCAAAGTAGGCTTGCTCTCCATTCCGAAAGCGCACTAAGCCTGAACCCTGCAATTGCATGTAGTAAATATCCTCTAACCGCTGTGCATAGGCCAACTCTAAGCCCTTTCCTTTTAACACACCTTCTCCATCAATTTCTGCTCTGGTTGGCAATGGCCCTTTCCAGTCTTCTGGATAGGCATAGATGGGATACGGATATTTCTTAGACTTGCGCTTACTTACCTTAATTTCTGGTGTAAAGTAGCCTGTAAATTTGACGTTTCCTTTTCCGTCTTGCCCTTTTAATTGGTAAGCATTCAAATGATCTTGCAGGCCTTGGGGATAGGTTTGTTGCCAGAGTGATAATAAATCAATCGTCGTTTCCAAATCCGTCATATCCAAGGAAATATTGCTAAATCTTTGCTTGTAACTTTGCTTACGTCGCTTGAGCAAAACTTCTTGCTGTTTTAGCGCATCTGTTAATGCTTGGCCGATATATGGTAGCGTAAAAGTGGAGAGGTTGGTCTTAGTGTAAGTTTGCGCTAATTTCTTGGCATTTCTGAGCTTTCCCGTCCGTTTTTTTTTGGTTTTCTTCTTTAAAGAAATGGGAAAAGCATCTAACTCACAGTGGGCAATTGCTCCTGATTGTGGTGCTATTCTGGTTTGGTCTGTGGCACATTGCAGGGGTACTAACCAAAGGGCAAGCCAAAAGGCTGTTTTACTGCAATTCATAAGTAGTTTCTTTATTGACTTTAAGTCCATTGCAAATTCTTGAAAAAATCGAGATTTGTTGGATTTCGTACTGCATCTTATTTGCTTTTAAAACAACAAATTGGTTAATACGTTCGCTGTTTTTAAGCTTTTTTATTGTTTCCGAATGCAAAGATACGACGTTTTAAGGCTGTTTTTTATACAAAATAGATGATTTTCGCTTGTATCATTTATTCTTTTTAGCTAAGTGGTTGACTATCAGATAGACACTTATTGAAATTTAATTTAAAATATAAAATCATTTTCTTATTCGAAAAACCTAGGTTTTACTAGATTTTCAATTAGAATAACTTACAAAATAGTTGACCCCAAATTGCGTAATCTATTGACTATCAACAATGTAAAAATACATTAAACTATATTTTAATGTATTTTTTTAGTTAAAACTGCTCTTTTGCCATTTTTATATTATAAAATATTTAATTTGAATTAATTCAATTTTTAAACAAAAAATTGTAAATTCTAATTATTCGTAGTATTATTGCCCCGAAATTGTTTGATTTAGGTTAATAATTAGGACTAGAAATTAGTAATATTTCCATCACAAAGATTAACTTTACAAACACCATAAAGAGAAAACGATTTTTTGACTTATAAACATCACAAATCTTGATTAGTTAAATAAAGATTTCAAGTGCTGCCAACCCTCCAAGGGCTACGGTACCGACACAGATGGGCAGGTAGGCAAAAAAGGGCGATATTTCTAGTCTCAAGACTAGAAATCCATATTTGCTGGTCTCCTGACCAGCGTTGTCGTCAGGAGACGACTTTAATATGAGGTTCAAGCCCGCCTGAATGCTTGCGGGCAGGTCTGGTGCCGATAGCTATCGGCATAAACCATCGAAACCGCATTTACCCATCTGTGTCGGTATGGTAGCCCTCCAAGGGCTGGCAGCACTTCACTTAAAATGCTTTATTCCAAACTATATCACTACACGATCAAAAGCAATGATAAAAACGCTCCAAATAAAAAACTACGCCATCATTGAGTCATTAGAAATTGACTTTTCTAAAGGCTTGACAATTATTACGGGAGAAACGGGTGCTGGTAAATCTATCCTACTAGGCGCACTAGGCTTAATCATGGGCAAAAGAGCGGAAACTAAAGCTTTACATGATGTAGAAAAGAAATGTATCATTGAGGCCAATTTTGAAATTAGTCGATACCAAGGCTTAAAAGCTTTTTTTGAAGATAATGATATTGATTATGAAGCTGAAACCGTCGTTAGAAGAGAAATCTTACCTTCTGGAAAAACTAGAGCATTTGTCAATGATACGCCCGTCAATTTAAAAGTCCTTCAGCAGTTAAGTGGTAGCTTGGTTGACCTGCACCAACAATTCGATACCCAAGATATTAATGATGTCTCTTTTCAATTGAGAATGGTCGATGCATTGGCAGATAATGGCGCCATTTTGGAAAAATATGAAGTACTCTTTAAAGGCTACCAAAGTAATCAACGCCGACTTAAACAGCTCATTAAACAGAACGAAACCTCTGCTAAAGAAACTGACTTTTTAAATTTCCAACTAGAAGAATTTAACAACGCTGAATTAATAGAAGATGAGCAGGTTGGATTAGAAAACGAGTTATCTACACTCAATAATGCAGAAGAAATAAAATCTAAATTAGCAGGTGCGTTTAGACATCTGTCAGAAGATGAACAATCCGTCCTTAGTCAATTAGAAACCTTAGGAATTGCTTTAAATCAAGTACAGAAATACTCCCCTAGCTTAGCACCTCTTTTGGAAAAATATAATGGCTTAGTCTTGGAATTAGGAGAATTGGCTAATGAATTTGAAGGGATTGCCAACGATACGGAATATAACCCAGAAAGGGCACAAGAAGTGCAATCTAGATTGGACTTAGTCTATAGATTACAGAAAAAACATGGGGTTAATTCGATCATTGAGTTACTCCAAATCCAAAATGATATTACCAGTCAATTAAGTTCTTTCGGAGATCTTTCTAATGAAATTATCGAATTAGAAAATGCGATTACAAAGGCAGAATTAAAGCTGAGAAAAATAGCTAAGGAATTGACGACTAGACGAAAATCAGTTGTGGATGGCTTTTTAAAATTAGTCCACCAACAATTGGCTTTATTGTCTATGGAACACGCCTTATTAAAAGTAGATATTTCGCCTTCAGAAGAATTACTATCTACAGGCGGCGATATCGTTGAATTCCTTTTTGCTCCGAACAAGGGAAGCCGATTCTTATCTATTAAGTCCGTTGCATCGGGCGGTGAATTATCGCGTTTAACGCTGTGTATCAAATCTTTAGTGGCAAGTGCTATTCCACTACCTACGCTAATTTTTGATGAAATTGATGCAGGGGTATCTGGTGATGTTGCCTTAAAGATGGGTCGTATTTTACGCAAGTTATCCAACGAACATCAGGTCGTAGTGATTACCCACTCTCCACAGGTGGCTTCTAAGGCAGATGCCCACTATTTCGTGTACAAGAGAGTAGAAGATCAACGAACTAAGACAAAAGTACGAGCATTGAATAACGGGGAGAGAGTGCGAGCGATTGCTACTATGTTGAGTACTAATCCTCCTTCTGATTCGGCTATTGAAAATGCTAAGGAGTTATTGGCTATGGCTTAAGTACAGGCAACTTCAGTCGCCTATAATTTCGACTACAAAAAGCATTTCAATAAAATAAATGATGGCGACTAAAGTCATCAGAATTAAAAAAGGTTCGATGAAATATTCCATCGAACCTTTTTTACTCTTTCTGTCAAATACTTTGAAAGTATCCGACAAGTGAGGTTAAGCGGCGACTGAAGTTGCCGGTACTATTAATCTACTTTGATAAACTTCTCAATTCTATTACCTTCTGGTGTAGTAATATTCACTAAGAAAGTACCACCTACTAGATTTGAAACATCAATTCGCATTTGGTGATCTTTGATGTTATCCAAATCTCTCATCAATACGACTCTTCCAGTCACATCTGTTACCAATACATTTACCGTTTCAAATACTTTCTCAAAAGCCATATCAACTGTTACGAATTCCGCAGCAGGGTTAGGACTTACTTTGATTACATTATTTTCAGGTAATTCTGCAATAGAAGTACTTACTGGCTCGATAAACATTCTTACCAATGGGGTAAAGTTATTCTGAGCATCAAAAGTGGTATTGAATAAGTCGTTGCTATCTCCGAAGAACGTCCAGTATCTTGGTTGACCAGCTTGAACAGAAGCCAAATTCATGGCAAAATAGCTATTAGCTAATCTATTCGTAGCAGAAACACTTACACTTTTATCCATTGCCATCATGACAATGTAATGCTTGTTATCTTGCAACATAATCGGCACCTCGTCACCATCTGCATTTAAGATTTCTGTTACTTCTACGCCGATATCTGCAAATTCATTTCCTAGGATCTGGTATTCTCCAACCGCCAAAAATTCTAATTCATTTGGAGTAGCTTCCGCAAAACCAGAACCATCACTATCTGCATCTTGGTCATCCCATTCGTATAATCTTACTTCAACAATTTCGTTTAAAGCATTTTCAGCGTTACCAATTCCGATTTCAAATTTTGAAATTCTGTAACCATTTCCTCTTGGCACATAAAAGTAGTTACCAATAGACCATGAGCTTAATTCGGTATCATCTCTTAAACCAATAGCTCCTAGATCAGTCCCGTTTTCGTTGGCAAATTCATTTTCTGTTACCTCGAAATTAATGGTTCTTGAATTATCATCAGGATCTACATCATCCGCAATTTGATCAGAAGAAACCGTATAAACGCCTGTGTAAGCTGCTACTTCTGCTGGAGGCGTAAATGAGCCATTAAATAATTTATTCTGTGCTAAAGAATCAGCCGTGATAGAACCATAAGCCAAAACATCTGAATAAACTTCCATTCCAGTAGCATCGTTGGTAATGCTGATGCCTAAATTTGTGTTATCCTGAGTAATTGATCCATTATTCTGAATATCTGCTAAGAAGAAAATATCATCCACTTGACTCTTTGGGACTCTTTGGTTAGGTGCAGTAGCAAAAAAGTTTTCGTTTACGGTTAAGTTATTAGCTGCTCTTTCAACGATTTTTACATCGTCAACTGACCAGTAATAGTAGTTTCCTAACATCGTAAATTTAATCTGCAATTGAGAAGTTCCCGCTGCACCTGGAAGTGGAACAGTTTTCTTTAATTCAGAGTTCGTCGCATTCACTTCGACCTCATCATTGATCTCAATTAAATCAAAGTTGGCACCTCCGTCAATACTGTATTCTACAAAGTATCTAGTTCCAGAAAATTTTCTAGTATCTTGGAAAAACTCTACACTGACTGCTGCTGCGGTAGAACCACTGATATCAATAATCGGAGAAACTAATTCTCCAATCTGTGGTGCAGGGCAGTCGCCTGAACCCTCTGCAATACTAATAATTGCTCCAGTTACTTCATTCACCTCAATATTTCCACCATTATCTAAAAAGTCAGAATTGAAAGACATCATTCCATTACAAAAACTTGGACCAGGTGCAAATCCCGTCCCTAATATACTAGAATCATCAATACCATCTGCTTCGTATTTCCAAGTATCTGTTTCTGATGGTCCACCATTACAACTTACGGTAACCGTTGACCAACCATTTAAACCACCATCAAAATCACCTTGTCCAGGTTGATCTCCCCATACAACCATGCTTCCTGTTGATGGCTCAAGATTAGGAGGTAGTAAACTAGCGTTAGCAGGTAAGCTAGTTCTGAATGCTCTACAATCTTCTTGCGTCGCTGAAAAAACTGGTATCGTAACTTCTGCCAGAGCAGTATCAGCAGCAAAACCTTGTAACCCTCCACCTTCGACGGAACTTGGTAAATTATTACAGATAATAACTGCAATTGACCCAGCAGCTTGCGCTCGAAGTGCTTTCGAATGAAAACTACACGATCCTCTATCTATCACGGCTACTTTACCTGATAAATCAGCAGTTATGTCTTCACAAGCAGTCAAAGGATCGCTTAAAGCAAAGTTTCCAGTTACACCTTCTGAAACACAAGTACCAAAAGATGCATTGCTAACCATAACAAATTCTCCTTCTACACCATCTACATTTAAAAGAAAGGGAAATTGTCCCCATAAATTAGTAGACAGTACTGTGCAAAAAGATAAAAAAATGATTTTTGTAAAATTTTTCTTCATAACGACCATTTGTATTTTAAATTGATAAAAGTTGTTGAATAGGTTTTATTAATTTTTTTATGTAAAATTCGTAAAGATATAAAATGCTTACATAAGTACGAAATTTTAATATTTAGTTGTCCAACTTTCCTTTTTTTATTTAATGGATGTCGCTTAACCTACTTATTATCACCTACTTATCCTAGCATTTACTAGATAAAACAAGGCCATTCTCATCAATTGGTTACATTTTTTGTCTAAAAATCCCTTTTTTGTTTATTTTAGGTGCATTTTATTTTTTCACTTTTTACTGCACATTAAAAAAGGACAAATCCAAATGAACTTGTCCTTTTTTAAATATTTTAGAAAACTATAAGCGATTATAAAAAATGACCAATGTTGCTTATTTGAGTTGGGTTAGCAGTCTTTTAAGTAAATAAATTCTTTCAAATTTATTTAGTAACGAGTAAAAAATAACTAATACATTTAGGAACTGATCTTTTGTCCTATGACTTCGTTATTTTTGTTAGCAATAGCGGTGCTATTCCTAGCAAAAATGCCTAGTCATAGAACAAAATCTCTAGCTCCAAATGCACCATTTATTATTTGCTCGTTACTTA
>CALDTJ010000567.1 GCA_937924145.1 uncultured Saprospiraceae bacterium
ATTTTTTTAAATGAATAGTATAATTGAAAAAGCATTATCAAGCGATACTCAAATACTATCCGAAATCGCCTGGCAATCCAAAAGCCATTGGAATTACCCCAAAGAATGGATGGAACTCTGGCGAAAAGGTTTAACTATCTCGGCTGAAATGATCGAACAAAATGAGGTGTTTAAATTGACTTTGGAAAGCGGAGAAATTGTAGGCTGCATCGTTTTAATTACGCAAAAAGAAACACTTTGGATCGAGCATCTATGGATTTTACCCTCCCAAATCGGTCATGGTTTCGGTAAGCAATTATTGAATACTGCTTTAGAACAAACTGTAAATGCTGACCATAAGAAAATCAAAGTAGTCTCTGATATTAATGCAGAAATATTTTATCAAAAAATGGGATTTGAAACCGTTAGCCAATATGAAAGTGTACCGAAAGGTCGCTTTTTGCCTGTTATGGAGTATAGGGGAAATTCATTTCCCCGAAAATAAAGTAATCTAGGTTTTCAACATCAAAAATCCGTGTGGAATAAAAATCCGTGTGGCATTTTTTTGTACCCACTGATTTTTATTCCCACACAGATCGAGTTTAGATTTTGTTATCACTATATCAACTTTTAATCTTGTATCACTTTAAAATCACTATTCAAAATCATTGCCTTACGTTCTAAAACATCCGCTGATTGCAAAATCTTATTCTTTAATTTCACTGAATACGCTGCTGGTAAGCTTTCTAAAAATTGATGTACTGCTTGTGCCGCAGGTACCGACTGATGCCCTGCCAATATCGTCTGCGACCAACGCTTAGGAAAGAAAATACCACCCGTTTTTTGAATTTCTTCTACCAATTCCAAACTAGGAATAATATACTTTTCAGCCGATTCAGCTCGAAGTGGATGGTGCAAATACTGTAATGCTCGCCCTACCCAAGGTTCTTTTGCCCTATTTTCTTTTTGCTTTAGACTTTCGAAAAAGGCATCTCGGACGGATTCGTCATTCGATAAGGCAGGGGTAATAAATACCATCGCTGCCTTTCTATCTGGATTGGTAATTTTTTCTAGTTGCTGTTGCAAAATTTCGGCACTGCCTTCTACATTTCTGACTGCCAATTCATAGGCTAAAGTCGTAAATTCATTTTCTGAAAGGGTGAAGTCTTTAATCGTTAGCTTTTCCGACCATAAATCTTGTAATTGCTGAATGCCCTTTGCGGAACGAGTGATCGAAACATAAGCATCAAATAAGGTTTTCTTGCGTCCTGCATTCTCTGCTTTTTGCATTAACTGCCAAAGTAAATTCTCTATTTTTTCGGCATTTGTCAGTTGATCGGCTGGTGATAAATATCCCCAAAAAGTAGATCGTAAATATCCTAACCGACTAGATAAACCTTGAATTTCTTTTTCTGCTGGCAAGCCCACTAAAAGCGTTTCCAAAATTTGTTTAGGCGCAATTTTCCCACGCAACATACTTTCGTATAAAGAAAACCATGCCGCTGATTTTGTCATTTCATCATCAACCTTTTGAATATTTGCTAATAAATAACTTTGGCTTTTTTCATCTAATTCAAAAAATCCATAAGCTTTTTCGGTAACGTGTGGTAAGACAAAATCTGGTACAGGTTTACCTACTAATTCCCTAACTACCGTTTTTTCAGTCAATATTTTTAAAGGTATTTTTTCAATAGTTCCGTTCGTGGAAGTCAATAAAGTGCTGTTTTCTTGCCAAATATTACCCCCCGAAGTTTTGTTTTGAAAGGCTAATTCGTAACTCCTTACTTTTCCACCTTCGGTTTTCAAATCAGCTTTTAACCAAGGCATCCCCGATTCTTTCACCCACGCCTGACTCCACGTTTTTAAATCCAAATCGGTCCGTTTATCTAAAATAGCGATCAAATCATCCCAAGTGGCGTTGTCAAAAGAGAAGGTTTTTAAGTATTCTTGCAATCCTTCTTGAAAAACCGCCTCGCCCATAATCGCCTCTAACTGTTTCATCACTACTGGCGCTTTTTGATAAATAATTCGACCGTATAATAAACTTGCTTGGTTCAGATTTTCTAAATTTTGCTGGATTGGATGACTCCCTGCTGAACGGTCTTCCCCATAAGCACTTGGATGATGTCGCTGCAAAAATCGCAGGTCATGATTGATCTCAGGGAAGTTTGGATTAACCATTTTCGCTGCCATAAAATTGGCAAATACTTCTTTTAGCCACACATCATTAAACCAGTCCATCGTCACCAAATTGCCGAACCACATGTGCGCTGTTTCGTGTGCAATCAATGAATTTCGACTCATTTTTTGATTAATCGTCGCATTTTCTTCTAAAAATAGAGAACGGTCTTTATAAAAAATAGCTCCAGGATGTTCCATTCCTCCAAACTGGAAAGCAGGAATCAAGGCAAAATCAAACTTCTTAAACGGTTGCTTGATGCCCGTATATTCCTCTAACCATCGGATGGATTTCAGGTGTAAATCGAATACTTCTGGCGCATTTTTCTTTACTTTTTCTGTATTGGTTTCTCGATGGTATAAAGTCATTTCTATACCGTCTAGTGTATCCGTGATCGCTTCAAATTT
>CALDTJ010000568.1 GCA_937924145.1 uncultured Saprospiraceae bacterium
CTAAGACATTTCCTTTTGCTAGGGGAACAACTTTTGCTCGTTGTTTCATCATCGGTCCTAGACCGCAAGCGAAGTTGATTAGTTTTGGCAGTATTTTTCTTTCGTAATAGGACATTTTTAATTTAAAATTGAAAATGATAAATCTAAAATTTAAAAGTGAATTCAGTTGCTATTACCGCATAGCTATTTTTAGATTTTGACTTTTAAATTTTACATTTTAGATTAAAAAATTAAACAGATTAACCATGACTTTTAAGTCGTAATCAAAAAGTTGAGTATTTCCTTATAAACCGATCGCCCTTGTAAGCTATGTCCTAGTTTTTTTGTACCGAAGAACTTTGAAGTTTTCCAACTTTTATGAATGATAATAGCGCCATCGTAAGACGCAATATCATCATCTTCATCGTGAATAATCAGGCTGGGGTAGGGGACTGATGGTAAAAGGTTGGACAAGGTAAAATAATCTACATCATATTCAAACTTTTGCTTAAAAGCTTTAAAATAAGCGGCCCGAACTCGTTGATTTGAGCCGATTGTATCGAAAAATACATCCGCAATGTCTTGCAATTGGTTGGGGATGCCCATCAATACTATTTTCTCAACTGGTAGATTTTCCATTTTTGAAAAATAATAAGCGAAAGCAATACCAGCAAAGGAATGACCAACTACATATTGCGGTTGAAAATGAGACATTACCAAGTTGATTACTCGGGCATAAAGTAAACCATTGATTCTCTTCCAACCAGAATTGCCATGGGCAGGAATGTCTAAAGCGATGATTTGATAATCATCTTTCAATAAAAGCCCAACTAATGGTCGCCATCTGGCTGCATTCGAATTAAATCCATGAGCTAGGAGGATTTTTTTTGACCCATTTCCCCATGTGTAGCACTGGATTTTTTGACCATCCAAGTGGAGTGTTTCCCATTCCGCTTTATCAATAAAGGCTTGTTCCTTTTTAGTGAAAACTCTACCTTTTTGTGGGCGACAAAATAAGTCTAGCATTAATCTACCCACAAAGTTTGGTGCGATGTAGGATAAACCGTTGATAGTCCGACCTGCTATTTTTTCTTTGGAAAACATTAATAAAGATGAAATAAGTAAAAAACGGATAAAATTAACTAAAACCGACAAAAGAAAGGTAAAAGAAGTAATATTGCAGATATTTTTTTCAGTACAGGCGAAACTTGTCCCGCATTTTATCGGGATTCATTCGCCTAAAACCTACGAGCGGTTGCTATCGCTTGTATAATTTCACTTAAATGAAAAGATTTCAGTTTTTTGTCCTACTAGCCATCGGTTTAATGATTTCGGCTTGTGGAAAAGATAAAGGAGACTGTTTAAGAGATGATTTTATTGGCGATTACGTAGGATTTTCTTCCTGCGACAGATTACAACCTGTTGATGCTATGGTTACCGTTACTGCGGGTGCAGCAGCAGATGAGTTGGTAATAGATCTTGAAGGTAATGTAATAACTGTTAAAGTGGATGGATGTTCCTTTTCAGGGGAAGAACAGGCGCCAGATGTGGACATCAAATACACAGGTAGTTTAGACGTGAATAAAATTACCGTAGAACTAAAAGGTACGATTGCAAATCTTGATTTGGACTGTAAAACCGAGGCAGTTAAGTAACCTAAAGTAGGTATCAGGTGTCTGGTTTTAGGTGTCAGGCTAGACGTTGACAGGGAGATGTTGTCAACGTCTAACCTCGTACCTGTAACCCGATACCTGATACCATTTCAAAAAAAATAAGATAATATGTCAGCAATAAGTCAGTCATTTACTTTGCCTTCTGGCGAGGTCGTTAAAAATAGAATCGCAAAATCTGCTTTGAGTGAAGGGATTGCAGAGAAAAACGGTCGCCCATCAGAGGCTTTATTCAATCTCTATGACCAATGGGGGAAAGGAGGTGCAGGAATCCTGTTTTCGGGTAATACTATGGTGGATAAGGACCACTTGGTAAATGCGAATGTAATGATTGCGGAAGATGAAGAATTCTTGGACGATTATACTACTTTAGCTGATAAAGCGCAGGCGGAAGGCTCGCATTTATGGATGCAAATCAATCACCCTGGGCGACAAGCACCCATTTATTTAGACAAAGCTCCAGTTAGTCCCTCTAATGTGGGGATGCCGAGTAAGCTATACGTACAGCCAAGACCATTGACAGAAGACGAAATCTATGATTTGATAGATAGATATGGTACAGCTGCTTTGATTGCTAAAAAATCAGGCATGAAAGGAGCGCAAATTCATGGAGCACACGGCTATTTAGTTAGTCAGTTTTTATCGCCATTAACGAATATTAGAAAAGATAAATGGGGTGGTTCTTTGGAGAATAGAGCAAGGTTTGTCTTGGAAATTTACCGTGATATGCGGAAAAAGTGTGGAGCTGATTTTCCATTAGGCATTAAAATCAACTCAGCCGATTTCCAACGAGGAGCGTTTACAGAAGAGGAATCAATGGAAGTTATCCAAATGCTGGACTCAGAAGGCATGGATTTGATCGAGGTATCTGGTGGAACTTATGAACGTGCCGCAATGGTTGGTACGCAGCATAAAGAGAGTACACTAAAAAGAGAGGCTTATTTCATTGAGTTTATCCGAAAAGTTCGAGAAAAAATAAAATCGCCATTGATGTTAACAGGCGGTTTTAGAACCGTGGATACCATGAACAAAGCCATCGAAAATAACGAATTAGATTTTGTTGGTTTAGGCCGTCCATTCTGTGTATTTCCAGATGTGGCTAATGACCTGATGAGTGGTAAGATGACCGATTGTACCGTTCCAGATTTATTAACTGGCGTAGACAAAATTGATATGACAGGGATGCTACAAACTCCTTGGCACCAATTCCAATTAGTGCGAATGGGGAAAGGCTTAAAGCCTGACCCAAATATGGATGTTTGGTATGTTTATGAAAAAGTGACTGGTAGGAAAAGACCGGTTTAGCAGTAGGCAGTATTACAGTAGGCAGTGAGCAGTAATACAGTGGGCAATAGGTAGCTTTTTAGTTTTGTTGTTTTACTCCAAATTTTTGAGGGTTTCTCATCATATTTCCAATTAGCTTGCCTACCTCTACAGAAAGTCCATGCAAATGCAGATATTTTGATCTTTCAAGATATCCGCAAGCATAGGCAAAAGCCAACCACACTTGGGTTTCCGCATTTTCAGCATCTCCATCACTTAGTTTACTCAAATAATATTTAGGGTATTGTCTTTTTCGGTATGCTTCTGCGATTTGTGCAGCAGGAGATCGGGATGACCGTCTAATTTGGTCGGTGAGTGAATAAATTTCTTCTTTGGGAAATTTTTTTGATATTTCAAAAATTTCCATAGCCAGTTGAAATGCTTTTTTATAGGCTAATAAATCTTTAAAATCCATTGATAAAATGGTGTATAGTTTCCAGAATAGTCTCCTAAACAAAATATAATCTAAAAAGCAATAATGTTCTTATTATCCCAACTGCCCACTGTAATACTGCTAACTGTCAACTGTATTACTGCCTACTGTAACACTGCCAACTGATTACTGACTAGCCCTGCCACCTTTCAAATCCGCTTGCAAATCTTCCAATTGCGTCCAATTCCATGTAGCAGCTAAAGCAGCTTGCTCAGGCCAAGAACTAGGGTCATGAACTTGATATTTGCTACCCGCAGCTTTTAATATTTTCTTTAATTCACCAATACCTGTTTTGGATAATTTTTTCCAAGTATAGATATTTGAATTATTCAAAAGGACTTCGATTTTAGGACCGATGCCTTCTATTACTTTGAGATCATCGAAGTCTTTGGTTTTAGCTTTTATTTTTTTACCTGAAATCAAGTTTGCTTCCAGATCTCGGAATGCTTTCCACTTTCCAGCGACCAATAGCTGTGCTTGTTCTGACCATGATTGTGGGTCATATCCTTCAAATCGTTTACCGCCATCTTTTATAATAGCCTCCAAATTATCCGCATTAGTCTTAGCTAAATCATTCCAGTTTTGAATATTTGCCTTTTTCAATAAAGGTTCAATCTTTTTATCTATTCCTTCTATCGTTTTTAGATCAGTTGGTGAATAAATAATACCATAACCAGTACTATCGTTGATTGATTGGATTAAACTTTCAAGCTCTGCCACTCTTGCTTTTTGTGCTTTTTGCTCGTCGGCAGCAGCTAAAAAGTTAATTTTTAACTCACTATATTCTTTTGATAATTGCTTGAATTCTTCTGAATTTTGTTGTTGCTCAATATCCTCCGATTGAGTTTCTTCCTGACCTAATTGCCCTCTTACTAATTGGAATTGAGAAAATAGATTATTATACTTGGTATTTAGAGCCTCATATCTTTTTTCAATATCCGTATTCTTTTCTTTTAAATTTTTATTGCCAAGATATAATGCCTGATTAGTAGCTCGAATATCTTCAAAAGATTTCAACTGACTAGAAGAAGTCTGAACTTTAGAAGATTGCGCTTCCATTTTTGCCACCAATGCACGATATTTTTCTTCTTTTTTATTCAACAAAGTTTGAGTCGCTCTCAATTGAGGCAAAACTCGGTTTTCTAGATCGTCTTTTACAGAAACGTAATCATCTTGCAAGGCACTATGTTCGTCTTTCAATGCCTTAAGTTCTTCCTCCTTATTATCCGCGATAGGAGCTACAATGATAGCGGTTTCTTTTTCTTCAATTAATTGATTATGAGTGTTTTGTAATGATTGATAGTCGTTGTTTAATTGGGTGTGTTCGCTTCGGAGTTGGTTGTAATCTTCTTTTAAAGCAGCATAAATTTCTTTTAATTCTTCTTCTTGGTCGTTGCTTGTAGCGGCTACTACATTCACATCACTCGCAACAGGTGTGTCAACAAAATTTTGTGCAGGAGCACCACCTAATAATCTTTCTAATTCATCCTCTTCAGCTGTCGATGATACTGCTATATCTGTTCGCAAACTGGCAACATCTTCCCCATTTTCTTCTAAGACAACTTCCAATTTTTTTATCTCTTTTCGTAGGTGTTCATTGACTAATTTTAGCTCACTTCGTTCTTCTTTGATGCTATCAATTTCTTCTTCTAGTCGATCCAACGTCGTAACGGCACTATTATACTTTTCATCTAAAGCATTGTAGTTGGTTTCCATCGACTCGTAACTATCTAATAATGATTGGCGTTCTTCGTCTACTTGCTCATAGACATTTTGTGTAGAACTTTGGTTATTTATAACAGACTCATGTTTGGTGTTGAGTGCCTGGTAATTTTCCATTAAATCAGCCAATCCTTGTTTCACTTTTAAGTGCTCAGATTTTAGGTGTTCGTGCTGATTTTGCAAAACATCGTGCTGCGGCTGCACCTTATCTAAGGTTTTTTTCAATTTTTCAATTTCCTCTTTATCCTTCTTTTGCCAGAAATACCAAAATAGGGTAGCTAAAAAGAAAGCTATTAAGGAGTAAAAGACTACATCAATTGTTGCTCCCAGAAATGACCCATCTGCTAAAAATAAAAATTCCATATTATTCAGTTGTTCGTATTTAGTTTTGTTAGTTGGTTGTGTCTACAATAAAGTCGATACCGTTATTCTTCAATTTCAATTTCAATCCTGCGGTTAGCCTTTTTACCTTCAGCCGATTCATTATCTGCAACTGGTGACTCTTCGCCTCTCGAAGTGGTTTCAATTTGAGATCGACTAACCCCTTTAGCTTTTAAAACGTCTCTTATGTCCTTAGCGTTTCTTAAAGCAATGGTAAAGTTTAATTCTTTATCACCATGATTGTCTGTATGCCCTCGAATAATTACCTTTTTGCCTGAAGCAATAAGTTTTTCTGCTATTTTCGAAAATAAGTCTTCGTACAATTCTGTCTTAATTCGCTTATTATCGTGATCGACTAAATAATAATTATCGTCTTCAATAGATGCAACTGGTTGATATCCATCGACCCATTCGTAAAAAATACCATCAATCAGACTATCTCTGCTGTAAGTAAAGTTACTAATAGTATCTGAATAAATTTCGATTTGATCTTCCGACAATCTATCCAATAGTAATTTTTTCAATTCAGCAGCCCTTGCCCAACCTAAGTCAAAATCCAAGCCTACTTGCTCTTCTGGAGCAACTAATCCCGTAATTTGTAATAATTGTCCTTCTGCTCCCTCACTTATAATAGAGTCTAACATGGCAGTATTACCACCATTGATGATGAGCCCATAGGTCTTAGGTTTGAATAAAATTAGAGCGGGAACGGTAGCCGATGCTGTAGATTCTGAAGTAGTGGATATAGCAGTTTCAGGAGTGGATACACCTAGTTGCTTAATGTTGTAGACATAGTGCCACCAAAATAGGAAAGCCCATGCAATTAGTGCAATTAAAAAGAAATATGCTTTTCTCATAGTCTGTTATCCTGTTGCGTATGAAATCGCAAATAGGAAATTTATTTTAGTGTGTAGTTGAAATTCGATCAAATAAACGGTAGATTGCGGTAGATTTTAATTGATAATTACAAATTAAGTAGCCTCCCATTTGTTTTTATTTCCGCTCATTTATTTGGTCTTGCCCCAAACTTATAAAAATTTACTTTAAAAAGTAAGTATTTTGTATTTATATTACCATTTTTCTGAGAATTGATATTTTTATCTGCCACTTACAATTTACCCTCAAAATTAGCCTAGGAACAAGGGATACGGATTATTTCGACTTAAGATGCATCTTGCTAAGAAATAAAAGCCGTTATTTTGTTCTATTACTATGAGAAAATTAACTAAACTTTTAATTATTAAAAATGTGGGAAATCATTTTTTGGATTGGAATAGGTATTGTCTTTTATAATTTTATAGGGTATCCAATTATTGCATATATCTTTGTGAAAATCAGACAATTAAGCGGCAATGCTATCGAAAATACGATTGATACACAATACGAACCTGAAGTTACTTTTGTAATTCCAGCTTATAACGAAGAACGCTGGATCGCAGCTAAAATTGAGAACTCACTCGCCTTAGAATATCCTAAAGAAAAGTTACATTTTTTACTAGTCACAGATGGCTCAAACGATGGGACTATGGACATTATTGACAATTATAATGTACCAGAAGGGGTCTCTTTCAAGCACTATTACAAACCTGAAAGAAACGGTAAAATTGCCGCTGTAGAGCGCATTATGCCAGAAATAAACACACCTATCTCTGTCTTCACAGATGCCAATGCAATGGTCAATAAAGCGGCCATTAGAAACATCGTTAAACATTTTGCAGACGTTACAGTGGGTGCAGTGTCGGGAGAAAAAAGAATCTATAAAGCTAAAACAGGGGATGCAGCAGCAGCAGGAGAAGGCATTTATTGGAAATACGAATCTTTTCTCAAGCATCTAGATGCTCAATTTTATTCAGTAATTGGAGCCGCAGGAGAATTGTTTGCCATCAGAACTAAATTGTCACCTAAGATACCAAAAGACAGCATCATCGAAGATTTTTTCTTAACAATGACCATTGCCATCAATGGTTACCGAATCGCCTATGCCCCTGATGCTTATGCAATGGAAAGCCAATCAGCCTCCGTCAAAGAAGAGTTAAAACGAAAAATTAGGATAGCGGCAGGAGGTTTTCAGTCCGTCAGTCGTTTATCTAGATTGTTTAATATTTTTAAATATGGTCGATTATCTTTCCAATTTATCTCTCGAAGAGTGTTCCGTTGGTTAGTAGTCCCAGCCTTTTTACCACTCATATTCATCTCCAATATTATCCTTGCCCAACAAGGCAATCCTTTCTACCAAATCATTTTATTCCTACAAATTACTTTCTATGCATTAGCACTCATCGGCTACCTATTAGAAAAAAAGCAATTGCGCTTAAAAGCCCTTTTTGTGCCGTACTATTTTTGTGTAATGCACTATGCCGTTTATCGAGGGTTTTTCCGTTTTGTCAAAGGAAACCAAAGTGTTTTGTGGGAACGGGCTAAGCGTGCGTAGTTTATATATCTTACCTTTTTTTAATTCCTTCCTTTCCGTAACTATCGGTCGATTTGTTGCGTACTAAATGTCGTCTTTGAAGGACAGCATTTAGACATTCTTACAAACTCAGATTTAGATATGATTGTATAGGTATGTTCCTTTCAAAGATGGTCAGATTCTAAGTCACAGCCTCGACTTATTACTGGCGGAGCAGTCCTAAAAATAGCTAAACCTTACATTGGAAGTACTTAATCCACTACAAAAAATACCTACTAAGATAGATCCTCAAGAAGAAGAGTGGGATATGGAAATCACCCCCCAAAATTCTTTGTTGAATTTTAATTTCAAGGAGATTTGGCGGTATCGAGACCTATTGTTGCTATTTGTCAAAAGAGATTTTATTGCAGGTTATAAGCAGACCATTCTTGGACCAATTTGGTTTTTTATTCAACCAATTTTTACGTCCATCATGTTCACCGTTATTTTTGGAAGACTAGCAGGTATTTCAACTGACGGTATTCCTCCCATGCTTTTCTATATGGCAGGTGTGACCAACTGGAATTACTTCTCAGAATGTTTATTGGCTACTTCTACTACCTTTACCTCCAATCAAGGGATTTTTGGAAAAGTTTATTTCCCTAGACTAGTCGTTCCACTTTCCATTGTGGTATCGGCTTTGATGAAATATGGGATTCAATTAATCCTCTTTTTGGGCTTTTATGGTTACTTTTTCTTTCAGCCAGATTCCGCTATTCAACCTAATGCTTATATCTTTTTATTTCCCATTTTATTAATCATTTTAGCAGGTTTAGGCTTAGGTTTTGGACTAATTATTACGTCTTTGACAACGAAATATAGAGACTTAGTTTTTTTATTAAAATTTGGTGTTTCTCTATTAATGTATGCTACACCAGTAATTTACCCGTTGTCAGTCGTTCCCGAAAAATATCAATTATTAGCCGTTCTAAATCCAATGACATCCGTCATTGAAACTTTCAAGTATAGCTTTTTAGGGCAAGGCACTTTTAACTGGTTTTACTTAGGCTATAGTTTTATTTTTATGTTGATTTTATTACTTTTTGGTGTTGCAGTTTTCAATAAGACCGAAAAGAATTTTATGGACACAGTTTAGAGTATTATGAACGTATTGTTAACAGGAGGTGCAGGATTTATCGGGTCTAATTTGGCGAAAGCCTTTTTAGCAGATGATCGAATTGAAAAGGTACGAGTATTAGATAATTTATCGACGGGGCATCGTAGTAATATCGAGGCATTTATCGGTCATCCAAAGTTTGAATTTGTTTGGGGCGACATCCGAGAATATCATACTTGTATTGAAGTTTGTAAAGATATAAATGTGGTTTGTCACCAAGCTGCGTTAGGTTCTGTACCGAGATCTATCAATAATCCGTTAACGACAAATAACGTCAATATAACGGGTACGCTCAATGTGTTCACCGCAGCTAAAGATAGCGGGATCAAAAGAGTGGTTTACGCAGCGAGTTCGTCCACTTATGGAGATAGCCATAGTTTGCCTAAGCGGGAAGAGGTCATAGGTAGTCCAATTTCGCCCTATGCAGTTACCAAACTAGTCAACGAATTATACGCTAAAGTCTTCGCAAGTTTATACAATGTAGAGTTTATTGGTCTACGGTATTTCAACGTTTTTGGACCTAATCAAGATCCGAATGGTGCTTATGCGGCGGTCATTCCTTTGTTTGTGAAAGCTATTTTAGCAGGTAAAGCACCGACCATCAACGGAGATGGAGCGCATAGTCGAGATTTTACTTATGTTGATAATGTAGTGAGTGCCAATTTGAAAGCCATCTTTACCGAGAAAAAATCAGCAGTCAATGAAGTCTATAACATTGCTTGCGGAGAACAAACGAGTATTTTAGGCTTGTTTGAACAAATAAATGCGCTGACGAGAGCGAACTTACAACCTAAATTTGGTCCCAATCGAGTAGGGGACGTTAAGCATAGTTTAGCAGATATTTCAAAAGCGAAAAACTATTTAGATTATCAGCCAGAGGTGCTAGTGAAGGAAGGAATAGAGCGTGTTTTGGCGTGGTATTTAAAGCAACCTGCTTTTCAGAATGTAGCCATGACAGCAGAGTAGGTGATTCTTTTTAATAATAAAAAAAGTAGATTGAATACAAAAGTTTTAGTAACTGGAGCAGCAGGGTTTATAGGTTTTCATTTGGTGAAAAAGCTGGTGGCAGAAGGCGCAGAGGTAGTTGGTATAGATAACTTGAACGATTATTACGATCCAAATTTAAAATATGCTAGGCTAAAAGAAACGGGTATTCAGCGGATCGCTGTGGAAGAAACAGCAACGACCAAAAAAATACAGAGTGATCGCTACAAAAATTACCGTTTTCAAAAGCTAGATTTAGCAGATAGAGCAGGGATGGAAGCTTTATTTGCCACCGAGAAATTTGAAATAGTCGTTAATTTAGCTGCGCAGGCAGGAGTCAGGTACAGTCTGAAAAACCCACATACTTACGTCGAAAGTAACGTCACTGGATTTCTACATATTTTGGAAGGTTGTCGGACGCATCAAATCAAGCATTTGGTGTATGCCAGTAGTTCGAGTATTTATGGCTTGAATAAAAAGATACCGTTCTCACCCGAAGTGAATGTAGATCATCCGATTTCGCTATATGCTGCTACTAAAAAGTCGAATGAATTGATGGCGCATACTTACAGTCATTTATTCAATATTCCGACCACAGGTTTGCGGTTTTTTACCGTTTATGGGCCTTGGGGGCGACCTGATATGGCTTACTATCTTTTTACTGATGCCATCATCAACGGACGCTCCATCAAAGTGTTCAATGACGGAAAAATGAGTCGGGACTTTACCTATATAGACGACATTATTGAAGGTATTAGGAAGGTCATCAATCACCCACCAAAAGGTGATGCTGATTGGTCAGGGTTAACCCCAAATCCTTCGTCCTCTCTTGCGCCTTATAAACTGTACAATATTGGCAATAGCCAACCTGTCCAACTAATGGATTTTATAGAAACGATTGAGGAGAAATTGGGCAAAAAAGCAGAGAAGGTTTTTATGCCAATGCAACCAGGGGATGTGGAGGTGACTTATGCGGATGTTAGGGAGTTACAGAGCGATTTGAATTATCAGCC
>CALDTJ010000569.1 GCA_937924145.1 uncultured Saprospiraceae bacterium
ATTTCCACACGGTTTTGATTTCCACACGGTTTTGATTTCCACACGGTTTTGATTTCCACACGGTTTTGATTTCTACACGGTTTTGATTTCTACACGGTTTTGATTTCCACACGGTTTTGATTTCCACACGGTTTTGATTTCTACACGGTTTTGATTTCTACACGGTTTTGATTTCTACACGGTTTTGATTAACAGAATTAGGTATTGACCTAAACTGCTATTTTAAATGTGACCTTCCATTGGCAATTCGTCCTAAAATAAAACAATCAATTTGAACCTAGTTTATTTAAGTATTGGTGGAAATCTCGGTGATATAAAAGCGAATTTGGCTACCGCAATTCAGTTTATTGGAGAAGAGGTTGGCGCTGTAAAGGCTGTTTCTTCTTTGTATCAAACGAAGGCTTGGGGTATAGAAAACCAACCAGATTTTTTGAATCAATGCTTGATTGTTGAGACGACTTTGCCTCCAAATGAGGTTTTAAAAACTGTCTTAAATATTGAAGATAAGATGGGGCGAGTACGAGAAAGGAAATGGTATACTCGACTGATTGATATCGACTTACTTTTCTATAATGATTTGATTATCAATACAAAAGATTTAATTTTGCCCCACCCTTTTTTACAGGATCGTAATTTTGTTTTAGCACCTTTGGTAGAAATAGCGGATGATTTTGTTCATCCAATTTCGCAGTATAGTATACAGGAATTATATGATAATTGTAAAGATAAATTAGCAGTGACTCAACTGTAAGAGTCTGTCTCAGAAGACTCGGCATGTATTTTTTAGCCGAATATAATATTGAAATCCTCCCCCTGTCCCCCTCCGAAGGGGGAAACGTTCTGTATTTTTTGGAAAATCAGAATTTTTATTGGGCAATTTTTTCAAATCAGATCTTTTAAGACAACCCCGCTGATTCTTGGCACAACTCAGAAAGTTGTGTTACTACTAAGCTAAATAAGTCCCATTCTTTTCCAACCTCACCATTTTTTGCTTATACAAACTACCCAACGCCTTTTTAAAAGACTTCTTACTCATCTGCATCACTGCCATTATTTCTTGTGGCGCGCTCTTATCTGTCAGGCGCATAAACCCTTGGTTCATTTGCAGATAATCCAATATTCGGATGGCACTTGGTTCTATATTGGCTAAACCTTGGGCTTGAAGACTTACATCCAATCTATTTTCATCCCGCACTTTTTTAATCCAACCTGCTAGTTGATCCCCTAATTCTAAATTTTGAAAGATTTCATTTTTATAAATAAGCCCTTTATGACGATTATTGATGATGACATTTACACCCAAAGGAGTTGGTTCGCCTATCAGCACGCTTACTTTATCACCTTCTTTCACCGTCAATTCTTCGTTACTTAGGTATCTATGAATTCTTGCAGAGGCTACTAAACGGTCAGATTCCTCATCGTTGTATAAGTAGACAATATAAAAATTGCCCACCTTCATTTTTAGTTTTTGTTCTTTGAAAGGAACAAATAGATCTTTTTCTAAACCCCAATCCAAAAACGCACCAATACCAGAAACATGCACACATTCTAAACAAGCAAACTGATGTAATTCAATTTTTGGTTTAATCGTAGTCGCAATGATTCTATCCTCTGAATCTGTGTACACAAAAACAGAAATTTCGTCCTCTAGCTGAAGGTCTTTGGGGATGTACTTATTTGGCAATAAAACTTCATCTCCTTCCCCATCCTCTAGGTAGATTCCTTGTAGTAATTGACGCTTAGCAGTTAAAGTAGTATAGGTTCCTAATGGAATCATAGATTAGTTATGAGTTGATAAATCTAAAATCTTATTCTAAGCAATTCATTGCCTTTAGTCGCTCGACCAAATCTTTTCGTAGTTCCATTTTCTAAGTGAACTACATTTGACTGATTTGGAAAGAGTTCCATAAAAAATGGGGCAGTTATTTTAGCAGAATTCCATTTTTCGGGGCAGTCCATTATAAATTCTAATTGATAGACATCCTCCGTTCTTTCACAATTGGATAATTGGTAATCTACCGTTGAGTTATTAATTAGACACGTAAATTGTTTTTTAAAATATCGATTGATGTAGTTTTCGTAATCACTGCAAAAAGTTGGTTTTTCAGAAATGGATTCGTAACCGAATTTATTCTGTAAAGCACTTTTCAAATCATCTGCAAACACTCGCATAAAAACGGTTGCTTCTGGCTGATTGACTTCATGTTTGATTTTTATAACACTAATATAAATGGCATGTTCTTCCTTCTCCATCGGAATATTCCACCCCAAACACAAAAAACATAAACCCACGCATATTATTTGTTTTATCATGATTCAACCTATTTGCTACAAAGATAAACAGCTTTCAGGGAATATTAGCCAAAATGAATTTATATAAAAAATTGTACTTTGATGAACGGTCTAAAATGCTCATTCCCATTCATAAATTGGCAAAAAAACTAGTATTTCTCCAATATTATTAGCACTTTTAGGATTCATTCCCCCTACTCTATCCCCATCTAAATAATCACTTACGATAATCTTGTTCTAAAAATTTTATATCTCAAAAAGGTGAATATTTTATTTATACATTAAGTTGTATGAAAAGACTTAGAATCAACAAACTATGCGAATACAACAAACACTCTGCCTACTATTTTTAATACAAAATATACTATTTTCTCAAGTGGATTATACCGCTAATGATAAAATAATTCCCTACAAAGGGCATTTCCGTTATGGTGCAAATTTAGGATATTATCCACCTTGGCAAGATCATCAATTAGCAGAAATTGCAGCAGGTGATAAAGAAATGGGTCTCAGAGGAGTTGGAGTAAATTCAGTTAGGCCCGCCTTGTTTGAGCATTTTTTTGATTATTGGGGCTATGATGTTCGAAGACAAGCGTTTGATCGATATGAATCATTAGGTATGAATGAAAACGTAGGTTTTTTAGGCTATCCTTCCGAAGAACATCGAGATTTTACGAATTATTGCACCAGTGAAGACAATCGAAATTCAGTCGTTTTCAAGAATCTATATGAACCAATTTGGGATAATGGGGAAAATGGAACACCTGTAAACGATGAAAATTATTATGCCCTTTATGTATATAGGATTGTCAATGAATACAAAAATCAAATCCGCTTTTGGGAAGTTTGGAATGAGCCTGATTTTGATTATGCTTCTGTAGCATGGAGAGATGCTGGTGACGATGGCAATTGGTATGACAATCCACCCAATCCATGTAGTTATGCTTTACAGGCACCTGCCTATTATTATAACAGGATGTTGAGGATAAGTTGGGAGGTCATTAAGTCTATTGATCCTGATTTATATATTGCAACAGGAGGCTTGGGCTACCCAAGTTTTTTGGATGTAATTTTACGATATACCGATAATCCAGATGGGGGAAAAGTTACGGAAGCATATCCGTTAAAAGGTGGTGCCTATTTCGATGTACTTAGCTTTCATTCTTACCCACATATCGACGGCAGTGTTCGACAATGGAGCAATGAAATCATGGGTTTTAGGTACGAAAGACATTCAGACGCAGCTGTTGCTGGCTTTGTTAATAGAAAAAGAGAATTCGAAAATGTGCTTCATAAATATGGGTATGATGGGCAGGGTTTTCCTAAAAAAGAATGGATTTGCACAGAATCTACTATTCCTAGAGTGAAATATGGTGACAATATGGGCTCTGAATTAGCGCAAACCAATTATATTATCAAATCTTTAGTAGCTGCCCAAAAAGAGAATTTGCACCAATATCATATCTATACGATGGGTGATTCTAAAACGGTAGAAGAAGCTGATGGGCCGTATGATCTAATGGGTTTGTTCTACGCATTACAAGGTGAGGAGCCTTACAACCATCAACCAACTGTAGCAGGAACTGCCTACCGAACTATTTCAGAATTACTATATGGCTGGCGATACGATGCTGAACAAACAGCTAGATTACATCTACCCAATGACATTGATGGAGGTGCTTTTAGAGATGAAAATGGAGAATTTATGTACGTACTTTGGGCAAAAACAAAGCAAGATGAAGTCGAATTAGTCAGTACCGTTTATACCTTTCCTAAGTTATTTAAATTTCAAAATTTGGATAGAATGGAATGGGATTTTTCAGATACAAGAACTATTAAAGAAGTAGGAGCGCTTTATATTCAACTAAATGGCTCGCCAAGTTTCTTTAGGTTATCTAAATCTCCGCCAGTTTTAGTCGCCTCTCTGCAACCTGTCATCCAACCAAATGGCCCTAAGTCCATGAAACTGTTATTGCCCGACCAAGCAGAAGTCAGTATAAAAATGGTTAATAAAAAAGGATTACCCGTTTCCACTTTAGTTAAAAAACAAAGTTTTCAAGAGGGTCAACACATCATACCTATAAAAATCAAAAAGGAAGGAATCTATTTTGTACAAATGGAAATTAATGGAAAGAAGATTATCCAAAAGTTGATCTTACCTAAGGAATAATCGAGCAGAAAGTGGTGCTTTATTAGCACCTCTTTCTTTACAGCTTTCTAGAGCGTCAGATAAAAAATTGATGACAAATAGCACGCATGCGCATTAGGGCGGGTCCGTGGTAAATACTAATCCGCGGTAATTTTTTCTTACCACGGATTAATATTTACCACAGATGCTGACTTTAAATTATTCGTTAATATCCATCTATTACCTGATTATCTATCCGTGATAAAAGAAGAAGATGCTATTAAAGCACCGCCTTCTTAAAATAATTCTACAAAAAAAACTACCTTTAGCACATTCAATAGTTTTGGACAAAAATGAACTAAGGAACGGTGAAAAAATAAACTTACAATTTATGCTGCTTCTTTTGCCGCTATTTTTAACTTTGAAAACAGTCATTATATCAACATAACTCCTGTTTTCAAAGCCAAAACTAGCAACAAAATAAGCTACCCTAAACCCGCCTGCCTGAGTCGGGCAGGTT
>CALDTJ010000570.1 GCA_937924145.1 uncultured Saprospiraceae bacterium
AGATAAGACGCCATTCAGAGGGCTAGAAAATACCGTCTATTTGACCGATGTGGAATTTAAAAATGTCATGAAAGGCGCACTTGGAAATCAATTGTATAAAAAACACGAAGGCGCACTCATTGAGGCAGCAGTGGATATGAATTTGACTTTAGTTTTGTTCGGTATTCTAGGTTTTGTAGCCTGTTTTGCCTTCTCTTTAGGTCCAGTGATGTGGGTGATGTTGTCAGAAATGTATCCTAATAAATACAGAGGTTTAGCTATCGGATTTATTGGCTTTATCAACTCTTTTTCTAGCTGGCTAATTCAGCAGATTTTCCCGTGGGAGCTGTCTAATTTGGGTAATGCTTTGACCTTCTTCATCTTTGGGGCAATTGCTTTATTTGGGTTCTTTATTATGCTAAAAATATTACCTGAGACAAAAGGAAAATCTTTAGAACAAATAGAACGGGAATTAGTCAAAAGCTAAGCCAAATAAAGCGATAATAGCAGGCTATCGGAGGTATTTTAGATGGAAGTATTTTATCCGATGACTATATCCAAAATGGCAGCGATAGGTATCGTCCCGCTTTTACTGGATGTTTTGTAGGGTTTTGTTGTCAGGATTTAACGGATTCTAAAATTCCTGTTTATTTTGATTGGATGGAGTATTGGGAGTTAGAGTAGTTAAAATATTTTACACTCTCCTCTTTATTTTTAGTCTATTTGACTCCGCCATCTCATCTACTTTTTCTCTTGTAATCCCTTTTTCTCTCAATCTTTTAACTGAGGCGCCTGTCCCAAATTTTGCAACATCTATAAATAAATCTTCCGTTTCAATGGGGTATTCCTCAGAGGTAACCTCTTTAAGCTCATTTAATGAACTTGTCACACAATTTGAGAACTCACGGCTATTTGATAATTCTCTTGGTATCGTTAAAGTTTCATCTTCTATATCATTCGGCAGAGCACCTTTTTCTTCAAGGATTTGAATAATGGGATTTAATAAGTCGGGTCTTATTTTATTCAAAGCACTGAAAAAATACCTTGTAGAGGTTACAGGTCTATTATCTTTCCTACTCTGATATTCAGCCAGTGCAAGAATTTCTTCTAATTCAGCGGTTAAAAACACATCTCGTTGGTGGGTAATTTTTCTATCTATTTCATTTACAACCTCTAATAAAGACTTGCAAATTTTTGTTCTTTTTACTTCTAATTCTTCCTGAGTTATTGTGCCAATTCTAGCATCCTTTAACAGATATTGATATTTGGAAGATTGCAATATTATTTCATCTTTGTACTCATCTGAATAATTCAAAAAAAACTCAATTGCTTTTTCTGTATTCGCACTAGCGACCAAGTTTCTAATATGTTCGACGAATTCTCTTGTTGCCATACCAAGTGGTTTTCATTTATGTTTTACGTTCTATCTATTTAATGATAAAGAAAATTACCTCACTTACGATTCTCCACCACATCCGCCAAAGCCAACAACCCCTCCTCAGATTCAAAATAATTCATGTGATGACAACAAACATCATATTTCATAGCCTGAATAATCTCAGGAACAGCTCGAATATCGGCTACTAGAACAGCAATATCATTAGGTAAATCAGAATTGGCAGTTTTTCCAACTTGTAATAGCACCGCCTCTACAAATCGAGCGAATCTAGCTTCTTTTATATTATCGTAATCAGAAATATCGCCTGCAATAACCGTGTAATGCGTATGGCCTTTTTGACCATCTTTTAGCTTTTCAATAAAATCACTTTGGGCACTCATTTGGGCAAGGGTAATAGTTACTGCTTTGGAACCAATTAGCACCTTATTGAGCACGCCCAACGCTGTACCAACCCAGCCTAACCATGCCTTTCCAAAATTGAGTCCGACCGTCAATAATTTGACCAATTTATCTCGATAAACGGGTATTTCTCCGAAGACAGACCCTCCATTTGGAGTACCAAACATGAATAAATTATCAATCATATTGTCTCCTTTTCGAACAAATTCGATCAGGTAGCGACTGACCAAACCACCCATTGAGTGCGCTAAAATGTCCACCGACTTTCCGTCATCGACACCAATACCATATTCTGTTAGGATTTCATTTAATTTAGCGGCAATATTTTCAATTTTAGTATTCAAATTTTCGTAGTCGAAAGTTAATACTAAATCGTAGTGCTTTTGCTCTTTTAAGAAAGTTAAGTTAGGAATCATACCTTTGGTATCTCCTATGATTCCATGAATCACAATCAGAATTTTCTTTGCTCTAGTGACAGAAGGTTGATTCAACCGAACTCGATTGGCTTGACCATTTCTGAAAACCACTTTTCTTAACAAAAATGCTTCGTCCTTCAGACCACCCAATTTCAAAAGGGTGAACCAAAGTGCCTTTCCAAGACTTCTTGATTTTTGAGTAGAAGGGGCGGCATCAAATTTGTCTGGAATGTTATCTATACTTACTTGGGTCGTGCCATCTGCTAAAGGTATACTATTCCCAATTGGAATAATAAACCCATCTTTCATGGTTACAGGCACTATATTTTCGCCATTATTACTATCCGTTTTAACCCTCAACTTTAATGGATTGTCCGCTAGGCTTTTCGCATTTCTAATATCCGACAATTCAATAATGGAG
>CALDTJ010000571.1 GCA_937924145.1 uncultured Saprospiraceae bacterium
GGTGATTTGAAAGAAAAAATCGATCCTTATTTACGGCCATTGTATGACGGCTTAGAAGATATGTTTCCAGCAGAAAAATTAAAGTTTTTTATGGAAAATGGAGTGATTGAAATTGCTCCTTTAGCCTTCATGAGAGGTCGAACTTTGGATAATGCCTTTATCATTTTAGATGAGGCCCAAAATACGACGACGACTCAGATAAAAATGTTTTTGACTCGATTGGGACCAACGGCAAAATGTATTATTACGGGTGATTTGTCGCAAGTAGATTTACCTTATAGTCAAAAATCTGGGTTGCGTAAAGCCATTAACACTTTAGGGCATTTGGAAGGCATTGCGGCAGTAAATTTAACGGCAGATGATGTGGTTCGGCACCGATTGGTCAAAGAAATTATCAAGGCTTACCAAAATTTGGCAGACTTAGAGCATGAAGAAAAACTGCGAAAGAAGGATGAGCGCAATCGAGATAGAGAAGAACGATATGAGCGCCGAGAACGCAATAAAGATGTCAACGAGAAAGAAGAAGAGTAATTACTCAGCGGTGAAAGATTACCACTGAAAATTCCCTCTTTAAAATATATAAAGCCTGAATTGATTGTTCAATTTGGGCTTTTTTAGTTTCATCTTCCCACTGTCTCACCTTCTCACCTTCTCACTTTCTCACCTCTACGACTGTAACAATATAAAGTCATCAAAATAGCATAACAATCCGCACAATCAGTGTATTTTTAAACTCAAATAATCTACTACCTTTGTCCAATATTCTGGATAAGGGAGTTGGAAATAAATGAGGTACCCAAATTTTATGCAGTTATTTTTTCTTTAGACAAGGCATGAAAAAGTGTAAGCTTTTGAACCCGAAGGGATGGGAGGCCTACAGACATAGCCTTAGCTATGGCGAGTATTTTTAACGCAGTATAAAGGAAAAAGAACAAGTAAAATGGGTAGATTATTTTTTACCAAGTCCCCAAAAGATAAAAAATGAAAAAGAATAGACTTGCCGTAAATTTTTACTTTTTAATCAATGGTTTTATCTATGCCAATTGGGTGTCTCGCTTACCTCGTATCCAAGAGATTTACAACATGGATAATGCGACAACTGGGATGGTATTGCTTGTTTTGGCTACGGGGGCTTTGACCGCAATGCCCTTTGCAGGCTGGTTAATTGTCAAAAATGGGAGTCAAAAGATTACCGTGTTATCAGCTATTTTATTTTGTGTATTGGTGCCTTTTATAGCTGTTGCAGGGATGATTCCCTTTTTGATTGGGCTATTTTTTATAACGGGTTTTTCAACTGGATTAATGGATATTGCGATGAACGCACAAGCAGTTTTGGTAGAAGAAAAATATCAGAAACCGATCATGTCTTCCTTTCATGCGGTATTTAGTTTAGGAGCAGCTTTGGGCGCAGGTTCAGGGGCAATATTTACCAAGTTAGATACGCCTTTATTTATTCATTTAGGGATCGTTTCGGGGCTAGGGTTGATCTTGGCTATTTGGAGTAATTTTAACTTAGTCAAAGACCATAAAACGGCAAAAGTTACCGAAGAAAGTGGTGGCTTTCAGTTTCCATCTAGAGCCTTGTGGGGTATCGGAGTCATTGCATTTTGTTGTATGTTGGGAGAAGGGGCTATGATGGATTGGGCGACGAATTATATGAAAAATATAGCCCTTTCAGGTGCAGTTTTAGCACCAATTGGCCTATTGGCATTTAATACTGCGATGGTAGTTGGGCGGCTATTTGGAGATAAGGGAAGAACTTATTTTGGAGATGCTAAATTAATGATAATCAATAGTTTAGTGGCATTGTCGGGTGTTTTATTTTTAGTTGCGTTTCCGACGCCTATCATGGTGATTATCGGATTATTTTTAGTAGGTTTAGGTCTATCTGTTATTGTACCAATTGCTTATAGTACTGCGGGTGCAGCTAAAGGGTTAGCACCAGGGGTAGGGATAAGTATGGTGTCTACAATCGGCTATTCTGGCTTTTTATTTGGCCCTCCAATTATTGGTTTTTTAGCGGATTGGCATACTTTGCGGATTGCGATGATTTTTGTGGCTTTCTTATTTTTGATGATGACTTTTTTGACTGTTTGGAATAGGAGAGTTTCGGGCGGGAGTGTTTGAAATTAGACGCTTGGAGGTAGGCTGTTCAGAATTTGAAATATAGTTTCCCAACTTTTGAAAACCGATGAATTATGCCGATAGCTATACGGCTCCAGACCTGCCCGCAAGCATTCAGGCGGGCTTAATTCGGATATCCAAGTCGTCTCCCGACGACACACAAAGTACGCTGGTCAAGAGACCAGCAAATATTGATTTCAAGTCTGGAGACTTGAAATATCGGTCGAAAAAAACGGGGCATTTTTTCTAAGCTTGACTTTTAAATAACTTTTTTTCATCCTTATATGAAGGATTAAATACTAACTGAAATCAATAACTCACCGATAACTTTATGCCCCAAGCCACATTATCAGAAAAAGCTTCATTTTGATAAGGGCCATAGCGATAATACATGCCAGCACCAAGACCGATGTAAGCAAAATTCAAATATTTAACTCGGACTAAATTTTCTAAGATTAGACCTGCTTCAAAAAAGCCCTTTTCCATTGTTTTAAAGGCAATTTCTGAATGATCCTCTGGATTTTGTAGACTACCAAAAGCTAAGTTATGTTCGATGATAATATTAGGTTTGAAACGTTTACTTTTTAACAGTAAACTACCAAAGTCCTGACGAAAAAATAGGTGAACAAAACGATCAGAAACAAACTCGTAGAACTCCATGGTTTGAAAGCCTTGACTAATGCCCAAGCTAGATCCACGATAGCCTGTACCTAACCCAAAACTGCTAAACAACTTAAAATAGGGGAGAGATTCACTAATATAACCAGCTTCAAATCGGTATTCCGTTTTGCCCAATGCCTTTCTGCGGAAAGTATGATCGATCGAGACTAAGAATTGATGATAATCCCAATTTCCACCTAATAAATTATCAAAGCCTTTGGTGTATTGTACCTCTAAAATGGGGAAGTTGGATTGGTTATTGACTCGACGACCGAAGAATCGGACAAATTTTTCATTATAAGCATAGCGTAAACCAAAATGTAGTTCAGAAAAATTGAAAGATGGACTGGATTCTGTTAAAAACTGATAATCATATTTAGGGGACAAGGTCTGTTGAGATAGTTTGGTATTGAATTGTAAATATTTGATGGGGAAAGTCTGCAAATGAATACCTTTATAAATGACCTGATCTCGAATATTAGAGAGTTGACCAAAATTCAAAAAATCGCCTCTTTGAATAAATTTAGGTTCCGCTGGAACATGCACATCATTTTTATAAACAAGATCCAATCTATTGTCTCTGTATTCGTCAAATAGAATACCTAGATGAGCGCCATATTTCCAATCTTTATCCTTGAAACCATAGACACCATACCCACCGATTTCGAACCGTTTGGAAACATCTTCATTTGTAACTAGACCAAGGCCCATTCTAAGTCCTTCCGCAGGATTTCCATTAATGATTTTGCCAATATCCAAATCTACAGGACCTACTTTAAATCGTTCTTTTCCAATGAATTCTAGAATCGTCACCCATCTATCCAATTTTTTAGCGGCAAAGATGCTATCAATCACTTCATAAGTCCGTTGTTCTTTGATGGTTAAGTCCTCCTTTCTATACAATTGCCAAAGTGAATCTTTACGAGAATAGGCATCTTCTTGAACGATGACTTCTTCTCCCTGTCGGAAAGTTTTTTTGGCTAGAGTGGGGTTTAGATCGACTTCACTGACATAAGTTCGACCATATATTTTTAGACCAGCAAAGGAGATGTTAACTGGCTGAGTGTACATTTCAAATAATAATTGTTCGGGAAACCAATGTTGATTGTTGACCCACTTATATTTTTGAGTGATTTCGAAATTAATTAAGTGATCTTTTTTAACAGGTTTGGCAATGACATTTTGTAAAGCATACTGATTCGTATTCACATACAAAACACCTTCTAAACCATTAAAATTCTTTCCTTTTTTAGGTTGAAACGTAATGATGAAAACAGTGTCTTTTTGCTGAAAAAGAGTATCTGTGATATTAAAAAAGTATTTTTTTGTGCTGTTTTTACTAATCGGATTTAAAAAAGGTTGGTCAAAAATGACGACTTCTTCTTTATAAAAAGAGAAAGGTTGAGCTTGACTGGCTATGGCAATTAAGGGTAATTTTTTAGTGCCTGAAATTCTATTCAAAATCACTTCTTCTTGGAGATCATGGGGCTTTTTGAACCTTCGCTTGGACACCGACTCAATCATCATTAAGTCATGTTCATTAAAGGAATTATGGAGCCTAGAATAATTAGTGTAAAGTTTTTTGTTGACTTTTTTTGTTGTATCTTTTTTGAGGTAATGTTCCTTCATCTTTTCCGTTTGCAATTCGTAGCCCATCGCCATTTTATTGTAGGTCAAGCAACTGTAACTATCCATTTTTTCTGGATCATTCAAGCGTCTATTCTGTACTACTTTTCGGATAATTCGATGGGCGGGGTTTTCTCCTGCAATAACGGTCACTTCCTCAAAATCGTAGGCGGTGGAAGTAAGTTGAACGGTCAATGGAACTTGAAAAGGGGCTTTAAGGATCAAATTTTCAAAGCCTAAATAACTGAAAGTCAGTTGTTTGATTTGGTTTTTACTGTCGATGATAAACTGCCCGTCAATATCTGTGGAGACTCCATTTTTTTGACTGTCGTTAATTAGGATATTGACAAAAGGGAGTGGGTTTCCTTTAGTATCTGCGACTTCTCCTTTTAAAGTCTCTTGTGAAAAAGCAAAACTGCTTGGAAATAAAAGTATAGAGAATAGCAAGTGTTTTAGTTGCATGCAAAATTTATTAAAAAACGATTATTTCCTATTTTTCTTTTTTTGAAAACAAATTTTAACAAAATTTATACGGTAATAAAAAATGCGAAATTTTATTGTTAAAAGTCGAATTATTAACTATCTTCATCACATCATTAAGCTACACACGTACTAAAATGGGCAAAAAACAAAAAGAAAACGATATATTTCAACCAGATGACCGATTTTTTGGTCAAGTAATGTCGCAAGTAGAAAATGCCAGAGCATATTTAGAAGATTTTTATCCCGAAGTGGCCGAAATGGCAGATTTGACTACGCTAGAAATCGTGACTGATCGGTTCATTCGGTCAAATCTAAAGATATTTCGTTCTGATATTATTTATCGTTGTAAATTCAAAAATAAGAAAGAACATTTCTATTTTTCATTAATCTGGGAACATAAATTAGAACCAGAAGAAGAGGTCGCCATCCAAGTAGGCTTGTATATTTTCCTATTTCTATATCGGTTGTCTAAAGCAAAAGATAGAGTCTTGGAACCCGTTCTACCGCTTATTTTTTATAATGGGAAAAAGGATTGGACGCCGAAAACGGTTCATCAATTATTTGAGGGAAAGCCCTACTTTGACTTTTTTAAACAATTTCTACCAGACTTTAGTTTTTTATTTAAGAATATCACAAAAATGCCAACGGAGGAACTATTAGCTTTGGAGAGTAGGTTCTTCAGAAGTGCTATGATGTCTATGGCATTTAGACACAAAGTAGACTTGATAATTAACAATATTTCGATTATTTTTGAAGTAGATGACAAAGACCAATTAATTGCAATTGTCCACTACGTTTCAGCAATAATTGATCGTTCACCAAAAAAATTTAGGGAAATCATTGAAAATATTGATTTTCCAACTAAATCAGAAGTTATGAGTACATTAGCCATGATAAAGGAAGAAGGAAAGATTGAAGGAATAATAGAAGGCATAACTTTCAAAGAAATTGAAAACTTATTGACTATCTTAACTCTTTTTCCAGATATGGATGTGGACAAAGTGAGCCAAATTTCTAAAGTAAAACCTTCTGTAATTAAAAGATTAAAAGTACTCATAAAGACTAAAAAAAGTCAGTCTATTAGAGCTTTTATCAATAAAAACTTTCTGGCTAAAATTACTTTGGCTGAAAAACAACAAAAAGAGATTGATCTTTTGATAAAGAAGTTATTGGTATAAAGGAACTATTGGACTGATTGCTCATACAAAATTATTTCTAAATTAAAAGACTTTATCGTTTTTACCACCTGCCAATTTTTAGACAAATCTTCTAATTCTGCATCTGTCAAGTCATTAAATACCGTTGAATATAAAAAGTATCTATTTTTAGGTAAGTCTTTCTTTACAAATCCTTCTTTTCGCCCATTCAGGTCATAAATTTCTAAAGGGCCGATATTAGGAAAAACAGTACCTATTTCATTGTAAGGAATATTTGAATTATCCACAAAATCAATCATTTTGTTACGAGTTTCATAAAAGGGCAGGTGTGCTAAAGTGGCATCCCAGCCTTGAGCAATTTGTTTAGGGTAAACCCATAAATTTCCCGTCAATAGCCCTAAAAAAGCAATGGCATAAATGATTTTTTGAGTCCGTTCGTCTGCAATAATATGAGACAATAAATGATAAAAAAGGAAGGTCAAAGTTAAAGTCATAGGCAATAAGTAGCGATGACTCATCAAACCTTTATGCAATAATAACGAAGGAGTCAAAAGTAGAAAAAGAAATCCAAAAAGACTGAGTAGTTTTAAGCCCCAATCTTCCTTGTCGGTTTTGGGAATTTGTAAAAACAGCCAGCCTAAACCACCTAAGAGAAAAAGTCGTCCAAAATCTAAATATCGCCAAATCAATAAGCCGATATTTTTAAAAAAACCACCCAATCCTACTCTTTCAAAACTAGCTGCCCAAGGTGAATTTGGGTGATAGCCAATCCAACTAAATTCATGATAATGATAGCCCAAAAATGCCAAAGATAACAAACCTGCAGGCAAGAAAAGACTAGCCTTTTTGATGAAAATAAGAAAGACTTCCCACGAATTGAGGTGATTGATATTTTGTCTGAAAATGCTAATAAAAACCCACCATAGATACAAAGAAAAAGCGACCATCATCCCTCGCATACTAATCATTCCTAGCAAAATAGTTCCCATCATTACGGTCCAATTCTTCTCTTCCAAAATACCATTTAGACTCAATAAAAAGGCGAAAACTAATACTATATCAGGGCTGACTAAGATGCTTTGTCCAGCAAAAAAAGGATCAACTAGGACCAATAAAATTAGATATTTAGCCGTACTTTTTTTACCAAAATGCGTCCCTATTTTTTCTAATTGCCAAATAATACCCAATAAGAAAGGTAGGATAGAAAAGTGACTGACAATCAATGATTTACCAAATAAAGTCCAACAGGCGGCAAGATACATTCCGAATAGCGGTGGATGCCCGCTATTGATATTTTCTGGCAAGAAAAAACGGGCAAATTGTTGATCGTAGTACCAATGTGCATGTTTGGATGCCAACTGTACAGTATCCCAAAAAAAACTATGCTCACTTACCCACCAAGTCAATAGGACACAGAATGCCCAGAATGGTGCTAGTGTTTGTAGTTTTTTAGCTTTTATCATATATGAAAAGGAACGTATTTTTTTTGTTTATAATATTTGACGTATATTGTTGAATTGTGCAACTAATTGCCGATGATTTAAACTTGACTATAAAAATTGAGCTGCGATGATAAAAAGAATTTTACAGTTATTAACGATTCTCTGTGTACCTTTTGTGCTATTAGCACAGAATCCTGCAAAAAAGTCACTTGGACACGAAGAATTGGTCACTTGGAAGAAGATCAATAATACTAGAATTTCCAATGATGGTAACTGGGTGACCTACGAATTGAAAGGAGAAGAAGGAGATGGTCTGCTGAAAATATTTGATCCCAAAACAGATGTCGCCACGACTATTCCAAGAGGAGAAAGAGCGCGAATAAGTGCTGATAATCGATTCGTCGTTTTTAGAATAAAGCCTTCTAAAGATACCTTACGGATGATGAAATTGAAGAAGACGAGTAAGGATGATTTGCCAAAAGACAGTCTTGGTATCTACGATGTGCAAACCAAATCGACGGAACGAATTCCGATGGTAAAATCATTTGAATTATCGGATGAATGGTCGGGCTATGTGGTCTATCACAAATTACCAGAGGACACCGAGATAAATATTAAGTTAACGAAAGATTCTACCAAGGTAGATTCCACCGCAGTAGCCAAGCGGCCTATAAAAGCCAAAAAAACTAAAAAAGAGAGCAGTGCAAATGGGACGAAATTAGTTATCAGAAATCTGTTGTCGGGAGAAGAAACGGTTTTTCCCTATGTGGCAAATTATGAATTAGCCGATAAGTCACCAAAAGTATTATTCCAAACGACAGGGAATGATTCTACTTTTTTAAATGGCATTTATTTACACGATTTATCAACTCAGCGGACGAAACCATTGTACCGAAGTGAAGGTGATTACAAACGGATGGTGATGGATGAGTTGGGCAATCAAGTTGCTTTTTTAGCGAATTTTGATACGACGAATGCGGAGATTGCACCCTTCGAATTAGCCTACTGGAAAAACGGAACAGATACTGCTCAAATTATTGCTAATCATACTCAATCCTTTTTACCAAAAGAATGGATTATCAGTGAACACCAAACCCCTAGTTTTTCACAAAATGGGCAGCAATTATTTTTTGGAATGAAGCCTAAGCCTATCCTAGAAGATACCACTTTACTGGAAGAAGAACAGGTGAAAGTAGAGGTTTGGCATTGGGATGATGCGCAATTATACACGCAACAGGAGGTTCGACAAAAGCGAGAAGAAAGACGTTCCTACTCCGTGGTTTGGCATCCTGCGAGTCGCCGATTTGTCCCATTAGGTAGCACCGATATTCCAGAAATTAGGCGAGGCGATGAAGACAATGCGACAAAAGTATTGGGCTATAATTCTAAACCCTATGATAAAGTTACTTCTTGGGAAGGTGGACCTTCAGGCAAAGATTTATACATCATTGATACCAAAACAGGCAGTCGAAAAAATATCGGAAAAGGCATCAAAGGAAGTCCAAGATTGTCACCGAAAGCTAAATTTGCCTATGCCTATTTACCCGCTGATTCTGCGTGGTATTCCTATGAAATTGCGACTAATAAAACTGTACGATTAACGGGCAATCAGACCAATGTATTTTATGATGAAAGGAATGATCGACCCATGCACCCAACCCCTTATGGCGTAGCAGGATGGACGCAAAACGATCAGTATTTACTGATTTACGACCGCTATGATATTTGGAAAATTGATCCAAGAGGACTTCAAAAGGCAGTAAATCTGACCAATGGAAGAAATGAAAAACTGAGACATCGGTACATCCGAATGGATCGAGAAGAACGATTTATCAATCCTGAAAAACAACTATTATTACACGTATTTGATGAAACGACTAAAGAAAGTGGTTATAGCTATTTAGACTTAAAAACAGGTGCATTGACCAATTTAGTCATCGGTAATTATGATTATACCAGACGACCAGTAAGAGCCAAAAAGGCGGATAAAATAGTGTTTACCAAAGGCAACTTTGAGACCTTCCCTGACTTGTATTATTCGGGAGCAGATTTTAAGAATGCTCGACAAATTAGTATAGCCAATCCACAGCAAAAAGAATATTCGTGGGGTACGATGGAACTATTCGAATGGACTTCTTTGGATGGTCAAAAACTACAAGGTTTATTGGCAAAACCAGAAAACTTTGATCCGACCAAAAAGTATCCGATGATCGTCAATTTTTACGAGCGAAATTCAGATCGCTTGTATCAACACAAAGCACCTTCTGCGGGACGTTCGACTATTAATTATCCATTTTATACCAGTCGAGGGTATATCATTTTTAACCCTGATATTCCTTACGAAATTGGCTACCCTGGGAAGAGTTGCTATAATGCGGTCATTTCGGGCACGGAGGCAGTCGTAGCGGAAGGCTTTGTAGATGCACAAAATATCGGGGTGCAAGGACACAGTTGGGGCGGTTATCAAATCGCTCATTTATTGACCAAATCCAATATTTTCAAGTGTGCGGAAAGCGGCGCGCCTGTGGTGAATATGTTCTCTGCCTATGGGGGTATTCGATGGGGGAGTGGCATGAGTCGAATGTTCCAATACGAGCATACCCAAAGCCGAATTGGTGGCACGATCTGGGATTATAAAGACCGCTACATCGAAAATTCGCCCATTTTTGAGTTGGATAAAACCAATACGCCTGTATTGATTTTGCATAATGATAAAGACTCAGCAGTGCCTTGGTATCAAGGGATTGAATATTTTGTTGGACTCAGAAGATTGGGCAAACCTGCTTGGTTACTGAACTATAATGGCGAACCGCACTGGCCTGTGAAATTGGCAAATCGGAAGGATTTTAATATTCGCATGCAGCAGTATTTTGACCATTATTTGCAAGGGGCAGCTATGCCTGCTTGGATGAAGCATGGGGTTTCGGCGGTGGAGAAGGGGAAACGGCAGGGGTTGGAGTTGATTGAAAAGTAGCGGCGACTTCAGTCGCCGAAAGATTAGTTTTTGGTAAAAGCAAATTACGTTAAAAACGTAAAAGATATTGATTTTAAGCTGGTCGGGTAAGTCAGAGGGATTACTCCCTCCTTCTCCCCTCAGAACCGTGCTTGCGACTTTCACCGCACACGGCTCAAGCATCTCTAAACGCTTATGGTCAGCGCAGCAGTTGCTACTTCGTTTTGATGGACTTGTACATGACAAACAGGATGTAACATGACCAAGTTGGCTATCGTCCACTTTCCACCGAGGTGTTTAGGGATTAAGTGATGTAGATGAAATCCCGTTTGCTCATTGATAGCTTGTTTACATACTACACATTTTCCTTTTTGTCTGCTATGAATGAGTTGGTGCACACGTTTCCCAATTAATTTATGAAACATCTGTTTTTGTAATCGTTGTTCAAAGTATATTTCATCCACATTATCGAAAGGATTCGCTGCACTTCTTATCTTTATATGCCGTTGTATTGGAATACTTGTGGCTTTAAAGAGTGTTATCACCCTGCCTTCTTTGTCGTGGGTTAGGAAAGTCCAGTTCGACCTTTTATAAGTTTTGAAATATTTGTGTTTGACCCACCGTTTGCCTTTGTTAGGGTGTCGGCGTAAAGCCCATTTCCATAACATCCACCAAATTTGGTTGTCAACATAGCTAAAAGTAGCTTTGGCTACTATATGTCGATGATACATTGCCCAACCTCTTATCATTGGGTTGAGTTTTTGTATCAAATCATAAGTAGACATACTTGAACGTAATTTAATTGCCTTCTGTACTTTTTGTAGAAAGGTTTTGATGTTTTTCTTACTGGGTTTAATAAGTAATTTACCATTGTATTTCCTTATGTTTTGCCCTAGAAAATCGAAACCTTGGTCTATGTGTGTGATGGTGGTTTTCGTTTCGGATAATTCCAACCCTCGACTTTGTAAGAACAAAATAATCGCTGGTTTTATAATTTGTTCGAGTGTCGTTTTATCTTTGCAAGTCACCACAAAATCATCCGCATAGCGAATTAAATGAATACTGTTTGGATTATTTACTCGTTTGGCTCGATTGCCTTTTTGGTAGCGAATACCACAGGCTTTATCTATTGCCAATTGTAAACCGTCCAGTACTATATTAGCCAAGCAAGGAGAAATTATCGAGCCTTGAGGAGTTCCGCTTTCTGTTGGAAAGAATTTTCCTTTTTCCAAATAACCAGCTTTCAACCACTTGTTTAAAATGATTTTGTTCATTGGAGTATGTTCCAATAACCATTCACTCGAGATATTGTCGAAACAGCCTTTTATGTCTCCCTCTAGCACCCACTTTGGGCTATCCTTTTTACATAAGGTATTGAAACATTGTTCAATAGCATCTGCACATCCTCGAAACGGACGGAATCCGTAAGAATGTAAGTCTGCCTTAGTTTCGCTTATAGGTTCTAAAGTTTGTAGATATAAGGCTTGCATCGCTCGGTCAAACATCGTCGGAATACCCAATGGGCGCATTTTTCCATTTCCTTTCGGAATTTTGATTCGCCTGACTGGCTTTGGTTGATACCCTTGCCTTTGTAATTGGCTAATTGCCTCGTATTTCTTTTGAGGCGTATTCCATAATTCGCCATCTATTCCAGCGGTACTTTTACCTCTGTTTTCCGTAACTCTTCTGATTGCCAGAAGACGAGCAGCGTAGGAACGACTTAAAATGCCTTGTAGCACTTTAACTAAATTCCAGCGTTCTGCCTGAACTGCTTTTACGATACGTCTTTGTAAGGATTTAACCCGTAGCATTACAATATCCCAACGAATATATTGCCATGCAATGGATTCGGTCAAAGATGCACTATTCCCAACCATACAATAAATTGCTGGCATACAATTGGTCATACCTTTTGCTTTTCTTTGTTAATTAATCTTTACAAATTTCTCGTAACAGAAACACCAATGTGGAAGTCTGCCCTCTTTCGAGTGCGGTATAACCGCTATCTTCGCCATTACAGCAAAGCATTCGCTTTTTCCAGATTCCTTACCTACTAAGGCATTGTCCAGTTTTACAACTTTCCTACTCTTGAAAAAAAAAAGAGACCTTATTAGGCTTACCACGTTTCGCTTGATATACTATGGCAGCAATGGCTACCTGATGACTTAGCGTCCGTCTCTTCTCCGGGGGAATCATTAGTTGCGTACCTTTAAGATTTACAAAGGCAACTTTACCCCTTACCTTTTTGGTCTAAGTGTTTCAATGCCCTTTCACTTATCTATTTTAACGAAGATTACAACAGTTCAATTAATTTACGCATATCATCTTTCCTAGCTCCCCAACTAGTTGGCATTACCAGTTTGAAATCCCCCTCACGGGAAAAATACTTAAGGGCTTCATTGTCCTCGAAGCTTCCTACCTAGTCGTTACCAATTACGCAGGTTCGAGTAGAAAACCGATAGCAACATATCGGGTTAAATCAATTATCTTTGTCTGATAACATTTTGTAGATAATTGTTTAACAATATAATCAAGCGACTTCGTGTCGCACAAAGCTTAAAATATCGATTAGTCAGCAACTAATGAAAAAACAAGAAAGCAAAATACTAGAAAAATTTAAAAACGAATTAGACGCATCTAAATACAAAATCTATAAGGAAAGTTTGAACTGCTTTGAGGATTATGCAATAATAAATTACCAATCAAATTCAGTAGTAGATTTTAATATTCCTGATGAGAATATGATTTATGGGATTGGAACATTGATTCTTAGAAAATGTGATGAAAGGGTTTTTGAGATCTACGCTCATCTAGATAAACAAGAGCTAATAAAGAAAATTCTGAATACTTAAAATTGCAAAGAAGAAAATATCGTTTAGCATTAGCGGATGCGGATACGCTTAAAAAAAGAATTCCAAGATTGTGTTCCTTTCCGTCAAGTTAAGTATTCTAGTACTAAAGCACATCAAAAAAATCACGCCTATATTTTGTTAAATTTTGTAGACGCTAGTAACTCAGAAAGATTTTTTTAGAAAATTGTATTTTTTTGTAACAAAAAAAAGACTTTTAGCAAAAAGATACTATATTTGCCCTATACAATCTTATGCTTTTACAAATTTGCAATCCAAGAAAATAAAGCTATCCCCCTAGTCAATTTATTTATTGTAATTATAAAACAAGATGCTTCTATTCAATTTTGTCGGCTGGCAAAATTGTAGAACAGTTTGTTTCGCATTAAGATTATGCCCTTATATTTAACGTGTTATAAAAGAAGACTCATTTACAAGCTTTACTAATAAATATACTAGACCTATTAGTTAATTCTAATGTTAGTAAGGTTATTTCTATATACCAAATGTACATTTTATCTTAAACACGCAATTAACGTAGTGTTTATTCTTATATGTTTCGTTCAGAAACCTCAGTAGGCTTCTAGCGAAATTTAGAATAGGGGTTATTTCGTTGCCTAAATTAAGATAATTTGGAAAATAAGCCTTTTGTGACTTTGTGTGTTGAACGTGTGACAAGTGAACAGTATTTGGATATAACAACACATATTTACGTTTTGTGCTATTGTTGTACTAATTAAAATTCATGGTTTTAGGTGTCCTAGTGGTTCAAGTCATAAATTACTCAAAAAAGGGGGCATATTTCATATAATTATTCACACAAGCAGGGTTATAGCATTTGACCTTTATCGGAATGTAATGATCTGATTTTCTGTTCATTATACCCTGTAAATCCGTCAATAAAGGCTTGGTTGAAGTGTTTTTCGGCTTAAGCAAGCGATAGATTAGTGCTTAAGGCGGAATTTTGCTTATTGACAACCGCAATAAACAGTTACTGATAAAATTTAGAATAGCGTTTATTCAATTGCCTAATATTAAAAAAATCAGGATATAAATTTCCTGTGACTTTAGGTGTTGAATGAGTGACAGGTAGGTAATAGTGCTATATAACAAGGTGTATTAGTTATTTCTTAGCGTTATTGTCAGAATTAAAGTTTCCGACTTTTCTCTAGCGGAGCTTTATTTTTTACTCAAAAAATAAGTTTTTGCTCAATTGCTTATATCTGGTACTTATTATTCCAAGTCCCTAAAGTAATTTCGCTCAAATTGTCCGTTGCACCAAAACGACGAAATAGGGCAGATCAAAACTTTAAAACACAGTAGCAGTACTTATTCACAAAAAATGAAAAGAATATTAATCATTCTATTAACCATTTGTATCTATACGGTAGCAAGTATAGCACAAAATGAAACCATACCTAAAGCCTATCAAGAGCAAGCATTAAGAGAACTTGAAGAAAAAGGATTAACGGAAAGTGAGGTTAGAGAGCGATTATTAGCCGAAGGAATTGATATAGATAAAGTAACCTTAGCCGAGATTCCAGAATTACAACTTACGATTCAGCAGATCATTGAGGAATTGGAAATGGAGAAGCAAGCTGAAGCGGAGGCTGAAACTGATATAGAGCAAGAAAAGGATACTTTGATGGATATCCTTGAGGAAGACTCATTAATGACGGAGCAGTACGAAGATTCCATTTCTGTTGAGGAAATAGACTTGCCCAAAAGGAGAGGGCAATTACTTTTTGCTAATATATTTACGGAAGATAAGGAGTCAGAAGCCCCGATTCAGGTGTCAGATAACTATGTTTTAAGTGCAGGAGATGAACTAACTATTACGATTTTTGGTCGTTCTCAATTGGATGCTCAGTTTAAAATAAATGCTGCTGGGTTTATTAAACCGACCAAAATGCAAGCGATTTTTTTAAAAGGTCTTACGCTAGGAAAAGCAAAATCTTTATTACGAAATCGTTATCAAAAAATATATACTTTTCAAAAAGAACAGTTTATTGTCAATGTCACAAGTTCAAGACAGATAAATATTAGTGTACTGGGAGAAGTGCTGAAACATGGAACCTTAAGACTGAAAGGAACAAGTACCATTTTTAATGTATTGGAAAAGGTAGGTGGGCCTAGTGATATAGGAAGTGTTCGAAATATTCAACTGATTAAAGCTGATGGTAAACAGATTGTAGATCTGTATGAGTTGATGGACGATCCTACTATTCAATATAAATATTATTTGGAAGAGGGAGACGTCATTCATTTACCCGTTGTTGAAAAACTGGTGACCATTGAAGGAGCAGTGAGGCGACCGATGATTTACGAATTAAAAGCGGAGGAAACTTTGCAAGAATTGCTAAAATGGACTGGAGGCCTAACTTTTGATGCCTATAAAAAGAACATCCAAATAGAACGAATTGAGTCAAATGAAATACGAGTAATTGATGTTGATCTAGAGGAATTAATGGATAGTCGGCAAACTTTCTTATTGAAAAATGGGGATAAGATCAATATCCGAACTGTACCAAAATTGATACAAAAAACTGTAAAAATTGCAGGTGCTGTGGACTTTGCAGGTACCTATAATTTATTTGATGCACCGAGGTTGAGTGATTTAATAGAAAAAGGGCAGGTCAATAATGATACCTATTTAGCAACAGCTATTTTGAGTAGACGAAATGCGAATGGTGCTATCCAGACGATTCAAATTGACTTACAAGATATTCTAGAAAATAAATATGGAGTGAAAGATATTTCCTTGAATGAAAGGGATAGTTTAACCATTTTTAACCGAGAGCGATACACCGACGAAGCGACTATCACAATAAGTGGTGCGGTACGAGATTCCATTAGTCAGCCTATTGGGCTAAACGAACAAATTAAAGTAAGCGATGCGATCATTCTTGCAGGTGGACTAAAGCCTGATGCTTATGATTATGGATATGTCCAACGACCAAATCTAGAAAACCCTAAAGAGATAGCCTATTTCCCAGTAGATTTAAGACAAGCAATAGAAAACCCTGAGAGTTCAGGAAATATAGCTTTGTTGCCTTATGATGAATTAACAATTTTATCAAATGCTGATTTCTCAGAAGAGTTTTTTATCAATATAAGTGGAGCGGTTCGTAACCCTGGAGACTTTCGTTTTCATCCGACCCTAACGCTGAAAGATGTTTTACGGTTGAGTGGTGGTTTTCAACTTAGTGCAGCCTTGAACAAAATTGATGTTTTTCGATTAAAAATTGAAAAAAATAAGCCTACTAAATCTATGGTTCTTGCCCTAGAGGTAGATTCTTTGTTTAATAATAAAAATGGAGCTGCCATTAATTTTCTACTCCAACCTTTTGATGAAATAGTGGTGCGTAATGCTCCCAAGTTTGAACTACATCGCTTTGTTGAATTAGAAGGAGAAGTGTTATACCCAGGTAGATATGTTATTTTAGAGGATAATGAAACGGTTGCTAATATTATTAAAAGAGCAGGCGGACTTACTAAAGAGGCTTTTAGTGAAGGGGCCAATTTGTATAGAGTAGCTAATCCTAGAAAGAAATATAAAGAGGAAGCTGAAAAGGAGATGGACGAAGATCCCGAAGAAGTCTTGGTAGTTATGCACTTAAATGAGGTCTTAAAAAATAAAAAATCAAAGTATAATTATATTCTAAAAAATGGGGACAAGATAGAAATTCCTAAAAAATCTACCGTTGTTTCTATTAACACAGAAAATACAAAAGCCTCTGATTTGTATGATGCGACAGATCTGAAAAATAAACAGATTAAGGTTGCTCACGAAAAGGGAAAACGGGCAAATTGGTATATAAAAGAGTATGCTTTAAATTTTGGGGAGAATGCTCATCGTAAAAATGTATCGGTCAAGCAACCCAATGGAGAACTAAAGAGAACCAAACAGTTTTTGTTTTTTAAGCAATATCCGATTGTTGAGGAAGGCTCAGTCATCAATATTGGAGCTAAACCATTGAAGAAGAAAAAGGGGAAAAAGGACCGAAAACCAGTTAACTGGGAAAAAACAGTAGCTACTGTTTTTCAAACCATTTCCTTGTTAGTTACGACCGTTCTTTTGATAGAGCGTCTTTAGGAGTATCGGTCTAAAGGTTTAACTTATTCAGCAGCTTTTACTACCTACCATGATAAAAATACCATTTCTAGCTAAATGCTCCTAAAGAATTATTTTTCGCTTATTTTCATTTTGGCAATTAGTTGTTTAGGTGCTTATAAGGCAGATGGGCAAGGTCTATCTGTATTTGGGCATCCAGGATTAATACATACGCCATCGGCTTATTTGAGTAAATGGAAACAGGTATCAGCAGGGATGACCCATTACCCAGCAGCTACTTCTTTTACCGCCGAAGCGGGAGAGAGTCCAGAACGCTCGTTTTGGGCGCATCTTGGTTTTTTGCCATTTGGAGAGGTAAGTTTCCGATTGACTAAGCCATACAATAGCCAAAATAAAAATTACGGAATTGGTGACCGTTCTTTATCTTTTAGATTACAATTATTGAAAGAAAAAAAACAACTACCAGCCATCGTAATAGGTACGAATGACCCTTTCTCCGTGTCCTCTTTTTTCAATACAACTTATATCGTTTTATCTAAAAAATTTACAGTCAACCCAGTTATTATTGCCCCCAGTTTAGGATATGGCTTTAAAATAGGTACGGCTAGAAATTATATTCTTCAAGGATTATTTGGTGGGGTTCAGGTAAATTGGAAACAGTGCAGAGTGATGTTGGAATATGATGGAGAATATACCAATATGGGCATAGGTTACCAACTTAAAGAACTGATGAGCCTAAACTTTGCACTCATTGACCGTCAATATTTTTCTGGTTTAGTTGCTTTCACGTTTTCTTTAAAATGACAAAAAAAAGGAGACATTCGTTGAAATACTTACTACTGATTTTTGGATGGATCTTGTGTTCCTTTTATTCTATGAGGGCGCAAGAATCAGCTATGATTTTAGAGGAGTGGGCTACTGATCTTACGACCAAGATTAGCAAAGAAGGGTATCAAAGTGTTGGGGTACAGATAGAGGACAAAACGCTTCAGATTTATTATGAAAATAGGGTCCAACGATTTGAGCCTAGGGCAATGATAGCATTAATTCAAATTATTAGAGCGAGCCATTTGCCATTAGATATTGAGCAAATTCAGTTAGTAACACAAAGATTACAACTATCATTGGCGACTACAACTTTTGCTTTAAATGATTTAAAAAATTGGGAAGAAGGACTAATAACCCGAGAAGCATTTGTGGATAAAATTAGTGTGCAACAAGGTGGAAATCCAATCGGCAAAACCAAAACTAGTAATTCTGGTAACTATCGTTTAGAATTGGAGCTTAAACCTGAAATTGGCTTAGGTTTAGGTGGTTTTCCTGATCCCGTTATACATCGTTTTTTTTTCGTCCCCACTTTAAATACCTATTTATGGAAAGGGGCTCAGTTGCAGATGGAACTAATACTTCCCATAAGTTCTGAATTTGAAATACCTGGTGAGCGTTTTATTCGACCAGGAATATTTTCATTTTCCCAAACAGTGAGCTTGCCTAAAAATACTTGGCTGCAAGGTGCTGTAGGATATTTTTCAAATAACCGTTACGGAGGTCGATTATCTTTTGCCAAATTCTGGTTGAATGGTTCGCTTAGCCTAACTGGTCGTGTTGGTCTAACAGGGTATGCCTCTTATCCTAAAAAACTTGGACTAGAAAAAGCGATAAAAGGTTGGGAATATGATGATCCCACTTATCTGGATTACAATGTTGGTGTCAACTACTGGTTTAAACAGTGGAACACCACAGTAAGGGTAGTATATGGAAAAGCTTTGTTTGGTAAGACGCAATTAAAACTAACCTGTTTACAAAGGTTTCAAGAAGTAGATATTGGCTTTTTTGCACAGAAAACTCAACGAGGTAATAATTATGGAATGCAACTGAACCTTCCTATTGCTCCAAAAAAATATTGGAAACCTAAACGACTATCTGTTCGACCGGCTCGCAGTCTTAACTATACTTATCAAGCTACCCAAGCAACGGTAGAAAACTATATAACAGGTCAAAGTATCATAAATCTTCACCGACACCTCAATCCCGAATTTATAAAAAATAGTCTTAGTAGTCTTTCAAATTAATACTGTCGGTATCTTTTGATAAAATATTGCCGATAACTTCGTTAAAATTTATTACCGCCCGTACGGGTGCTAAGAAATTTTGTCTCGTTCTCGACAAATTTTATTCCAAAATCTACCCGATACTCTCAACTTGAAAGACTACTTAGGACTAATTTTTAATTCATATAAATCCATTAGAATTAATCTCATCTAAAACTGTCTTTTTTTCATCTAATTAACTGAAAAATCCTACAAAAAAATTGTTATGAAAAAGTTATTACAAAACTTTACAAACCTAAGTGTTTCAACACTGTTTGCAATTATCTTACTTTCGAGTTGTGGAAAACTTGATAAAATTGATGGTATAGAGGCCTTACCTGACCCTTCATCGACTTCTAGAGCAGAACAATGTGAGTTAATTGTTTCTGGAAGAATCGTCAATACTAAAAATCTAGAACCTATTGCTGGAGCAATTATTTCTGGAGAGCAATTCACGACGAAAACAAATACCAACGGTGAATTTTCGGCAACATTGTCTTTGGCAGAAGATGACATTGTTGATGACATCACTGTTTCTAAAGAAGGATTTTTAGATAAGAAATTCAAAGCTTTTTATGGAAGTGTCGTGCAATTAAACAATTGCCCTGCTATCACAAACATTGACTGGGATATTGCTTTGTCTGAGCGACAAGAAGGCGTTTGGGTTGGTGAAAAAGAAGGTGCTTGGTATAAAATAATGGATACCGTAGCAACTAGGGTACCCAATAGCGAAGGGATTGAAGAAACTGTACTTTTTACAAATGTATATACAGTCGATATACAGAGAGGTTCTTTTGATGAATGGAGAAACGTGGTAATATCTCCAAATCATAGTAGAGCAATGGGGCCTGGGCTGCCAATCGAAGTATCTAATTTTGTCTTAGTACATTTTGATATCGAAGTATTGTGGGGATCGAATGGAGTGGTACAACAATCGGCAAGTTCTCGAGGAGAAGACCTTTTCTTAAAACCTTTAGAGATTACTTTCCCACTTCCAGAGGCATTTGGTGGAGAAGACTTAGGGAAAATCGACTTGGAGGATTTAGGAATAGAGCAAACAGGGTTTCCAACAGATCACAATGGGGATATTATTTATTTTGAAACGGAGGACGGACAACATTGTATTGCCTTTAACCCACTATTGGCGGAAGTAATCCAACCTGCTTTAGAGGCTATTCAAAGAGAAGCATCTTTAGAAGAAATTAATAAAATTATTACAGACGGTTTAGCATCTGTAGGTGGACAAGGTATTGGTGCGACTGAAATAACTTTAGATGAAAAAAGAGATGGTAGACTAGCGGGGTCAGCTCAGCTATACAACTGTAATTGTGGAAATCCTAACTTGAGAAGCTATACAGCAGATTTAGATGGTTTCGAACAATTAGATATTAGGTTTCCTTCATCTGTATCGGATTTGGAACGAATAGAAACAATAAATACATTGCGGACCCTTCTTGGGGTATCGGGAACAGGAGATCAGGCTGTGGATCTAACGGTCAGTGTAGATAAATGTAGTACTGCTCAAATAAATTCTAAGGAAATAGTTAGAAGAGTTAAAGGGAAAGTAAGAGGTTATTCCTTTGTTTATCAAGCTACCGATAGACTAGAGACGACTGTTGAAGTCGGAGCGTGCCCAACTACAACTCCTTGTCATCAAGGTTGTCCAGATTAATAACAAAATAGTCCACGATAGTAATCGGGGGTTGAGACCATAGCGTCAGGCTAAGCATTTTAACCCATCCCCGA
>CALDTJ010000572.1 GCA_937924145.1 uncultured Saprospiraceae bacterium
TAGTTGGACAGAGACAGATGTGTCTACGAGTTATTACCGTTTTTTAGCGAATTTATCAGCGGGGACTACTTATGAATTTCAAAATAGACAAACCTGTTCTGATGGAACTTGGTCTAGTTACTCTTCTTCTGTAGAATTTACGACCACGGGAGTTGCCGTAGGTGGAGGTGATGATCCAAATGATGAAAATAGAGGTGGAGAAGATGATGGTGCAACGACAGACGACGGAGGAGATAATACTACAGATGCAAATTGTTCACCAGTTGATATTAGTGGTTTATTTACAAGTAGCGTTGGCAATAGCAATGCTTATATTTATACACCACAACCTCTGGGTGCAATAAATAATCAATTTAGATATCGACCAGTTGGAACAAATAATTGGGCAACAACGGATATTTCAACCGTCTACTACCGTTATTTGAGCAGTTTATCGGCTGGTACTCAATATGAATTCCAAACTCGACAGGAGTGTGCTACTGATAGCTGGTCTGCTTATACAGATTCTGAGTATTTCACAACTACAGGATCCAATGCGAATAGTAAAGTGACAGCTAATTTGCCAAAACCATTGAGTTTGACGGAGTTGGGGCAAGTAAATCCTATTTATAATAATCGAGGTTTAACCCTTGAATTGTTCCCAAATCCAGCGATCAATAGATTGAATTTAAATCTAAATACAGAGCTAAATAGAGGGGATCAAATTCGGGTGATGGATCAAATGGGTAGAGTCGTGCAGCAAGTTAATGTAGCCGAAGGTAATGATCGGATTGAATTAAATATTAGCGATTTATTATCAGGTGTTTATATGTTGCAAGTGCAGACGAAAAGTGGGGTAGTGGTGAAGAAATTTATTAAAGGCTAAAAGATTTTTAGTTTAAAAATATATGGAGGGCAGTTCTAATTGGGCTGCCCTTTTTTATTTTAAAAAAATCAAAACTAGTGCTTTGTAAACATAGTGTGGAAAAGCAACTTTACAAGCAAGAATGTCCAATCTAAGATAAAACATCAATACCTCTAATCAATTTCACATTTACAAATATATAATCTTGTAATTGACCAAATAAATAATAATTATAAGTAAAATAGATTCTATCTATATTGTGTTCATTTAATTCAATTAAAAATTTTTCTTTATTTACCCTCACCTTTAGTTTAAAAATAGCACTTTTGCGTTCTATTAAAATCTTAAAATATTCTAAATAACTACATTATGGAAAATATGAAAGGCGACGCGGATAGCTGTCCGTTTTTAAATGGTAGTTTAAACCAAGCTGCTGGTGGAGGTACTAGTAATAAAGACTGGTGGCCAAATCAATTAAACTTAAACATTTTACGTCAGCACTCGTCAATGTCTAACCCAATGGGAGGCGATTTTGATTATGCAGAAGAATTCAAAAAATTGGATTTGAAAGCTGTTAAAGCTGACTTGACAAATGTGATGACGGATTCTCAGGATTGGTGGCCAGCGGATTATGGACATTATGGTCCATTTTTTATTCGTATGGCATGGCACAGTGCAGGTACTTACCGTATCGCAGATGGACGTGGAGGTGGAGGAACAGGAACGCAACGTTTCGCTCCATTGAACAGTTGGCCAGATAATGGAAACTTAGACAAAGCTAGATTATTATTATGGCCTGTCAAGCAGAAATATGGTAAGAAGTTATCTTGGGCGGATTTGATGATCCTTGCAGGAAACGTAGCTTTAGAGTCTATGGGTTTTGAAACTTTCGGTTTCGCAGGAGGACGAGCAGACGTTTGGGAACCAGAGCAAGATGTATATTGGGGTTCTGAATCAGAATGGATGGCTAATGAGAAAAGATATGCAGAAGGACCAAGAAAATTGGAAGGTCAATTAGGTGCGGCGCACATGGGATTAATCTATGTAAACCCAGAAGGCCCTAATGCGGTACCAGATCCAATTGGTTCTGCTAAAGATATTAGAGATACCTTCGGTCGGATGGCGATGAATGATGAAGAAACGGTAGCATTAGTTGCTGGTGGACACACATTCGGAAAAGCACACGGTGCGGCTGATCCCGATAAATATGTAGCTGCTGAACCAGCAGGTGCAATGATCGAAGAAATGAGTACTGGATGGAAAAATACATTTGGCACTGGTGTTTTAGATGATACGATTACTAGTGGAATCGAAGGTGCTTGGACACCAAATCCAACTAAGTGGGATCACGATTATTTCGATGTATTATTGAACTACGATTGGGAATTGACTAAGAGTCCAGCAGGAGCGCATCAATGGACACCAACAGCAGCATCTAATGCGAAGATGGCACCGAAGGCAGGAGACGCATCTGGCACACAAGCCTTGATGATGACAACTGCGGATATGGCATTGAAGAAAGATCCAGCTTACTTGGCAATTTCTCAGAAATTCCATAAAGATCCTAAAGCATTTGAAGATGCGTTTGCTAGAGCATGGTTCAAATTGACACACAGAGATATGGGGCCAAAGGCTTTATATTTAGGATCAGAAGTACCAGCTGAAGAGTTAATTTGGCAAGATCCAGTTCCAGCGGCAACAGGTGAACCAATTGCAGGAAAAGACATTTTCAAATTAAAGAGAATGATTTTAGCATCTGGATTGTCTAATTCGGAATTAGCTTATACTGCATGGTCTTCTGCGTCAACATTTAGAGGGTCAGATAAGCGTGGAGGTGCGAATGGTGCAAGAATTCGATTAGCTCCTCAAAAAGATTGGGCAGTTAACAATCCAAAGCAGTTGGCTAAGGTGTTGAGCACTTTAGAAGGCATTCAGAAAGAGTTTAATGCGAGCAGCGATAAGCAAGTTTCTATTGCTGATCTAATCGTATTAGGTGGAAACGCTGCGATTGAGCAAGCTGCTCAAAAAGCAGGACATGAAGTAGCTGTTCCATTTACGCCAGGTCGTACAGATGCATCACAAGCGATGACAGACGTAGAATCATTTGCTGTTTTAGAACCATTAGCTGATGGTTTCCGAAACTATACTCAGCAAAAGTTCTCAGTTTCTGCTGAAGAGTTACTAATAGATAAAGCACAGTTATTGGGCTTAACTGCACCAGAAATGACTGCTTTAGTAGGTGGTATGAGAGTAATGAACCTAAATCATGGTCAAACTCAATACGGTGTATTCACGAATCAAGCAGGTGCTTTAACGAATGACTATTTTGTTAACCTATTGGACATGAGCACTACTTGGGCGGCAACTTCTAAAGACGACCAAATCTTTGAAGGACGTAACCGTAAGACAGGCGATGTCAAGTGGACAGGTACAAGAATTGACTTAATTTTTGGTTCTAATACAGAGTTGAGAGCAATCGCAGAAGTTTATGGTTGTGCAGATGGAGAAGAAAGATTTGTGAAAGACTTCGTAGCTGCTTGGACAAAAGTAATGAACGCAGATCGTTTTGATTTGGCTTAATCGCTGAATTAGATTGATTTTAGATACAACAAAAGGCGACTCAGTTTTGAGTCGCCTTTTCTTATTTTTGGTTCTTAGACAAATCCTGTGGTTGGATTAAGGGGGCACTTCTAGTGCCCCGTAATTTTGTTAAAATCAGCGGGGCACTTGAAGTGACCCGCTGATAGTCCACAGTATTTGTCTAAGAACCTTATTTTTTAGATTAAAACTTCTCTAAATCAGTTGTCCTTCATTTATCAGTTGTACAAAAAAAAGACAACGGATTGATGAAAGACAACTGATCGAGAAGTTGACAAACCAGTTTTAATAATATTCATCCTTTATCTGACGCTTTAAAGTGCAATAAATCTAAACATCCGCACTATTCTCCCCAATCACCTCCCGAAACCAAAGTGCCGACGCCTTAGGAGTCCGCTCCAAAGTCTCAAAATCCACAAAATGCAAACCAAAACGCTTTTCATAACCAGATGCCCATTCAAAGTTATCCATAAAAGACCACGCAAAATAACCTTTTAGTTTTACGCCTTTATCCATAGCTGTTTGACAAGCTTGTAAATAGCCTTTGTAATAATCCAATCGAGCTTGATCGTTCACTTTTCCATCAACAATTTTATCTGGATAAGCACAGCCATTTTCAGTAATATATATATCAGGTCGGTCATATCGTTCATCAATCCATTCCAATAATTTTTGGCAACCCCACGGAACAACCGCCCAATTCATAGCTGTAAATGTCCAATTTTTATCCAAAGATAAATCGACCATTTGATCCTCAGAGATACCGCCATTTCCATAGACACTTCGTTCTTTTTTGACGGTACCATCATCATGGGCTGCATACATAGTCGTATAATGATTCAACCCAAAAAAGTCAGTAGTACCAAGTACCATTGCTCGTTCTTCAGCAGTAAAGGTAGGCAATCGGTCGCCTAACCTTTCTTTCATAGTATCAGGGTAATCTCCCTTGTAGATAGGATCAGCAAACCAAGCTAAGAAGAAGTGTAATGCTCTTTCAGCAGCATCCTTATCTGCTTGACTATTGGTCAAAGGTTCTCGCCAATCACAGTTATTGGTGATCCCGATTACGCCATTTTGATGACTATATTTTTCTTTATATAAATTGTAGGCTTTGGCATGCGCTAAAATCAACTGATGTCCTGCCAAATAAGGCTCAGAATTAGACACTCTACCAGGCGCAAAAACACCCTGACCATAACCCAATATAGCAACCACCCAAGGTTCATTTAGCGTAATCCAATTTTTTACTCTATCGCCAAAACGGTCAAAACACAAATCTGCATAAGCCGCAAAATGATCTGAAATATTAGCCCCAGTCCAACCATCTTCTTCCAATTGTAAAGCCAAAGGCAAATCCCAATGATACAAAGTTACCCACGGCACAATATCCGCTTTCAGCAACTCATCAATCAAATCAGAATAAAATTTTATGCCAGCCTCGTTGACTTTCCCTTTTCCCGTTGGCAGCACTCTCGGCCATGATATAGAAAAACGGTAGGCTTTGACGCCCATATCCTTCATCAATTGAATGTCCTCTTTATACTTATGGTAATGGTCACAGGCAACTTCACCTGTATCGCCATTATGTACTCGTTCTGGAATACCCGTAAAAGCGTCCCAAATAGAAGGGCCTTTTCCATCTAATGCCGCAGCACCTTCAATTTGATAAGACGAGGTAGCCGTACCCCAAATAAAATCGCTTGGAAATTTTTTCATTAAAATATCTGTGTTATTGATTATTTTTATCAGTTATCGGTTACGCTTGAAACTGATAACCGAAAATTGTCTTAACCTTGAGCAACTCTACGGTTATTTAAAGTTGTGGTGATTTCTTCCATTTTTTTACTTGTAAGTGGATAAATCAACATGGCTCCAGCACCTAAAAGCGCAACTATTGTCGGAATCCAGCTCATTAAATCAATCATGCCTTGGAATGCACCTTGGATAGCTTGGGCGTCTTGTCCATCATAATTATAGGAGGCTAAAACGAACCCAATAATTGCTCCTGCAATACCACCACCAAATTTAGTAGCAAAAGAGCCAGCAGAATAAATTAAGCCCGTTGCCCTTCGTTCATTTTTCCACTCAGAGAAGTCTGCTGCGTCACCGAGCATCACAAAGAATAGGGTAGGCATCATAGCTGCACCAAATTCAGACAAAATACCAATGGTGAAAATGGCAGTAATATCATCTGGGCCGCAAAAAAACAATAATGCATTAACCAGCCCTGAAAAAATAAATACGTAGATAAATAAATTTCGTTTGCCTAATTTTTTACTGAGTTGAGCGGTGAAAAACGCACCTGCAATGGAGGCAAGCATTAAGCCTACTAAGTACGAGGCAGAAAGTAATTGGTCATTTAAATAATGTGTGAAATAAATAATGACAATGCCCTGTTTGATAGAATTATAGATACTAAATAAAAGCCCTGTGACTAGCAAAACTAGCCAAGGTTTATTGGAAATTAAATCTTTGAAATCTTGACCCAAATTACTCTTTTGATCTTTTGGAGGTAGGACTCTTTCTTTGGTAGAGTAGAAGGTGAGAAACATTAGTAATGCCAATAATGCTGACATAATGTACATGGCTTTACTATAACCTTCCTGTTGATCTACAATCGTAATGCTTTCTTGTGTAATTGCCTTTTCTCCATCGACGATAAAAGCGTATTTATTACCAGCTTTCATTTCAAAACTCTTGGCATTGGTGGCAGAATCATCCCCATTGGCAAGACTCGCATTATCCCATTTGAAAGTAGCAATGCCATTTTCAGTTTTAATATTAACGTGTTCTACGTCTTTGGAGGCTAAAACTTCTACTTTATATTGATCTTCTGTTTGTTGGGTAATATCTATGGTAGGATTCACATTTCCAAAGTATGCTACTAAAAATAATAGTGCGCCTTGCACCAACATTCCACCTGTAAAAGCACCGACCATTCTGAACGAACCAATACTAGTCCGTTCTTTATCGTCTCCTGTCATCACTGCCATCAATGCTCCATAAGGGACATTATTTGCCGTATATATCAAGGTGAAAGCGATATAAGTGATGTAGGCATAAATGATTTTACCTGAATCACTGAAATCTGGGCTAGTAAATAATAGGGCCAAAATGGCTCCTAAAGGAATAGCAGTCCATAAAATCCAAGGACGGAATTTTCCATATTTAGACTTAGTTCGATCTCCCAAAATCCCCATCAATACATCACTAATGCCATCTCCAAACCGAGCAACTAAAAATAGAACCCCAACAGTAGCAGGGCTTAAGCCAAAAACATCGGTATAAAAAATGAATAAAAAGGTAGCAACACCTCTCCAAGCTATGTTAGCAGCCCCATCTCCTAAGGCGTATCCAATTTTTTCTTTGAGTGAAATTTTGTCTGTATTTGCCATTTATCGTTGATTTTCGAAAAGGTCAAATGTAACAAAATTTGGAATGTTTAAGGTTTTAATTATTGAATAGTATCAGTTTGAAGTATAAAAGTATTAGATATTTTGTGCTACTGACTCATTTATAAATTGAAATATCAGAAGACGGTGGAGCAGATATCGCATATTGACATTTTGAGGTTAAAAGGGTAATATGTACTTACAGGCGAAATATTAATTTCATTTTTAATGCCGAACCAATGTCTGAGTATGGTGATGTTTAGTTTTCGTTCCATCTCCAGCGAACTTGTAAAAACTTCTAGCTTTATGTCTTAAAGTCATATATTTCGCAAACTTTCCTTCTTTATTTAAGCGATAAGCAATTCCATTTGGTTGCTGCTGATTGTCTAATGAAATTCTTATTTCCAGTTGTTCAAACCTATGCAGTTTGATTTGCCAATCTAAACCCTGCTGATGATTAAGTTGCACGATGAGTTTATTAATTCTATTGTTTAATTTTTTACGAATAGAAAGGTCAGTTTGAATACCATAGCCTTGAAGTGCCTCCACAAATTCGGCTAACTTTTGCTGATTATCCAAGTAAGTTATTAGGAAAACTTGCTCTTTTTTAAGGAAGTTTTCTTTCTTATTTTTAATTGAAATATTGGTTTTATTAAGGGATATTGAAGTATTTTGAGTAGTATAACTGGTGTCTTCTTTTTTAGTTGTCGAGCTAGTAGCGTCCTTTTTCATTGGCTCATTTATTACTAGTTGTTCTTTTTCATTTTCTAATGGTGTGTCCGTCATATCTTGTATTGGAGATTCAACAGTTTCGATTGTATAGTCGTTTGAAGAAGTAATATCTTCAGTCTTATCAAAAGTCGTAACGGTATATTCTTCCTCCACCTTATTTGGTGCTTTACTACTTTCTTTAGATGGTTTTTTATTTAAAGTTTCTGGTATTTTAATCGACAGATTAGAACTTGCCGATTCGTTAGAATTACTTGAACTTTCTATTGGGATTTGTGGGATAGAATGTTCTACAATAGGTACATTTGATGGACTCAGCATCCAGAATGTAGCAGCTAAAATAGTGATTGCGGAGCTTATCATAAGAAAACTGTTGAGGTTAAAAAATTTAGAAAACAGGGATTGTGAACTGTCAAAAGGAATATTTTGGGTGATTGACTTTTCAAATCTTTCGATTACTTGTTCGAATGATCGTCGAGGGATTTCTTCCTTCGCAGCTTTAAAGAGTTGATCGATATTTTTTATTTCCTTCATGGATATTTTGCTATAGTTATTTTTAGTATTGTCAAACAGAGATGTGGCAAAAAGCCATTATTTCTTGACCATCTTTTCTTTTTCAATAATCGTAGCTAACGCACTTCGTCCTCTTGCCAATCGTTGTTTGACCGCTGAAATACTACTATTTTGAATTTCGGAAATTTCTTTGATGCTAAATCCAGTAATTTCAAAAAGAATCAATGCGCCTCTTTGTAAATCAGGCAATTGCGCCAATGCCCGATGTAGAAATGCTACTTCATGTGACTGTTCGATTGGCTGATGAGGATCTGCGTAATTATTAAAAACCAACTCATTTTCCATCGTACTTGTCTTCCTTTTTCTCTTGGAATTGGCTAAAATTCGTGTGCTAATGCCAATCAGGAAACTCAAAAAAGCAGTTTCGTTTTTCAACTGATCGAGTTTATTAAAAGCTACTAGCAAGGTCTCATTCATCAAGTCCTCATAAGGCATATCGTAATAGGCCCTTGCTCTACAGAATCGCTCGAACCGATCGTGGACAGGTTGATAAAGCCTTAAAAAATGTTGCTGTTGCTGCTTGGTCATGTTTCTTTCATTGATTGTTCACTAGGTAAGTGTTTTAAGATAGCGGAAAGTTACATGGAGGTGTATTTTTTTGAAATAAAACGAGCAGGAATAAAAAATCCGTTGCTAATTCCAATTCGTCGCTTAAAAATAATGAGCAACGGATTTGGTTAGCAACGGATTTAGATTTCTTAAAAAAATTATATCGATTTTTTATAAACTTATTTTTATCATTATTTAATAAAACCCTCCATCAACCACTCCGCTAATAACTGCCGATTACTAGCCAACAAAAAGCGCTGCTGATCTAATTTATTAGAGATATTACCCAATTCTACATAGACAGAAGTACACTTCGGCTCACGTAGCATGTGCAAATCTCTTGCGGTTACGGTTCCTCGATACCCACGATTTTTCTGGTACTTTTTATATTTTTTAGCAAAGGTTTTTTTGATATTATTAGCAATACGTTTACCCGAGTCACTTTCTGGATAATGGTAGAAAAAAACATCTGTTTGCACTCCTTTACTTCTGGAATCTACATGAATGGCAATCAATCGCTGATCTTGGATACCAGCTGCATTATTTTTGTCAATCAATTCATTGACGACATCTGATCGTTGAAAAAGCCGTGCTTTTTGACTGGTAGAGACTTTATAGTTGCCCCAAATAACTTCATCTTGATCTACTCCAAGAAACTTTTTATCCCGAATCCCATCATTTGGATCACGCGTTATCAAATAGGCAGTACCTGCTCTTTTTACGATTTCTCTTGCCAGTCGAATGGAAACATCGTAGGCATATTCATCTTCACACAGTTTATGTTTTCCAACTTTTCCAACTGCCCCAGGATCGTTTCCTCCATGACCACTTACGATATAATAAACTCTGCCTTCCAATGATTTATTAATTAAAGGTACTTTTTCGTGTTTTTTACCAAAAATAGGGAAGGAGCGAAGTTTGATCGATTCTGGTTTTTCTTCCGTTTCAGACTTCGTTTCTTGGGAGCAGTACATTTCGTGATAAGGCACCCAAAGTACACTATCGTCTATATAATCTTTTTTCCGATAGCCCGCCTTAACCATTTCCTTGTTGTATTCTTGAATTCGAATCGCCAAATCCCAATCGTCCACTCCAATTGTAGAGCGAATACTTCTACGGTTATATTCATAAATTAGAATGGGTAAAAAGTAAGCCTTGCCTTTTGCTAAATTGGCGTTTCGGCTAAGTTTATTTATTTCATAAAAACGTTCTAGGTTACAAGGAGAATCCAAAAGTTGATACCTTCTTAATAAGGAGTAAACTCCATCTCCATTCTGAGCCGTTGTTTGATAGAATCGCTCCCCATTATTTGCACCTAAATCATTAAGGAAGAATGATAAAGCTAGTAAAAAATAAAATCTCATCTGTTTTTTGTTGTATAGTTTTCCAGTATACCTAGTTTTAAACCACAAATAAACAAAGTACACAAAGGAAATTCACAAAGTGAATTTTACTCTACTTTGTGAAAACTCTTTTGTGATCTTTGTGCCTTTGTGGTTTAAGAAAAAGAATTACGAATTAATACCCTTCCGCATGATCCTCACTTCGATTATCCCCAACTCCATGCAAAGCCCCATCTGGCTGTACATGAATCGCTTTAACCAATGCCATATATTTTACATCCTTTAAGGAATGTCCTAAAGCTTCTAAAGATTGTTTGCTAGCCTCAGTTAATCCGCCAGTTTCATACAAAACGACATCTGGTAGCCATTGGTGGTGAAATCGCTTAGCAAAAAGCGCATCATCCAAAGGCATCCCAAACTCTACTACATTCAAGAAAACTTGAAATACAGCAGTAATAATAGTCGAACCTCCAGGTGCTCCCAAAACCATAAATAACTCCCCATTTTTCTCCACAATGGTTGGCGTCATAGAACTCAACATTCGCTTTTCTGGCTCAATCGCATTCGCCTCATTGCCTACTAGACCAAATTGATTAGGTACGCCAGGCTTGGCACTGAAATCATCCATTTCATTATTTAAAAAGAAACCTGCATTATCTACGACAACTTTTGAACCATAATTTGAATTGAGGGTAGTTGTGACAGAAACAGCATTGCCTTCCGCATCAACTACTGAAGTGTGAGTGGTCTCAAAAGACTCCAATGGAACTGCAAAATTTCCTGCGGCAACCATATCACTTGGTGTGGATTTGGTAGGGTCGAAATCGCTCATTCTATCGGCAATATAGGTTTCGTCTAGCATAGAATCTTGCGGTACATTGTAAAAGTCACTGTCTCCTAGATGTTTAGCTCGGTCAGAATAGACTCGTCTTTCTGCCTCGATCATCAAGTGCATAGCCTTCTGCGATTGAAAACCGTAGTCTGCTAATGGATATTTCTCGACCATTTTCAACATTTGCAATAAAGCAATTCCACCACTAGAAGGCGGCGCCATCGAAATAATTTTATAATCTTTATAATCACCCACTAAAGGTGTTCGCCATTTAGAATGATAAGAACTTAAATCATCTAAGGTGATAATACCATTACCAGATTTCATTTCTGCTACGATGTCATTGGCAGTTTCTCCTTCATAAAAACCAGCTCGACCCTTATCTCTAATTAATTCTAAAGTATGCGCCAATTCCTTTTGAACCAATCTATTTCCTTGAATCCAAGGGGTATCTTTCAAAAATGGATTTGGTTGTTCATTATATTTTTCAAACTCAGGCTTAAACTTATTCAAACGATCTATTTCTAATGGTGTTAATAAAAAACCATTTGTTGCCAAATCAATAGCAGGTTGAATCAATTCTTTGAAATCTAATTTTCCATATTTTTTATGTACTTCAAACATTCCATCAACTGTTCCTGGCACTCCGACTGCTAAATGTCCATTTCTACTAAGTCCTGGTATGACATTGCCCAAACTATCCAGATACATATCTCTTGTACTTGCTTTAGGTGCTTTTTCTCGATAGTCGATACTGTCATACTTTCCATCTTTGGTACGAATGACCATGAATCCACCGCCGCCAATATTACCTGCTCTTGGATATACAACCGCCAATGCATATTGTACGGCAATCGTAGCATCTACTGCATTTCCACCTTTTTTTAAAATATCGTTGCCCACTTTTGTTGACAAATGATGTGCAGAGACCACCATTGCTTTTTTTGCTACACTACTTTGTATAATTTTGTAATCTTCTTCTTTTGGAGTTGTTTTACAATTAACAAAGAATATTGATATACAGGCAGTTAGCAAAATTATCGAATGGAACTTGTTGAAATAAAGTGATTTAAACATAAAATATTTTAATATTTATAAAAAGTGGTACAGTATTTGAAATTACCATTAACTATAACGCTAAAATTAAGTATTTTTTATAGAAAGAGCGTTTATACTTGACTTCAAACTTCTTCTAAAAATTGGACTTGTCCAACTCCTTACACATTATTTCTATTCGATTACACAAGGCAAAGTAAATCAAATTTTCCTAAATATTTATTACAAAAAAAAATATCAAAATAGATAGTTGTGTCTATTTCAAAGAATATACTACATACATATTATTGAGAAACTAATCACATTAAAATCTAACCTATCTAACTTAAGATAGGATTTTAGAAGGGAGTTTTAAATCGTGCGGTCGGGACAAAATGGTTTTGGTTAAAAAGATTGTTCAAATTTTTTAAATTACCCCCCAAGACTGCACGAGTTTGTAAGAAAGTAGCCGAAGAATACATCTGTATTTGATGGCGAATATTCATAAAGATTCATGGTTTTTGTTCAATTAAAGTCATCTTCTACTGGGGGATGACTTTTTTATTTCTGATCTTCAAAAACTCAATAAATCTCTACTCGAAAACTGAAGTTAGATGTGATTTTTTTCCCCCACGGATAGATAAAAGTACAGACCCGCCCGCATGCGCAGTCGTGCTGGTTTAGATGTTGACAACATATTAAGCTTAACCTGTGATTAAGTTGACCTATTTATAATTTTCAAAACCTAAAGTATATCTCCATTCGAAAATTGTAAATCCTTCTATAATTCCCCTACCTTTGCGGAAATTTAATAACAGAAGTTATTAGGAGTTATTATTTTATGTTATTAGAGGTTATTATGAGTACTGACAATTGGCCATAGTGCAAGAAAATAACCTCCAATAATCTCCAATAATCTCTAAATAACTTCCAATAACTTTCAATTCTATGAGATTCTTCATTGATACAGCAAATTTAGACGACATCGCCGAGGCTAAAGACTTGGGCATTTTAGATGGTGTGACGACCAATCCTTCTTTGATGGCAAAAGAGGGAATTTCTGGTAAGAAAAACATAAAAGATCATTATCGAAAGATCGCCAAATTAGTAGATGGCGATGTAAGTGCAGAAGTCATTTCTACCGACTTCAAAGGCATGATTGAAGAGGGTCAAGAGTTGGCTGCACTTGCCCCAAATATCGTAGTAAAAGTGCCGATGATTAAAGATGGTGTAAAGGCATTAAGATGGTTTAGCGACCAAGAAATCAGAACGAATTGTACTTTAATTTTCTCTGCTGGTCAAGCTATTTTAGCTGCCAAAGCAGGTGCTAGTTATTTGTCCCCATTCGTTGGTCGAATAGATGATATTACATGGGATGGCATCGGTTTAATCTCTCAAATTGCTGAATTATACGCCGTACAAGGCTATGAAACAGAGATTTTAGCGGCCTCGGTTAGAAATTCAAAACATATAGTTGACGCTGCAATGGCTGGAGCAGACATCGTTACTTGTCCACTCAATTCCATTTTAGGCTTGTTAAAGCATCCTTTGACTGATATTGGTTTAGCTAAGTTTTTGGCAGACCACAAAAAGGCTGGGAAATAGACGAGTTGCGGGTTGCGAGTTGCGGGTTGCGAGTTGCGAGTTTGTATCCGTTAATTTAGCGACTCGCAACCCGAAATCCGCAACTCGCAAAAACAAAACAAAATGAATATCCTCTTTTATTTGAAATTTGTCATGGCTGCCTTTTATGGGTATGCAGGGTATGCCCACTTTAAAAGACCTTGGTTTTTTTATAAATTAACGCCACCTGCTATTAAAAAATGGGAAAAACCAATTAATGTTATCGTTGGAGTTGCGGAGATTTTAGGTGCTATTGGTTTATTAATTCCAGCTACTCAATCTGCGGCAGCATGGGGTATTATTGCGCTCTTAATTGCTGTTTTTCCTGCCAATATTTATCATTTGACCTCCAAAGGTGCTGGTATGAAAGTACCAATTTGGGGCTTATGGTTGCGATTGCCGATTCAGTTTGTGTTGATTGCTTGGGCTTATGCTTATACGTAGGCTTAGCTTATACTCAATGAGTACTTGGTCAATTTACAGACCATTTATTTCTTCCAAATTTGTTACTATACTTAATTTATGTTTTTACCATGTTGATATTTAAGTTCATTTAAGCTGTTAGCACAGCAACTTAAATGCACTCGTATGAACTATATGGTAGAAAATAAGTAACACTCATTGTTAATCTGCACTCTGTTAAAGATTAACTGTCCCATTTATCTTATTTCTCTCCATTTATCGAAATTATTTTTTCCTTTCTTTATTTTATTAGTTATTGAAGTTGTGCTGAGCTAATAGAAGGCGATGCTTTGAAAGCATCTCCTTCTTTCTACCAAAAACATTAAATTTAATGTCTGAAAAAATAAGATTATCTAATAGACTGTAAGTAGTTGAAAAATAAAGAGTTATGATTGATTTGATTTCAACCATTTCTTTTTTTTTGATTAAAAATTTTCATTTTAATTTCCTCGCTTGTAACATTTAAATAAATCAAATCGTCTTCGGGTTGATATGACAATGAAAGATTTCACACGACAGATAACACCAATAAAAAATCGACTGTTTCGCTTTGCGATGCGGATGATGGACAACGCTGCGGAGGCAGAAGATGTCGTGCAAGAAGTTTTGATAAAATTGTGGAATGGGCGAGGGGAATTAAAAGGGGTAAAAAATCTGGAGGCATGGAGTATTCGACTAACTCGGAATTTGTCAGTAGATAAAATGCGCTCCAAGCACGCTAAAACGGCATCGCTAAATGAGGAATTTGATGCCGTAAGTGAAGCACAAAATCCAGCCCAATTTACAGAGAGTAAGGATACTATTGAGCAAATTCATCAATTGATTCAAGCCTTACCAGAAAAACAACGATTGGTACTACAATTAAGAGATATAGAAGAATTGTCTTATAAAGAAATTATGGAAATTTTAGACCTGTCGATGAATCAGGTAAAGGTCAATTTATTCAGAGGAAGGCAAAGTTTAAAAGCAGCAATTTTAAAAACCGTAGACTATGGATTATAAAAGATTATTGGAAAAATATTGGGCAGGCGAAACGACTTTAGCAGAAGAAAAAGCCTTAAAAAATTACTTTAATAGTGGTAATGTAGCCGAAGAACTCATGCCCTATGCGAACACCTTTCAGTATTTTACTATTGCTCAAAAACAGACCTTAGAGACACCCGTTACCACGCTATTACAAGCTGAAAAACAGCCATTAATTCCAGTCAGAACAGCGAAAATTTTCTATTTGCGAAGAATTGCAGCGGCTGTCCTGCTATTATTAACAATAGGGTTTGGTTACCAAAAAATAAATCAACCTACGAAAGCGGAACGATTGGCTACTTATTGGGCATCTAAAGAAATCAAAGACCCTAAATTAGCTATGGCGAAAACGAAGGCGGCATTATTACTATTTTCTCAAAAGTTAAATGATGGACGGGCTACGGCTTTACAGCAAGTTCGAGCAGTTCAAAAAGTAGGAAAGACGATCAAAGTACCCGCGACTTCAGTCGCCAAATAAAGTACAGGCGACTTCAGTCGCCTACATATCTACAAATTTCACAGCGACTAAAGTCGCCGATACTTTTGGCGATTGAAATCGCCAGTACCATTAAATCACCCGATTGAATTTTTAAAACAATTTCACATGAAAAAATTAGCAGTTTTAAGTCTCTTGCTGGTCAGCTTTTTAGCGACCTCCTTTGGGCAGGCAGATGCCATCTCTGAGTATTTCGACAAATACTTAGAAGACGAACGATTTACTGTCGTTTACATTAGTGGAAAGATGTTTTCCATGATTTCAAACTTAGATTCGGATGACGACAACTTTGATGAATTTAAAGATGTTGCCGAAAAATTAAAAGGTCTACGTATTTTAGTGACTGATGAAGATGCTTATAATTTTTACAAAGAGGCAAAAAGCAAGATTAATACCAAAAAAGAATACGAATTACTAATGACTGCTCGAACGAAGGAAGGGAATAGAGTAGAATTCGTAGTCAAAGAAACCAATAACAAAATTGATGAATTGCTCCTAATTTCAGGAGGAAAAGATCAAGATTTTATCCTAATGAGCTTTGTCGGAGACATCGATCTTGACAAAATTTCTAAATTGTCCGATGCCATAGACATCGAAGGCATGGATAACTTAAAGGAATTGAAAAAGAGAAATTGAGGTAGTTCGCACTATTGAAAATAAAATACCAAAACACCATTCATTAACCCACAGCATTAGTAAACAGGTAGGGTACACGACCTACAGAAATCCTGCTAATCCTGTAATTTTTTCAAAATTGAGCACCCCATCCGCTTTGCGGTTCATTCACTTGAGCATACCCACCCGCTTTGCGGTTCACAAACAGTGTTTGCTCATCCGAACATTCACCCTTCGGGTTCGCTCATTCATCTTGTAGAAATCATGAGACATTCGTTTTTAATAATAATCGCAATTTTTGCGAGTAGCTACACTTTTGCCCAAACTTCTGTTGAAAGGTTCTTTAATCAATACGCAGAACTAGAAAACGTCAATAAATTCACCTTGCAAGGTGGTTTATTACAATTATTCAGTAGTGATTTAGAAGATCAGGACGCCCAGAAAACAATGCGTAAACTTAATAAATTGAGTGCTATTTGGGTAGAAGATTATAATCCCGTTAGCCATAAGGCCGTGAAAAGCCTATTGAGGAATCTTCATAAAGACCGATTTGAACCATTGGTAATGGTCAAAGAGGGGGCTACAAATGTTAATTTTTTAGTACAGGAAAATGGAGATCGAATTACTGGCGTTATCTTAGTAGTTGATGCCGATGATAGTTTTCTATTAGTTCATTTGACTGGAAGTCTAAAATTTGAAGATCTATCGAATGTAGATTTTGATATAGAGGGAATGGATCACTTTAAAAAATTGCCTAAAAAGAGAGCGCACTTAAAACGTGCTTAAAGAAAACGATGAAATATAAATGATGAACGATGAACTTCTAGTTAGTTGTAATTCAGTAAGTTAGCGTTTTTTTTAGCATTTATCTTTTCCCTTTTTTAAGAAATATTTTTTTGATTACTTTTGATTGAATACAGCTCGGATGGTTTCCATTCCGAGCTTTTTTTATTGCTTTATTCTAATTATTAACTGATGTTACGCAGTAAATCTGAAAGATTTGAAAATGAATAGCCGTAGATGTAAATCTACGGAATAAATAGGGAGCAATGGCTAACTACGAAGTAGTTGAACTACTCCGTAGTTCTAGGGGGTATTGACCAATTACCAAACCCAGCATTTCATACTGGGCTATTCATGTTTGGCTACTTCGTAGTCTTTTTTGCGTAACATCAGTTATTAATAGCTTTCTTGACTGAACTCTTTGAGCATTCCTTTCATTTCAGCTACCTTATTTTCTAAATATTTTTTCTGATTATAAATCTTAAAAATATTGTATAAAACACTTGGAATGGTGAATAGTAGGGTCCATTTTATCCACTCGAATTGATTCCAAAGTAGTACATAAAGGAATATCGTAAAAAGGAACTGTTTTAGGAAAGGATAGATAGTAGCAGTTAAGTAATCATCTCCTGCCTGTTGGGTAGCTTTGATGTGTTTTCTAAAATCCGAATTATCTGGATCGTCCATTGTTTTAGCCTTTATGCTTTAGTGTTGTTCAGTTTACCAAAGGAAAAACAAGATCGTATAAACGACTAAGTAAAATCTGTAAAAATTACGCATTTTCAAATACTCCTTATTGTCAGGATATAAGTTTTGAAAAAGCCCTTTTACCTCTTTTACGAAGACAGGTTTGATATTAATTGTCCAATCATCCGTTTGGTAAACAATTTTTCGGAATTTACTTCGGTAATAGCCCAAAGGGAAACTCCATATCATAAACGCCCAAAACCATGGATTTGCTGTCATATATCTTGATAAAAGTTAGAAAATAGGATTTTTTTAACATTTCTATGCTTAGAACCACACTTTTTGGAAAATGTTTTTCTTTAGTCATTAAAAAGAAGGAGTGCTTAAAAAGCAACCTTCTGCTGGTCTTTTAGAAAGCGGTGCTTTGTAAGCACCTCTTTCTGTTGGTCTTTTAGAAAGCGGTGCTTTGTAAGCACCTCTTTCTTTATTGGTGAGAAAAATTTTTAAAAATCCGCATTACTTAAAAGGTATCAAACAAGAAATAATCCTGTAGCCCAATCCTGGAATTTACCAAAGAATCATGAAATTTGGATGTATCGTTTTGATTTAGTTGCTAAAGATTTTATTTTCGCAGCATCGAAATTTTAAACTTTGATTTTCTTATTAAAAACTAATTTTATGAAACGCATTTTATATCCAATTTTGTTAGTTACTATTGTTTTTTTCCTTTCTAATTGTCAACAAGGAGGAGGTTCTTCCAATGCAGTACCAGCCGACCTGACAGGTTTTACCACAACAAAAATTGCAGGAGGTGCTGGCTTAAAAGCAGTTAAAAAAGATGCAAATGGAGTTGTAATTGAAGAAGGAATTTTAATCAATGGTGCTAAAAATGGTTCTTGGGTGACGTATCATCCAAACAAAGAAATGGCGATCAAAACACAAGCGAATTACGTCAATAATGAATTAAATGGTGTTTACTTGACCTACTCAGATCGTGGACAGATTGAGACTTTAACGACCTATGCTAATGGCGTTTATGATGGGAATTATGCCAAATTTCGCTTTGGAAACCTAGAAGAATCAGGCATTTATGTGAATGGTGAGCTAAACGGTATGTTCAAGAAATATTACCCGACTAGAAAAATTCAGATGGAGGCAGAATACAAAAATGGTAAACAGCACGGTATGTATAAGTATTACGACGATCAGGGGAATGTGGTGATGGAATATGAGTATAAGGACGGTGAGAAAGTAGCAGGTGGATTGAAGGAGTAATAACTGGTATCAGGTGTCAGGTTTCTGGTACTAGGTTAGATGTTGAACCAGATTTGGGTAACGAGCTATAATTTTTTGCGAAAAATTACTTTTAGTCATGTCTATTAATAGTTTATCGAAAAATTACTTTTTAAATAGAAATGAAAATGAAAAAACTAGGAAAGGATATTCAAATTCTTAGAGACGGACCAATTTGCCTATATTTTAAAAATACAATTCTAGATGAAGACCTCAATTGGTTTAGTAATAACGACTTCGAGGTCATTGATATGAACACTCAGAGTTGGAATCGGAAAAATGCTCACAAGTATTTGAAAACAGCTCTTAATTTTCCTGATTACTATGGAGAAAATTTGGATGCCTTTAATGATAGCCTTGGGGATATGTACAACGAAAGATTTAAAGGTTTGATATTGATTTTTAGGCAATACGATAATTTCGTTTCGGAAGATCAAGAATTTGCAGAAGGAATTCTTGATGTTATTGCTAGAAACTCACGTGAATGGCTACTAATAGGGCAAAAATTAATTACGCTTGTGCAATCAAATAACCCTAATTTATACTTTCCAAAATTGGGTGGTATAAGTCCAAATTGGAATGCAGCGGAATGGCTTAATGAGAATAGAAAACTATGACAGAGACACAAGTATATATTTATCAACTAGTTCTCTAAGACCTGAAACAGTGTTAAGGTTAGATGTTAACGACTCTAGTGCAGTGTCAACATCTAACCTAGCACCTGATACCCGATACCTGATACCTTTTACCCTTGCGGTCGAATCAAATACTTCTTACCACTTTCTTGTTTAGCATAAGCACAAATAGTATCTGGTAAAATCGCCTCTTCTAAAGTAACTTCCTTATAAAACTCACTTTTAAAGGTCGTCTTAATTTCATCTGCTACCCGTTTTTTCATAGCTCCAAATTTTTCTGGCCCGACTCTTTGAATAATAGGAGTGACCAACCATCCACCGACTCCCCAATACATCCCGTAAGATCGAGAAAGATTGGTAGGCGTATGACTTAATCCACCATAAATGTAGACTTGTTTGTGCGTCGTTGACCCATATCGACTGTAGGATGTTGCTTTCTTTTGTTCCGCTTTTTCCATAGCACTAAGGATCGTATTCACCATTTCTCCACCACCAATTGCGTCAAAACCTAAAGTCGCACCTGTCTCTCCTATGGCAGCTACTAAACTGACGAAAAATCCAGGTTCGCTAGAATTCAGCACATACTTTGCACCAATAGATTTCAATAAATCTACTTGCGCTCTTTTTCTGACAATATTGATTAAAGGAATCTCATCTCCTGCACAGGCTTTCACCAACATTTGCCCCAAGTTGGATGCTGCTGCCGTATTAATCATTGCAGTATGACCTTCCATTTTCATGGTTTCAATCATTGCCAAAACGGTCAATGGATTTACACAACTTGCGGCTGCCTCTTTGGGCGTAGTTCCTTCGTTCATAGGCATACAAGCTGCTGCTGGTACGCAACGATACTGTGCATAAGTGCTTGCCCCGAAAAGTGCTACTACCTTACCCATTAAATGCTGGGCATCTGCTCCTGCATCTACCACTACACCTGCACCCTCATTCCCTGCTGGTAATGGCATATCTAATCGACCACTGTACATTCCAAGAAATGGTGCTGGAATTTGAATCGGGGTTTTAGGATTCGCATTTGTTCCAACGTGTTCCGTTCTACCAAGGGCTGGAAATCCTAGTACGACAGCTACATCTGAAGGGTTGATTGCTGTAGCCTCTATTCGTACAACGACTTCATGTGCCTTAGGTTTTGGTACCCGAAATTCTTCAATTGATAGGTATAAATGACCATCTTTATTGACGGTTGTTCTTAATTCTTTTGCTTTTGTAGGTATTTGATTTGACATATTTTATATTTTGGTTACTGGTTACTGGTTACTGGTTACTGGTTACTGGTTACTGGTTTACGCATTGGAGCCGCCGTCTATTGGCATGGCTATACCGTTGATATAACTGGCATCTTCACTACATAAATAGCAGATTGTTCGAGCCACTTCTTCAGCCTGTCCAAAACGGCGCATTGGGACAGACTTTATCATCATTTTTTGTAAATCTTCATTTACACCAACATAGCTATCTCCCATAGGTGTTTCAATCACGGTAGGACAAATGGCATTGATTCTAATTCCAAACTTTCCGTATTCAGCAGCGGCGGTTTTGGTCATGCCTACTACTGCATGTTTACTGGCGGCATAAGCCCCCATTCTTGGAGCAGATCTGATACCTGCAGCCGAGGCAGTATTGACGATATTTCCACTTTTTTGGGCTTTCATCACCTTCAAAGCTGCTTTCATACAATAAAAAACACCCGTTTGATTAACTGCTATGGTTTTAGCCCAGTGTTCGTCGGTGATTTGGTCGAAAAAATAGAGTCCTTGCCCTATTCCTGCATTGTTAATTATATGGTCTAGCTGCCCAAATTCTTTTAAACAAGTTTCCACTAAAGTCTGTACTTCTTGGCTATTCGAAACATCTGTTTTTACAAAAATGGCCTTTCCTCCATTATTGTTTATACTATCGCAAGTCTCTTGTCCTCCTTTTTCGTTGATATCAGAAACAACTACATTCGCTCCTCTTTTGGCAAATTCTAAAGCTGTTGCTCGCCCAATGCCAGAACTACCTCCTGTTACGATAACTGACTGATTTTTAAATTGCATTAATTTGTGTTTTATCATTCAATTAAGAAAATCGCAAGGTAACGAAATTAATTACCTTGGAATTAGTAAAAAGAGATATTTTTGTGTTTTTAATTTTGAAAAATTATAAAACTTACAATGCCAAAACATCGTCATTTCATCATTCACAAACCTTATGGATTTTTGAGCCAATTTAAATGGGTGACGAATAAAAAGAAGCAGTTATTAGGAGAATTACATGATTTTCCAGAGAATACGATGGCAATAGGTCGATTAGATAAGACAACTGAGGGCTTACTATTTTTAACCACTGATGGAAAAATGAGCGAAAAGGTGCGGGCAAAGCATATCGAAAAAGAATACTACGCACAAGTTGATGGTATTATTGATGCTACCGCAGTCGAAAAAATGAAGAGTGGTGTAACGATTAGAATTGAAGGAAAGGATTATTTAACTCGACCTTGTAAAGCCCGATTACTTGTTCCTCCACCTGAATTTCCTGAAAGAATCGTGAAAATTAGAGGAGATTGGCATGGGCCAACTAGTTGGGTTTCTATTACTTTGACGGAAGGTAAATTTAAGCAGGTTCGGAAAATGACGGCTGTGGTTGGGTTTCCTACTTTACGTTTATTTCGGGTACGGATTCATAATACTTGGTTGGGAGATTTGGCGGCTGGTGGGGTAGTGGAGGTGGATGATTTTGGAATTGGATAACACGGAACTAGATGTTGACAGCTAGACGTTGACTTTCCCACACAGATTTATGAGTCCACGCTGATTTAGACGTTGACTTTTCCCCTCGGATAGATAAAATTACGGATGTTGACAATTAGATGTTGACTCATTTCATACGTATCTGACAATTTAAAATTCTACCGACACCCCATAAGTTCCAAATATGAATTCCGAAGAGAATTCAATAATAATAGCCCCCGATGAAATCGGGGGAAATGAATAAATAGAAATGAATAAATAGGGTGTTCGAGGGGTTGTGTAGAAAGTCAAAATATGTAAAATATTAGAATATTTTATGTGTTTAAAACCAAAATAATCAACGATAAACATTTTATTAAAAATAATAATTTATTGATAAAATCGACTTTTTACACAACCCCAATAATAAGAATTTTAATGTTCAAGTCTTTCAGACTTGTAAGGAAGTGCTTAAAATATCACTTCCCCCAATTTTATTGGGGGCTATTCATCTTCAATCCTTTCAGGATTTGATGATTAAAAGATATGGGGTGTCGATAGAA
>CALDTJ010000573.1 GCA_937924145.1 uncultured Saprospiraceae bacterium
GCCTTTAATAATCGAGGAGTAACTTATCGAGATGCAGGCTTATTTTACGGTCAACAGCAAGGTGATTTAAATAAATCTATTCAGTACCTATCAGAAGCACAGAAAGTGCTGCCAGAAGATTATGAGACGGTATTTGGACTAGGCGTTGCACAAGGGATGAGTGGGAATATTACCCAAGCAATAACACTTTTTTCTAAAGCGACTCAATTGCAGCCAAATAGTGCCACTGCTTGGCGTAATCTAGGTAATGCTTATATGAATGCAGGAAATACAGAACAGGGGACTGCGGCTTTACAAAAGGCGAAAGAGTTAGAATAAAATAATCCTTTTTAATTCTACTATTTCAAATATCAGCACTACGGTAAAAAGTGTGGGTTATTATTTTTCTGACACAAAGAAGGAGGTGCTTACAAAGCACCCCCTTCTAGAGAGCTTACAGAAAGGCATTTTCAGATGGCTATAATTTTAAAGGGGCAATGAGTCTAGTAAAGAAAACATAAAAAAAACATAAAAAATCTGCGTCTCTCTGCGTCAAAAAAAATCGGGCTTACAGACACGTTGTCTGCAGCCCAGATTTATCAAGACCATGAATATATCCGAATTTATAAACGATGAATGATGAACGATAAATGATGAACTTAAATCACATCTTTGTTATCGAACAATTCATCTACTACTGACGCAATATCTCAATCTTCTTACTCAATACGCCACCGTCAGTTTGAACACTCATTATATATAAGCCTTCTGCTAAATTACTCACAGGAATCGGGAATCGCTTAGTTTCTAAAGGAACTGATTGAAACACTTGTTGTCCTGTGATATTATATAAAGAGATATTATTTACTTTATAGTTAAAACTCTGTAATTGCACATTTAGTATGTCCGATACAGGATTTGGATACACCAATAAGTTATTTGGTGTTAATTCCTCTTCTTCTTTTTGCTCGAAAGTGATTGGAATATCAATCGCAGCAGCACCTTCGTATTGGTAGTAGGTACCTTGTCCGTCTATCGCATAACCTTGTCCTACCTCTACTTTTAAGTTGAGGGCATCTTCTGGTAATTTGAAACCTTCAAGATCACCAATTACTACAAATCCAACAGTTAAAACTGGACCAATACCACTTACTGCTTTACCACTAGTACGGGTGAAAGCTAAATCAAATTGAACTTCATCTGAATTATCATCACTCACATTTTGCTCTAGATTAATGGTAGGGGCATTTAATGCAGCCCAACTATCATCTTTAAAAGTAACCGTAAAACTTTCTGGATCAATAAATGATTTACCAGATAATTTAAATGGAAAAGTAAAACCGTATAAGTCCAATTCTTGATTGTCTATATCACCTAGAGTAATATCAAATTCCACTAAACTACCAGCAGCAATTGGTGAACCAACTGGCACATCTGCTACATTAGGAGTCACTCGATTAGGCGCAATAGAAATACCTTTTGATAAAGCAGGTAAAGCATTAGGAACTAATTGTCTAACTGCACCATAATTCTTACGAATAGCATCTGCATCTTTTTCTGTAATCACTCCATCACCATTAGCATCATAATGCTTAAGATTAACTGCACTAGTAGATTCGGCAAAAGCCATGCTCCAATCAGCGGCAGGTTGTCCATCGAATCTAGTAGATTGATCGTTTCTAGCAGGTCCTTTAGTTCCTACATATAAACCAAGAGGTAATAAATCTGCACTATTAACTATTCCATCTGCATTCAAATCACCAGGGAAAACACAGTCTCCATCACAATCAACAACTTTTTCTTCTACAGTTTCCACTCTAATTTTTATCTGTTGACAATTACTAGAGTTCGCAGGAACACAGTAAGAAATTTCAAACTGATCCGTAGCAGGCCCTTCTTCTGGTGCCTCATACTTGATAGCTTGATCTGTATAAGCAGAAACAAAACCGTTTAAATTATCAAAACCATCTGTTGGTGTTAAACGGAAATTGTCGATTGGTGCTTTATAGTCAATAATTTTAGTTTGTCCAGGATTAACTCTAAAAGTATATTCGTAATCCTTTACGTTTGGACCGAAATTATTTCTATCATAAATAATGTAGATAAAAGCTCTATGTGGCTCATATCCATTATCTCTTACTTCATATAAAATTTTAGCGACACCTTTAAAATCTTCGTCAGGCGTAAAAGTAATTTCTCCATCTCTAAAATCAGCTTGGTTACTAATAGCTCCTCCTTGCAAAACTGCAAAGTTGATAGAACTCACACCAGTAAATTCATCATTTGCTAAAGGATTAATATTTACAGCTTCACCTAAGGTAGCATAAATAATGTCTTCCTTAGCCAATGTCAAGGCATTAATAGATCGCTCAATTACATCAATTGTAACCTTTCTTTGGTTGCCATTTTCGCCGTATACGGTAAAAGTTTGTTCGCCATAAAAATCAAAGTTAGGTTCATATACAACCGCATATTCTGATTTTTCTATATTTACATTAGTAGCAGGCTCTACACGAGTTACTTTAAAAGGCATTGGAATTGCCTTAGAAGTATTTTGTCCTGTTCCTAATCGAATCTCATCATTGAAAGTTACACCTTCTTCGTTCACGTATACCGTTACAGATCCTGTTGCACAAGTACCAACGGAGTCACATGCTATATAGTTAAAATCGGCCAAACCTGTAAAATCTTGTTCTGGTGTAAAATTCACAAACCCACGTTCTGCTCCTACACTTACTGTCCCGTGATTTACCACAGGGAAAACTGGATCTACAACTAAAGCACCATGCGTGACAGAATCATTTGTAATAACTCTTAAACTAACAGATTCATTTTTATTGACTATAGAGTAATCATGTTGCGCCTCTACATAAGAAGGTACAATTTTGATTTTAACAGTAGTTTGGACTGGGCCAACTCGTACTAAAGGCGGATAATCTGTAAAGTGGTCAAATGAAAATTCATCAAATCCAATAAAGTCCTCATTAGGTAGATAGACTAAAGTATCTACCCCATTCAAACCAGAGATATTCTGAATGACTTTTCCATATTTAGGATTAGAGACAAGAACTAAACCTTGTGCACTGACATCCTGAGCCCAAATTTTTAATGGAGTATTTTTAAAGGCAGTCTTTGATTGGACTAATCCTGCTTGTGCATGTCCCAGGACGGGAATAGCCAAGAGGGCCAAAAAAAGTAAGAATTTAAATTTTTGTAGAGATACATTCATGGCGTTAAAACAATTTTGGTGTTGATAAACATAAAGTTATCAACTGGCGCTTTTAAAGTCTAATAGACTAGAAAGCACATTAATAATTACTTATTAATGATGTCTTTGGTGTTTCAATCAATGGTCTTGAAAAAATGTCGTATTGTGATATATATGGTAGAAAAAGTAGGATAAATAAAATTTACTACTTTTTCAGTTATGCAATATACAAAAAAATAGTATAAGAAATTTAGATTTTTAGTAAAAAAGGAGTTGCTGTGAAAAAAAATAGTCTGCAATGACAATATTTTACTTTTCAAAACGGTTCACTATCAATTCTTTAACCTAAATATGTATTTTGCAAGGTGAATTGCTTTATTTAGCAATTTTATTTTTCTCTTTGGATTCTCACA
>CALDTJ010000574.1 GCA_937924145.1 uncultured Saprospiraceae bacterium
TAGATGAATCTGCTTTGGATTTAGCGATTACGACCTTGGAAAATCTACAGTCAAAAGGCAAGCGAATTGGGGTAATTTCCCACGTAAATGCCTTGAAAGAGCGGATTTCTACGCAGATACAGGTGCAAAAGCGGGGGAGTGGGTTTAGTGATTTGGTGATTGTGGGATAGTTACAGAAACAATTGCCCAACCTTCCTTTCAATACTGTTTTTATTTATCATAAAAAATAAGCATCCAACTAAAAGACCTGCCAGCCAAACCGACCAATGCAGACCCGCACTAATTTCAAAAGATTGTCCGACTAACCACTTGGAAAGTATAAAATGACCGATTAAAACAGCTAAAAAAGCAGTGATTAATACGCCGCCAAAAAGCGTTATGAGTCGTTTGACCAATAATTGACTAACCTGTTGTGGTTGATAGCCCAATTGCATTAAAAGCCCAATTTCAGAGCTAGTCCGACTGATGATTAATTCAAAATTTAAAATAAAAACTAGAATAGATAATACGGTGATAATAAGCCCAATGAAGGCAATTAATCCAAGAATGATATTGATAATGATACCCACTTGACCACCGATTAATTTACCACTAGAAACTTCTAAATTATTGTCTTTAAGGTATTGTCGTAAATCAGGTGAATAAGGATTTTCGGTGGCTAAAATAACTCTTGAAATACTGCTTTTTTGAGTATTACCAAATTTATTATTTGCCCAATCCATAAAGTCTTGAGGCACTAAAACAGAATTGATTCGATCACTAAAACCAACGATTTTACCAGTAAAAGTTTGTCGTAAACCTTTGCCTTGTAAAGTGACATCTACCGATACTTTTTTGATGGTATTTTGAGTGAATTGAGGTAAACCCTGACTTGGCGCAAAGCCGAAATTATATAAAGCCAAATAATCTCTAGACAGAATGATGGGAATTTCTTGTTGATCCGTTTTCCACTTAAATTTTCTAGGATGGATGTCTAAATATTCATCTTCAACCGCTTCGAAAAAGAGTTCGGTATAAAAGCCCATCATGGAGCTAGAAGCACTTACTTTAAATTTATTAGGGGTAAATTTTCCAATACTTTCTACAAAAGGTTGTTGGGTTAGGGTGTCAATTTCTTCGGGTGTAAAAGCAGAGGATGCTCCCAAGGTATTAAAGATATTGACCTTCTTATTGACCAAAACATACCGATCCTCACCTTTTCCTGCTGTCAACGAACGAATATCATGAAATAATTGAATCGCACTAAATAGCAGAAAAAGTCCTAAAAAAGCACCGATGACAGCGCCCCAAATTTGACGTGGATTTTGGTTGTCCCAAAGAATTTTTTGTAGCAATATGGTCGGTTTACGGGTTACGAGTTGCGAGTTGCACACGGAGCGACCAGAAAATTTCTAAGCAAAGTTGCTCTCACTTTTCTCACCTCTGTCAATTCTCACCTCTATTAATTAAAATTCACATAATCCCAAGGGTCAATTGGCTTGCCTTCGTGCCAAAGTTCAAAATGCAAATGTGGGCCTGTGGTATGGTCGCCCGTATTGCCGATGATGGCAATTGCCTCACCTGCTTTTACATTTTCCCCTGTTTTTTTCAACAGGACAGAATTATGCTTATAGAAAGATACGAGATTATCAGAGTGTTGGATGCAAATTGTATTGCCTGTTTCTAAAGACCAATCAGAAGAGATCACAAAACCACTCATTACGGACTTGATGGCTGTATTTTTAGCCGCAGCAATATCTACTCCGTAGTGTCTTTCATCAAAGGAGAAAGATTTTGTCATACTACCAGTGACGGGCGGTGTGAAAAATAACTGTTCCAGCGGTTTATTTCGTGCAGCCAAGTTGACAACAACAGGTTCTGGTTCATTGATTTCTTCGGTTACTGCTGTTCTCAATACATCATCTTCTGGGATTTTATCGACATTTAAGGCACGGTCTTCGACACTAATTGGCATCTCTCGATTCCCTGTTTCTCCAGTGGTATCCACATTGCCGACCATGATATTTCGGATGCCATTTGCCCAAGCCTCGTAGGAAGCAACTTCCGTTTCAAGGCTTTCAATTTTTAACTCCAATTCTTTTGCTTTCTTTTCTGCATTAAAATCACCATAACCTGGGATAAATTGCTTTAAAGGCGTAAAAATAATCAGTAAAAAAACTAGAAAAGCAAGTGCGACAAAAAGACTGCTGGCTAGGGTATAAAGATTGGCAAGGGTTAATTTTGTAGTATTAACTTCTTCGAAAGAGTCATCATTGATGACTACTAAGCGGTAGGTTACGGCCAATTTATCTTTCCATTCAGCCCACCTACTTTTTTTCCCTTCGTTGTTATCTTCCATGTAGTTTGTCTTTCTTTAGTAATAACACAAAGTTAGTGCTTTTGTAGAGAATGCTCTTTAATAACTTTCACTAAAAATATCATTTTCCTTTTAATTCCCTTTATTTTTGGATTAAAATGTTACTTTTCAACAATAATTAAACTCATTTACCGCTTTAATAATTTGAAACACTTTTTGTGTTTTTTAACGTATAGAAGTAGTCTTAATATTTTAGCGTATAGGCGATTTAAAGTGCCTAAAAGAAAATGAGGACGATTGAGATCGTCTGTAAGAAAAAGAATTGCAACATGATAAATCTGAAAAAGATGAATAAAGTGTGGTTTTGTTTGCTAGTAGTGCTAGTAATATCGGCATGTACCACTCAAAAACAGAAGGGAGATGTAACCAAGATGCAGAAGATGTACCAAAACATGACTTCTGAATTCAATGGTTATTTCAATGCAAATATTCTATATGAGGAGAGTTTGATCAAATTGAATGAACAATCTCAAGACAATTATAATAAGGTCTTACCTGTTTTTAAATATACGGAAGCATCAAATCCAAAGGCAGTAGCAGAAGATTTGGATGAGGCGATCAAAAAGGTATCTGTTGTCGTTTCTTTGCATAGGGAGTCAGATTGGGTGGATGATTGTTACTTATTGATGGGGAAGTCTATGTTTTTAAAGCAAGATTACGAATCAGCACAAGAAGCTTTGGAGTACATGGTAGCGGAGTTTAACCCTGAGGCTATTGCTAAAAAGAAGACAAGAAAAGCTAAGAAGGCGCTCAAAAAATCAGGCGGTGACGTGAAAGGGAAAAAGAAGAAAAAGAAAGAAGTTGCTAAAAAAAGTAAAGACCGTAAAAAAGAAATCGAAAAGAAAAAGAAAGATCGCAAGAAAGATGTAAAAGCTAAAAAGAAGGCTCGGTCTAAGGGAAAAAAAGTACCAGCTAAAACGAAAGTATCTAAAGAGGAGAAAGAAAGGTTAGCTAAGGCAGAAGCGGAAAAGAAGTTTGCTGAAGACGAGGCTGCTGCAAAAAAAGCGGAAAAAGAAGCGGAGGTGAAACCAGAAGACCCAAAAAAGAACTACTTTTTAAAACACCGACCTTGTTACCAAGAAGGGGTACTTTGGTTGGCAAAGACTTACATCGAGCGAGATGATTATATCCGAGCAGAGTTTCTATTTGATGAATTGGCGAATGATCCAAATACATTCGATGATGTCAAAGAGCAATTGGCACCAGCCATGGCTTATTTCTATTTAGAACAAAAGAAATATGACGAAGCTGTCAATCCGTTGAATCAAGCGATAGAGTATTCTAAAGATAAGAACGAGAAAGGTCGATTTGCTTTTATTTTGGCCCAAATTCACCAAGATGCTGGTAGAAATACCGAGGCATTGGCGAATTTTGAGAAGGCTAAGAAATTTAGCAATAGTTATGAAATGGAATTTTCGGCAGAGTTGAATGTGCTGAAAAATTCATGGGCATCGGGTAGAATTACGGAGGCGCAAGTTCAGAAGGATTTGGAGAAAATGCTCAAAGAGGCAAAGAATGAAGAATATCAAGATCAAATTTATTTTGTATTAGCAGATATCGCATTGAGAGCCGGGAGTAAAGATAAGGCTATCGAATATTTAGCAAAGTCTTTAGAAACCAATTCGTTGAATCAAGCTCAAAAAGGGGAATCTCATCTATTGTTAGCAAATCTTTATTACGAAGAGGAATCTTATGTAGATGCTAAAACAAATTTTGATGCAGCCTTGGCTACCTTGTCCAAGAACGATGAACGATACTTGGAAGTAGAACGTTTGTCAAAAGGCTTGACGGATATTGTGAAAAATATTGAAATTATCGCTTTACAAGACAGCTTACTTAAAGTGAGCAATATGAGTGATGCCGATAAACGAAAGCTAGCAGCGGAGATTAAAAAGAAAGAAGCGGACGAAAAATTGGCGGCAGCAAAGGCATCCAATAAATCAAAATTACCGTCGAATATACCCGTAGGTGGAAATAGCGGAAACTTAGGTGCTGGCGGAGTGAAATCAAATTTCTTTGCATACAATGATAAGGCATCTAAGAAGGGTAGAAGAGAGTTTGAGAGAAGATGGCCTGGTCGAAGTACATTGGAAGATAACTGGAGAAGATCTAATCGTCAGGACTTTAGTTTTGATGATAATATTGCGGATGCAGGAGCTTATGAAGAGGCATTGACCGACGAAGAAATTTCTAAGGTTTTGGCAGGTGTACCTAAAAATGATGCGGAGATTCAGAAAGCGAATGACCAAGTCATGGGTGCTTTATTTGAGTTGGGAACTTTGTATAGAGATCGACTGAAAAATAATGAAAAGGCAATCGTTACTTTAGAGGAATTGAATAATAGGTATCCAGAAAGTAGACATGAGTTGGAGTCTTGGTATTTCCTTTATTTAGCATACAGTGATATCGGAGACAATGGTAAAAAGCGAGCTTATTATGATAAGATTCTAGAAAAATATGGCAATACGATTTATGCTAGAGTGTTGAAAGATCCTGAATATCTATCTAAAACAGAGGATAAGGAGTCAAAAATCAATGACTATTATAATGAAACTTATGCCATGTTTACTAGCGGTAAATACGTGGAGGTAAACGAACGTGTACAAAAAGTAAATCGACTATTTGGTGGTAATAATTCTCATCAACCAAGATTTGTTTTATTGGAGGCAATGAGTTCTGGCGCTTTGAAAGAAGGTGGTGGAAAAGAAGTGTATGTGAAAAAATTGAAAGAGTTAATTGGTAAATATCCTAATACAGATGAGGAGAAGCGTGCCAGAGAAATTCTTCGATTGTTGGGTGACAAATCTTCGATAGAAAGTGGATTAATTGATAAGGAGAAGATGGAAAACTTAAATAAGGTATTCCGAGTAGAAGAAGATAAAGTCCACTATGGAATCGTCGTTTTCGATGAGAAAGTAGACTTAAACAAAGTAAAAGCGAGTATTTCCGATTATAATCGTAAGAATCACAAGTTAGATCGACTTAGAATTTCTAATATTTATTTGGGAAGCGATACCAATCGCCCTGTGATTATTATTAGAAAATTCAAAGACAAAAAAGCTGCATTGAGTTATTATGATGGAGCTACCAAAAATGTAAAAGATTTCGTTTCTTTAAAAGCAGGTTTTGATATTTTTGTAGTGAATCAGTATAATTATCGACAGGTCCTACGTAAAAAATCGGTGGATGATTATCGCTTGTTCTTTGCGGAAAATTATTTGAACTAATCGAATTTAGTTTTCTCTAAACATAAAATGCCTTCAAGTTTATCACAGACTTGAAGGCATTTTTTATTTGACCTTAAGTGATTTTCTAAAAATAGGATTAGATCTATTGGAAATTTTTATTGTTCCTATTGTATTGGATAAGTTGTTTGCTAATATTTTAGTTAAGTTAGAGATCAAATTTTCGGTAGTCCCGTCCGTCTGTATTTCTAGCCAAAGGACAAAAGTTAATAATTCCTTTTGTTGTACCAAGAGGTGCAGTCTGTGCCAAAAATACCAATCTTTATTTTTAATAAAAAAATAGGGAATAAGGTGATGGTAACGTAAATAAAGTCGGTACCAAGATTTTCTTTCTAGGTATTGAATAATCACACGAATAGCTTTGAGCGTATCCTCTAATTTACCTGTAACTCGATTAATGAAAATATCAGGATTTTTTAAAACATCATA
>CALDTJ010000575.1 GCA_937924145.1 uncultured Saprospiraceae bacterium
TTTTCATCCTACAATTTTAGAGACAGACACTTCAAAATCAAAATGAGATAGTTTTACAACGTCTCCGCTCTTATAAATTTCTTTAGATTGATACTTTCCTTTTGATAATTCTCTGTATACTTCCAGAACCTTATTTTCCACATCGACAACCCAACATTCTTGTACATCAGAAGCTGCATAAAATGGAAACTTATAGTCTCTATCAATTAAAACATTAAAAAAAAGCGCCGTAATTCTCTTTACACTTGATGCGTGAGGGCTACCAACTGGACTCATAGCAATAATTTCACCATTAATTAATTCCACCCGATCATCAGGCTTAAGAATTCCTACTTCTGCCATTTTGTGGTATTCTTCTACAGAAATCAATCTTTTTGCAACTTGTCCAGACATAAAATGATAGTTTTTAGCAGGATAAAGAGTAATTTGTACTAAACAAATTTACTAAATTTTCCCATTACATGTTAATCTTATTCTTCAAGCCTTTCCAAAATTCATTCTTAGTCATTCGCAAAGTCGCCATGGTTGCGCTATAATTTAGGTCAATCTTTTTACCTTCGGCAATCCGTTCTATTTGTTTGTCATAATATCCAGCTACAGCAAAATCTTGGTACATTTTAAGCGGTGATTTGATAATAGGATCATCGACTTTAGCCAGGCTTCCATCTAAAAATCCAGCAGCAAAATCATCATGTAATAAAAAAGGTCGTCCAAAACCAACGATATCTAATTCTTTGTCTTCCAATACTTTATTACAAAAAGCTAAAGTTCTAAAACCTCCTGTCACCATAATCGGAATATCTCCCTCAGCTCGAACCGCTTTCGCAAAATCTAAAAAATAGGCCTCTCGTTCTTTAGTGGATTGCTTGATTCCTTTTTTTGAAAAAAAAGTCACTTCTTCGTAAGTACCACCTGATATTTCTAATAAATCTACGCCTCGTTTAGTTAATTCTCTAATGACAAATAAAGCATCATCTTCCTCAAATCCTCCTCTTAAGAAATCAGCGGAATTCAATTTTACAGAAATAGGAAATTCATTACCAACAGCTTTCCTTGTTCTTTCAACAATCGTCAATAATAATCTCGCTCGATTGGTAATCATTCCACCCCATTTATCAGTCCGCAAATTTGTCTTAGGAGATAAAAATTGACTTAACAAATAACCGTGAGCCGCATGAAATTGAATACCAGTAAAACCTACTCTTCGACAAAAAGTAGCTGTATTGACAAATCGCTGAATAACGTCCTCTATTTCTGGTTCAGTCAAAGGGCGAGGTTTGGCAAACATACCTGCTTTTTTCAGTTTTACATCAGAAGCAGAAACGGGTTTTAGCGTTGAAAAAATAGTAGACTGCCGACCAGCATGATTGAGTTGTGCCCAAAAATGGGTATTGGTATCTGTAACCGTTTTTGTCCATTTTTTAAAAGGGTCTTCGGGAGATAAGGCGTGCGCCACTACATTGCCTGCTGCTTCTAAATACCGCTCGTCAATCAAAATATTACCTGATAAGAGCATTCCTGCCCCACCCTTTGCCCACGTTTCATAGAGTTTTAGGTGTTTTTCGTTAGGTAAGTGACTTGGGTCAGCTAATCTTTCGGTCAATGCAGCTTTTGCCATGCGGTTGTTGAGGGTTTCGCCACAGGGTAAAGTGAAGGGTTGATTGAGTGCAGCCATATTTATTGAATTTTGATAAAGATCTACTAGAATTTATTCTAAATAATTTCGCGCATAGAACCCTCCAAGAGTTTCGAACCCTTGGAGGGTTAAGCAATTTAGAATAAGATCTATTAATTAAAAGCACAATATAAACATAATAGAAGAAATTTAACCTCTATTGTAAGAATTGAATAATGCCCCAAACATCTACTTTTCCATATAAAATTTGCTCAAACGCTTATCCATTTATTAAATAATTACGTAATTTAAAATAGAATGACCTAAGAGAATGAACAATAGCCATTTATTGACATTCCTTATACAATGAAAGTGAAGTTTTTTTGTACTTTTGCAAATGACTTTCGTAAGCTAAATAAGACATAAAACGCTTTACAAATCATCTAGCTATGAACACACTCAATTAGATACGTAGCTAGACTAAAAACCTAACCATCGTATGCAGTATTACGACCAATTTGTTAAAAGGCATATCGGAATCGGCGAGGCTGATTTAACCAAGATGCTAAAAGTAGTAAAAGCAGATTCGCTCGACCAATTAATTGATCAAACGGTGCCTTCAACTATCCGAATTCAAAATGATTTGGACTTACCCGAAGCACTTTCAGAATATGAATATTTAAACGACTTAAAAAAGACAGCGGCCAAGAATAAGGTCTTCCAATCCTTCATTGGAATGGGTTATCACGGTACGATTACACCTGCTGTTCTGTTGAGAAATATTTTCCAAAACCCAGGTTGGTATACTCAATACACACCTTACCAAGCAGAAATTGCACAAGGTCGTTTGGAAGCTTTATTGAATTTCCAAACAGCCGTAAGTGATCTGACAGGAATGCCTATTGCGAATGCCTCTTTATTGGATGAAGGTACAGCAGCAGCCGAAGCCATGGCAATGTTTTTTAGCTTGAAAAACAAGCGAAATAAAGGTGCATCTATCAATCAGTTTTTTGTAGAAGATGGTGTATTACCACAAACGGTAGACATCCTGAGAACAAGAGCAGAACCGCTTGATATACAAATCATTAGAGGAGATTGGAAAACTTTCAAAGCCAACGAAAGAACCTTCGGGGTTTTATTACAATATCCAGCAAAGACAGGATCGGTAGAAGACTATAGAGCATTTGCAGAAAATATCAAAGCACAGGATATTTACTTAACGGTTGCCGCAGATATTCTAAGCCTTAGTTTATTGACTCCTCCAGGAGAATGGGGAGCAGATGCAGTAGTAGGAAATACACAGAGATTTGGAGTACCAATGGGCTATGGTGGACCGCACGCCGCTTACTTTGCTACGAAAGAAACGTTCAAAAGACAATTACCTGGTCGTATTATAGGGGTGTCAATTGATCGCTTAGGCAATCGTGCTTTACGAATGGCTCTGCAAACTAGAGAGCAACACATTAGAAGAGAAAAAGCCACGTCTAATATTTGTACGGCTCAAGCCCTATTGGCAATCATGGCAGGTATGTATACCGTATATCATGGTGCAGACGGTATTCAAGCAATTGCCCAACGAACACATCAAGCAGCGATGATGTTGGAAGCCTATTTGACCTCAATGGGCTATACTCAATCAAACGAGCATTACTTCGATACCTTATCTATACCTGTAGATACGGCTACTAAGCGAACCATTAAAAGGTTGGCTGTAGCCAAAAAAATCAATTTCTACTACGGTGAAGATAATACCATCCAAATCTCTTTGGATGAAACAGTTAGCAATGAGACGTTACAAACAATCGTCGGCATATTTGCGAAAGCAAAAAATCAAAGCCCAATGATGATGGGCTTAGAAATGGAAGAGTCAAGAATCCCTGCGAGCATCGCTAGAAGTAGTGAATTTTTAACGCATGAGGTTTTTAATGCCTATCGTTCTGAAACGCAGATGATGCGTTACATTAAGTCATTGGAAAACAAGGATTTATCTTTGACACATTCGATGATTGCTTTGGGTTCTTGTACGATGAAGTTGAATGCTGCAGCAGAGCTAATACCTGTTAGCTGGCCTGAATTTGCCAACATTCATCCATTTGCACCAGTTAACCAAACAAAAGGTTATCAGCAGATTTTTGAAGAATTAGAAGCCTACTTATGTGAGTGTACAGGTTTTGCCGCTTGTTCTTTGCAGCCAAATTCTGGTGCGCAAGGCGAATATGCAGGATTAATGACCATCCGAGCCTATCATAAAGCAAATGGTGATAAGCATAGAAATATTGCTTTGATTCCTTCTTCTGCACACGGTACCAATCCAGCCAGTGCAGTGATGGCAGGCATGAAAGTAGTGGTCACGAAGTGTGATGAACAAGGGAATATTGACCTTGATGATTTAAGAGCAAAAGCAGAGCAACACAAAGATAATTTAGCCGCCTTGATGGTAACTTATCCATCAACGCATGGTGTATTTGAAACAGAGATAAAGGAGATCTGTCAATTGATCCACGACAATGGTGGAAAAGTTTACATGGATGGTGCAAATATGAATGCCCAAGTTGGATTAACGAGTCCAGGAATGATCGGCGCAGATGTTTGCCACTTAAACTTACATAAGACCTTTGCGATTCCTCACGGTGGTGGTGGTCCAGGAATGGGGCCAATTTGTGTGAATGAAAGTCTTGCTCCATTTTTACCAAAACACACCTTGGTAAAAACAGGAGGTAAAAAAGGCATCACCGCAGTTTCAGCGGCACCTTTTGGTAGTTCTAGTATCTTATTAATCTCTTATGGTTATATCAAAATGTTGGGGTACCAAGGTGTAACGGATGCGACTAGATATGCTATTTTAAATGCTAATTACATCAAAACTCGTTTAGAAGCAGATTACCAAGTATTATATACTGGTGAAAACGGACGAGCAGCCCACGAGCTAATTCTAGATTTACGTCCATTCAAGAATTTAGTAAGTGCAGAAGACGTAGCTAAACGTTTGATGGACTATGGTTTCCACGCTCCTACCCTTTCTTTCCCGGTAGCTGGAACTATTATGATTGAGCCAACGGAAAGTGAAGATTTAAGAGAATTAGATCGTTTCTGTGATGCCATGATTCAAATCAAAGCAGAAATTGATGAGATTGCAACTGGCGCAGCGGATACTAAAAATAATGTCTTGCACAACGCACCACATACTTTAGCTCAATTAACAGCGAATGATTGGGCTTATCCTTATGATAGAGCAAAAGCTGCTTATCCATTAGCTTATCTTAGAA
>CALDTJ010000576.1 GCA_937924145.1 uncultured Saprospiraceae bacterium
CCAAATTTAGTCCCTCGATCCCAAACCAAATTGAATTCTACGTATCGCCCTCGACGAATATATTGCCAGTTTTTCTCTTGATCGCCATAGGGAAGGTGTCGATTTTTTTCAGCTAAATGTAAATATATTGGGCAAAAAGCATTTCCAATTGATTGCATAAAATCAAAGCGTTCTGCTTTGGTAAATCCATCCTTATTACTTAATCTATCATAGAAAATCCCTCCAATTCCTCTAGTTTCCTTTCGATGTTTGATGTAAAAATAATCATCTGCCCATTGCTTGAATTTTGGATAATAATCTGGGTGATGTTTATCACACGCTGCTTTCAAACTTTGGTGAAAAAACTGACTATCTTCTTTTACGACATAATGGGGGGTTAAATCAATTCCTCCACCAAACCACCAAGTAGCTTGACTAGGATCTTCTTTATTGACCGTTTCAAAATACCTTACATTCATGTGAATAATGGGTACCATTGGACTCACTGGATGCAGCACTATGGAGACACCTGTTGCAAAAAATTGCGAGGCAGGTAAATTTAATGCTTGACTAATTTTTTCTGGTAAATTTCCTTCTACTGCCGAAAAATTCACCCCTCCTTTTTCTACCAATGCACCTTGAATAATCCGAGTTCTTCCACCACCACCGCCAGGCCGTGACCAATTATCTTGTTGAAATTGGCCAACTCCATCTGCTTTTTCTAGTTGTTGGCAGATATTGTCTTGCAATTCTTTTAAATACTTAACTACATCCGTTCTATCTATACTCATTTTTTTAGCTTAGGGCTAAGGGCAGTGGGCTAAGGGCAGTGCCACGTTTGTAGCCCAATGCCCTTAGCCCACTGCCCTCCGCACATTTACAATTCCATTTCTAAATTCATCTTTGCGCCCATTAACTCGGACAAAGCATGTTGGTCCTTTATTTTTTTGGCAATGTCAATTCCTTTTTGGTAAATATCCAATGCTTTTTCGGTTGCCTCCTCCCCTTCATGTAATTTTCCCAAATGATAATACGTTCCTACATAATCAGGATCAATGGCTACTAACTTTTCGTAATATTCCAAAGCGTTCGCTACGTCTTCTAATTTCTCGTGTTCCTTCGCTATGGCGAACAATAGGAAAGAATCATCTGGACTTTCTTTCAAAAAAGATAATAACCTGTTTAATCTATTACTCGTCATTTAAAAATCATTTTTAGCGAATTTTCGCTGAAGTAAGTTTCAAGTTGAAAACAAAATAACTATATTTGTCGTTCTAATTAGAGCATTTATGACAAACAATTTTTTATTAAATGCGTAATTATTTAAAATTCAAGTATTTGTAAACCTAACAAAGAAAAATTTATTATTTTGAATCTTTCTTTGTCAATATGATAACCACAAATAAAAAAGATGAAATTATTAGTTTGTGTAAGTAAAACACCTGAAACGACTGCAAAAATATCGTTTTCTGGAGACAATACGCAGTTCAATGAAGCTGGTGTACAATTTATCATGAATCCTTATGATGAGTGGTATGCACTAGTAAGAGCTTTGGAATTAAAAGAAAAAGCTGGTGGATCTGTAACCATTCTTAATGTTGGGCCAAAAGCGAATGATACAGTAATTAGAAAAGGATTGGCTATTGGAGCAGACAATGCTGTAAGAATTGATGCAGAACCTAAAAGTTCCCTTTTCGTAGCTAAGCAAATCGCCGCACATGCTAAGGCAGAAGGATACGACATGATCTTCCTAGGCAAAGAAACTATTGATTATAATGGTTCTGAAGTAGGTGCTATGGTCGCTGAATTAATGGATCAGCCTTACATCTCTTTTGCAACGGCTTTAGAAGTTGACGGAAATACAGCTACTGTAACTAGAGAAATCGAAGGTGGTGAAGAAGTTTCTTCTTTAGATACGCCTTTCGTCATAAGTGCTTCTAAAGGTTTAGCTGAGCAAAGAATTCCTAACATGAGAGGAATTATGATGGCTAAGCGTAAGCCTTTGACAGTGGTAGAAGCTACAGGTGCTACTGATTTAGCAACAGTCGCTAGCTACGAATTACCTCCTGCAAAATCTGCGGTTAAGTTGATTGACCCTGATAATATGGCAGAATTGGTAAGATTGCTTCACGAAGAGGCAAAGGTTATTTAAAACGGTTCACGGTAAACGGTTTATGGTACACGGTTATTCATAGTCAACATCTAACCTTGTACCAGAAACCTGATACCTGATACCAAAAATTTTTCAATCAAAAAATTCAAACCATTATGGTACTAGTATATGCAGAAAGTCCAAAAGGTAAATTTAAGAAATCTGCTTTCGAAGCAGTAACTTATGGACATAAAACGGCTCAAGTATTGGGCACAGAATGTGTTGCATTAACACTTGGCGATGCGGAAGACGCAGGTCAATTGGGAAAATACGGCGCATCAAAGGTAGTTTCAGTAAGTGATGCTGCTTTAAATAATTTTGATAGCCAAGTACATACTGCTGTTATTGCAGGTGCTGCGGCAGCAGTTGGTGCGAATGTAGTAATCGTTAGCCACTCCGCTAATGGAAAGTCTTTATTAGGAAGATTAGCTGCAAAAATGGATGCAGGTTCTGTATCAGCAGCGAAAGAAGTTCCTACTAACGACGGTGCTTTTAAAGTAAAGACAAATGTATTCTCTGGTAAAGCAATTGCTACTTACCAGATTGATTCTGATAATAAGGTTTTATCTTTAATGGGTAATGCGATCCAACCAGAAGAAGTTGGTGGAGCTGTTGCTGTTGAAGCTTTATCTGTAGCTGTTCCTGCATCAAGAATTACTATTAAAGAAGTTAAAACCGTAGATGGTACAGTACCATTGCCAGAAGCTGAATTAGTTGTTTCTGCAGGTAGAGGAATGAAAGGTCCAGAAAACTGGGGGATCATCGAAGATTTAGCGGAAACCTTAGGAGCAACAACTGCTTGTTCTCGTCCAGTAGCGGATACTGGCTGGAGACCTCACCACGAACACGTAGGTCAGACAGGTGTTGCTGTTAGACCAAACTTATATATTGCTGCTGGTATCTCTGGTGCGATTCAGCACTTAGCAGGTGTAAACAGTTCAAAAGTAATTGTAGTAATCAATAAAGACCCTGAAGCGCCTTTCTTTAAGGCCGCTGATTATGGAGTTGTTGGTGACTTGTTTGAAGTAGTTCCTGCTTTGAATCAAGCATTAAAAGATTACAACGCAGCGAACTAATAACGGATAATAGTATCCAAAAAAAGCAACCCTTGCAGATATTTTCTGTGAGGGTTTCTTTTTGTAGTCAACTGACCGTTTCCAAAAATAAATAGCCGCTTGTAACCTTAAATTCCTTGTAACGTAGGAAATATTGACCAAATTTGTAATATTTTATATTTGCTAAGTTTTTGTCTTTTATAATCAAAAAACGAACGTTAAATCTAATTTTTTCTCAAATTTGTTATTGTAACAGTTTAAAAAATTACAACTTTTGACATTCTACTCTTCAAGTTACTGACAATCAATATTTTGTAGATTCTTTTTGTCAAAAGCAGTATTAAAACTGTTCTGGAATTTTAAGTATTCGTCAATTCGGGAGTATTGCTATGAAACGCTTTCAGTATTGACGCTTATCACTTTAAACTCCAAGTTTATTAATGAATGAACTTTTACAAGAATTTAAATTACTGCTCAAAACGTATTTTAATTTTCATTGTAAATTTTATTTTTCATTAATCAAGTAGTACCATTTTCTCAGAAACCGACAAAAAGAATTTAACATGGGCATTGTTTACTCCCGTTTATATACTTCTAGTATTAAGCCTCAGCTATCGCTATCACCGAAAAGGCATATTTTACCATCACATTATAAAGAAGCAATACTTTATTGATTAACTTTCCTTAAAAGGAGAAGCAACTATAGTATGCTACCGTCTATCCTATTTTCCAACAAGCTTATATTGTAAAAACAACATCCGTTTTTACCGAATTATCGCTTTTAACTGATATGACACAGTTATGAAGATCATTCAATAACCAGTTTAGTAACGAGTAAAAAACAACTAATGCATTTAGGAGCTGATATTTTGCCCAAAGACGTCGTTATTTTTTTGAGGAATAGTCCGCATCCCATCCGCTTTGCGGTTCAGGAACTTACATTCCTTCATCTTCAAAAAAATGCCTAGTCTTAGAACAAAATATCTAACTCCAAATGCACTATTTATTATTTGCTCGTTACTTAGAATCAACTAATTTTTATTTCTATGAGAATATTTACCGTATATTTTCAAGTGCTACTTTTTTTGGTCTTATCTATTTCCACTACTCCCCTCTTAGGAAATAATCTAGAAACCAAATCTGAAAGAAATCTATTCACTCCTGAATTTTTAGTGATGCCTGATACCACTTGTGGTTTGACGGACACTTTAATCCAACTTTCCCTGCCTTCTTGTCCAGGTGCGGCTGATGCAACTGCCGTTATCCAGTTTGAAGGCATGCCTGATTCGCTGATGATTGAATGGGATAATGGAGTTATGGGCGATACTGTCACAGGTTTAAGTGCAGGTTTACACTTTGTGACCGTAACCGATAATAACAGCTGTATGCTGATTGACTCAATTATGATTGAAGGAAAACCTAACTTCGACTATACCATTGAAGCGTCCAATGCGCTTTGTATTGGTGTTCCAAATGGTAGTATCACTATCACAGATTCCATTAACTTGGAATACAATTGGAGTACAGGAGATAGCACTAATGCACTTACCAACCTAGGAAGAGGTGCTTATGAGGTGACGATAAGTGATGGAAATAGTTGTGCAGTGGCAGAAACGGTAATCGTAGAAATTGATACACAGGCAACCCTACAAATAACAGCAACAAATGCCACTTGTCTTGGGGTGAATGATGGTAGCATTATTGCGAATGATACGTTGAATCTAGCAGGTTATAATTATTTATGGAGTACTGGCGACTCGACCAATAGTTTGACTAATATTAATGTAGGAACTTATTTTGTTTTAGCATCAAGCCCAGAAGGTTGTTTGGCAGCTGACTCTATCAATATTACCGCAATAAGAGGAGTGCCCTTAGAAGCAACTATTGTCAACACTTCATGTGAGACCATCAGCGATGGTTCTATTTCTATCAATGATTCTTTAGATATTACTGGATTCCAATTTGGTTGGAGTACGGGCGATAGCACCCAAATGATTGATAATTTAGCCACTGGAACGTACAGTGTAGCTATTGTAGATACTGCTGGTTGTTTAGCAGGTGCCACGTTTAATGTTACAGCAGAAATGCCTTTTGACCTAAATCTAACAGCAACCGATGCGACCTGTAATGGTGTAAATGATGGCACTGCAACAGTCACTGATACAACTAGTCCAGCAGGCTTGATCTATCGTTGGAGTACAGGCGACTCTACTGAGACCATTAATAATCTAGCGCCAGGAATTTATTTTGTAACTGTTTCTGATTCTACTAGCTGCTCTATTGTTGATTCCATTGAGGTCAATTTGGGTATGTTGGAAGAGGCAATGATCGAGACGACCGATGTCTCTTGTGCAGGACTTACAGACGGCAGCATTATCATCAATGGAAACACCGTAGATACTGCAACTACCTATGTATGGAATACTGGGGATTCTACCAATTCTTTGGTAAATATCGGGGTTGGAGCTTATGAGGTAACAATTACAGATGCGATAGGCTGTATTTCAATGGAGTCTATTCTTGTTACAGCTTCTTCTTCTTTAGAAATAAATTTAACGGGAACGAATATATCTTGTATTGGTCTTGAAAACGGAACTGCCACAATTAACGGTGGATCTGATATCACAGGCTTAACTTTTGCTTGGAATACTGGCGACTCTACGCAAACGATCAGTAATCTAAGTGCTGGAAATTATATGGCTACTGTTACTGATACTATCGGTTGTTTTGCTATTGATAGTATTCTGATAGAAGCGGATAGTAGTTTACAAATTGGTTTAACTGGAAATAATATTAACTGTACAGATGTCGATGATGGACGAGTTGGGGCAACCGTTATTGGTGCTGGAGCCAATGAGGTATTTACTTACCTTTGGAGCACAGGTGATACGACTCAAAGTATTGGCAATCTTGCCCCAGGTGATTATGCAGTGACCGTCACAGATACCTTGGGTTGTACGGGTATTGACGGTGTGAATTTAAGTGAAGCAGACACCATCGACTTAGTACTTAGAGTTTCTCCGCTTGCTTGTATGGATACAATGGGTACGGGTGGTATTATCGCCATTGCAATAGGTGGTTCAGGTAATTTTACTTACGAATGGAGTACGGGTGATTCTACAGATATTATCAATGGTTTAGTTGCAGGAACTTACGCTGTTACAGCTACGGATTCTTTAGGTTGTACGGTTACAGATAGTGCAAGTATAGTAGCTCCACCTGATTTAATCGTAGCTACTTCATTAACGCAAGCACCTACCTGTGATGGAACAGGTGATGGAAGTATTGCTGTGAATGTTTCGGGCGGTACAAGTCCATATAATATTCGATGGAATACGGGAATCATCACTTCGACCTTAGAAAATTTAAATCCAGGCACCTATACAGTCGAAGTTTCTGATGAGGCAGGCTGTATGATTACAGATAGCATTACCATTGAAGGTGCTACTGATATTTCCGTCACCGTAACGGAACTTAGTGGTGCTACTAGTTCAAATAATGCCGATGCCACTGCGACTGTCACAGCTACTGGTGGTTTAGCTCCTTATACTTTCAATTGGGACAATGGAGCTGTTGGAGATACTGTTACTAATCTAAGCCCCGGTAATCACGTTGTAGTAGCAACTGATGCCAATGGTTGTACAGGTACTGGCAATTTTGATGCTTCATTCTTCGATTTATCTGTTTCTATTATTGAAACAAGAAACTTATCTTGTAACGGGGATTCTAATGGTAGAGCTACCGCATCTCCTAATGAAGGAAATGCTCCGTTTTCTTATATTTGGAGTACAGGGGATACTATTCCAATCTTAACGAATCTACCAGGAGGAACTCATACGGTTACAGTAACAGATGTGGATGGTAGAAAAGGTTCGGCGTCCGTTACTTTGACGGAACCTGCTCCGATATTTTTCAACTTAGAAATTATTCCTCCAGGTTGTCCAACTTCTGCAAATGGTAGAATTACTATTAACGCAACAGGAACAATGGGGAATCCATTATACGATTTTGGTGCTGGTGTTGGACAAAGTCCATTTATCTTAGGCGTTACCGCTGGTACTAAAACTTATGGAATCATAGATGGTTTCTGTCGAGCAGATACTACATTCACCATTGAATCCGTCTCTGCAAATCCACCAATTCCAGCTTTTGAAGTGACAAGTACTGGTTTGAATGCTTCCTTCATGGATAATTCAACCAACGATCCATTCGACTATTTATGGAATTTTGGAGATGGAACAACTTCTGAGGAAATAAATCCAGTTCACCAGTATGCTGATACAGGTAGTTATGAAGTGACTTTGGTGGTTAGTAATGCCTGTGCAACAGATTCTTTAACTCAACTTGTAAGCATTAATCCTATTCCTGTACCTGGTGTAGAATTAACTTTTGGTCGAGATACTAGTAGTCTTTCGGGGCAAGTAGTTAGTATTCCAGTGACAGTTGGAGCGTTTGAAGATTTAGCTGGATTCTCTGGAACTTTTGAATTTACAAACCCAATGATTGGTGAGATTCAAGGAGTGAGAGATTTAAACTTACCTAATTTAACAGAAGCAAATATAGCCTTCCAAGATAATCTGGTGAATATCATTTGGACAGTAGCAGATACTAGTCAATTGGTTACTTTACCTGCTGGAACTCAGATTTTTGTGATCGACGTTTTACTGACAGGTGGCTCAAATGCTTGTTCAGAAATAGTAGGAACGAACGCTGAATCTACGCTACAGTTCACCAAAACATTTATGGGTGAATTAGTGCCTGCACCCTTCGTGATCAACTCCGCTGAAATATGTATAGGGGCAACTGTTTCAATTGCAGGTAATGTTAGTCAAGAAAGTGATGCCAATGTTTCAGGCGTTATGATTACGACTAGTGGCGATGTTTCTTCTACAACTATGGCAGATGGTAATTATGCTTTACCAGGCTTACCCGGTGGAGCTACCTTTAATATTGATGCTAGCAAATCAGATGATTTATTATTAGGCGTTACTGCATTTGACTTGGTAGCGATCCTACAACATATTTTAACCCAAACTCCACTTAACTCACCTTATAAAATTATTGCAGCAGATGTTGACAATTCGGGTAGTGTAAGTAGTTTGGACTTGGTGCATTTACAAAGATTGATTTTACAACAAATTGATGCTTTTCCAAATAATCAACCTTGGAGATTTGTGCCTGCAAATTATGTTTTCAATAATCCCACGAACCCGCTTTCTGAAAATTATCCAGAAACGATTACAGTTAATAGATTGGAAATTGATACCGCTAATATTGACTTTGTGGCAATCAAAATTGGAGATGTTATTGATACCGAAAATGGTGGTGGTGCTAGATTCCTAAATAAATCAATGGGCTTCAAAATTGAAGAACAGTCTTTCAAAAAAGGAGATCTAGTAAAAGTACCGTTCATTTTTGAAAGTGAAGCAGCAGCCCTAGGTTTTCAATTAGAACTTGATTTTGATTACAAAAAATTAGCATTTAAAGGTGCTGCCAAGGATAATTTCTTAAAGATTAGCGATAAAAACTTTGGTGTTAAAGACTTAGAATATGGACGTTTGAAAATGTTGTGGATCAATGCACAGCAATTACCCATTCGACCATTGGCAAAAGGACTTTTCCAATTAGAATTTATCGCTTTGGCAGACGGAAATTTATCAAACGCTTTACAATTTGTTAATGAGCAATTTCCTGCTCAATTTTATACCAAACAAAATACTAAAATAGGTTCACAACCTATTGATTTGACCATCAATAATGCAAGAATAGATACAGAAAATGAAGCTATTGTCAATAACCCACCAACTCAGTTTTTAACCGCAGGTGAAGGAATTGGAGACGGCGGTTGTAGTGATGGATTAGATAATGATAATGACGGATTAATTGACTGTGCAGACGCAGATTGTTTCTGTGAATGTAATACAAATATGGAGACTGCTGATAATTTAATTATCAACCCTGATGCTGAATTAGATATCGCTACGGGTGGTGGTTGGCAATCTATCCAAGGTGTTTGGGAAAACAGAGGTAGCAATCCTGATCCACAATCAGGGGCAAGCTACTTCTATGCGGGCGATCATGAAGTTGGTCAGTTAACTCAAGTCGTTAATTTGAGTGCAGACGCAGCTGCTATTGCCACTGGAAATGCCCAATATGCTTTCTCAGGATATCTTCGATCATTCGATCAAGACCCAGCTGACGATGGACAAATCTTAGTTGAATTTAGAAATAGTGCTGATTCTACGGTCGCAAGATTTGACTCTGGTCTTCGTGCTAGTTTGACAGAATGGGAACAGGTTGGCGATACAATTGCCGTACCTAGTGGAACAGCAATTGCAATTATCAACCTAATTGCTAGAAGAAAAAATGGTAGTAATAACGATGCTTATTTCGATAATTTATCTTTGACTAGAATCACTAGTGGCGCAAATGATGAATGTGTAGATCCTTGTCAAGATGTTTCGTTGATTGCCATAGCAACGAATGTTGCTGATGGTACAAATGGCTCCGCGACTGCCACGTTTACTGGTGCTACAGGTCCAGTTAGCTACAATTGGAGCAATGGCGATTCTACTTCGACTATTAGCGATCTTCCAGTTGGTACTTTCATGGTAGAAGCTAGTGACTCGATTGGTTGTACGGTTATGGAAACCGTTGAAATTGGTGTAGATAGTTCTAATAATTCTTTCTCTGTATCTCTTAGCAGCACTCCAAACGCTTGTGCAGGTGATATGAATGGTGGAATTATTGTGGCAATTTCTGGTGGAACAGCTCCATATACCTTCAACTGGCAAGATACGACCCTTATGGGCGATACGCTTACCAATTTGGCAAGTGGAATGTATACAGTAACCGTTGTAGATGCAACAGATGCCAGTGCAACCGCAACGATTAATGTTGAAAGTAGTTCAAACATCCAATTTAATATGGCAGATAGCAAAGTGGTGAATGAAAGTTGCCCTGCTGCTGGAGATGGTCAATTGAGTTTAGTTGCAGAAGGAGGAACAGCACCCTATCAATACATCGTCAATTCGGATACGACTGATAATGGCGTTTATTTAAACTTGAATGCAGGGACTTACTCCGTTACGATTTCAGATGCTGCGGGTTGTTCAACGGTGGATGATATTACGATTGGTAATAACTTTTCAGACGGCCTTTCGGCTGAATTTACAGCTAATATTACAGATGAAACTTCCGTTAGTCTTTCGGCAACCACGCAAGACACAACTGCTACCTATGCATGGACCTTTGGAGATGGCAGTAGTGCTGCTGAATCCAATCCTACGGTCACTTACGCAGCGCCAGGTACTTATGAAATCTGTTTGACGATCAGTAATCCTTGTGATACTGCTATGACTTGTCAGACGGTAACAGTTGGCTCGGGAGGTCCTGTTAGATTTGTACTGAATGACTTAAATGGTATTGCCAATGATACGGTGATTGTACCAATTACTGTTCAGAATTTTGTAGATATTGTTTCTTATCAAAAAACGATTCAAATTCAGGATACTTCCATTGCTAGAATTGTTGGAATATCAGATCCGAATTTAGAAGGTTTGACTTTAGATAATTTCCACCAAGTTAACGCACATACGGTTACTACGGTTTGGTTTGATGCGACAAGTACGGGAAGAACTTTACCTCATAATACGGTATTGTATAACCTGATGGTAATGATTGATAGTCAAGTGGATACTTGTGTAGGTATCAGTTTCGTCGAATCGCCTGTGCCTAGTCAAGTAGTTGGAATAATGGTGGATGAAGTGGCAGAAGTACCGTTTGAGTTGGTTAATGGCGAAATTTGCACCAGTGAATCTAGCGAAATCACAGGTGCGATTGTTAGAGAAACGGGCAGCGCAGTACCGGGTGTGGCGATAAATGTCAGCAATTTTGATAAAACACCAACTACCAATATTGATGGAAATTATTTAATTGAAAAATTACCGCTAGGCAATGCTTATGAAATTACGCCTGTGCTTAATACGCCACTATTAGAGAGTGTTTCTACTTTCGATATTGTCTTAATCAATCGACATATTTTAGGAACTCGTATTTTAGATTCTCCTTACAAAATTATTGCAGCAGATATTAATCAATCGGAGACGATTACGGTATTTGATTTGGTATTGATTCAGAGAGCGATTTTAGGATTGAATGCAAGTTTCCCTGGCAATAGTGCTTGGAGATTCATCCCAACAAGTTACCAATTCCCTGATCCTTTAAATCCATTCTCAGAAGTATTCCCTGAGTCTTTAACCGTAAATACGGATGTAAATATGATTGGCAATCAGGACTTTGTAGCGATTAAGATTGCGGATGTCTCTTATAATGTGCCTAGTTTGGCAGGCTCTGCTACTCCTAGAAGTAGTCAGAACTTGTCTTTAAACTTAGAAGATAAACAATATAAGGCGGGGGATTTAATCACTGTTCCAGTAAGTGCATCTGAATTAAACGACTACGCTGGATTCCAGTTAGAATTAGATTTTGATAGAAATGAATTAGATTTTGTAGCCGTTAAAGCAGTCGATTTACCTGCATTTGATAATAATAATATAGGTGTAAAACATCTTAATAAAGGTAAACTGCAAATGATTTGGGTAGCTCCAAATTTGGATTTACCAACGACTGCCACTACTCTATTCAACTTGCAATTTAGAGCAAAAACGTCTGGTAGTTTAAGCAATGCCCTACAATTAGCCAATCGGTATTTAGCATCTGAGTCTTATACTGAAAATGCAGAGATTGGTCAGGTTGAACTGAATTTCAATGATTCAAAGGCAATCCAATCAGCAGCATTAGCTGTTTATCCAAATCCAACCAAAGGAACGGTAGAGCTTACTTTTGAAAATACAGCTGATGAAAAAGTAGAATTATTATTGTATAATTTTACTGGTCAATTGGTTAAAGAATGGAAGGATATTACAGGCGAAAATGCACAATTAGATTTGAGCAATCACGCTGATGGAACGTATATGTTGATGCTCAGAAAAGGAGCTACCGTAGAAGTTCAGACCGTGATTTTGAATAGATAAATTATCATCAATCATAGAAAAACAAAGCGACCATCGACTAAACTTGATGGTCGCTTTTTTGTTATATGTTTTATTTTATGAAGACTTGATTGCTGAAAAGAATAAAGCACTAAGATCCGTGTAAAAAAAGTAAAGTCTAGAATTATTAGGATCTCGTACCGTATCAGACAATTTGGAATTGTCCGATACGAACAAAGTGGTCAACGTCTTGATCTGTAAATTTATCTATCCGTGGGGAAAATCCAAGTGCTATTAAGGCCGATACAAGATTCATAAAAACCAGAAATTAGGAATCAAATACTAATTTTGTTGGTATAAATATAAACAATCAGTAACTTAGCGAAAATTCGCTTTTAGCACTAAATTTTTAATAAAAAAATTAGTAACTATTCACCAAAACAAGAAATACGACTTTCCTTCTACCATTTAGTTCATAAGAGTGCATTTAAGTTTCTCCTCTAGCAGCTTAAATGAACTTAAATATCTATGTGGTAAAAAATAAGCGTATGCTCCATGTGTGCTGAATAGTTACAAAACTTCTTAGTAATTTATAAAAATTAGAGGGGTAATCGAAGTAACCTCCTAATAAAAAAATACACAATGGCAACTACAAAAATGTGGACAGGTTCGGACAAATATTTATGTGATGCAGAATTAGCACAAGCATTTCACATGGCAAGAGTGCTAGGAATGCCTCTACTAATGGAAGGAGAACCTGGAACAGGAAAGACGGAACTACCGCTACAATTTGCAGCAGACAATAACTTAGATTTACATGTTTACCCTGTTGGGTCAAAGAGTACAGTTGAGCAGTTTGTTGCCAAATTTGACCACGTAAAGTACTTAAGAGATTCTCAAATTGAGGTATTGAATGCGCAGAGAGATGAGAAAGGTTTACAAAAAAAGCTAAGCACAGGAGGTAGAAGTACAGAGAATTTAGATGATTATGTCTTGATGGGACCTGGTGCAAAAGCATACTCTATGCCCAACTCTGTTTTGTTAATTGATGAAATAGATAAAGCACCAAGAGAATTTCCGAATGACCTTTTGTACGCTTTAAGTCATAGAAAATTTATTCTTCCTGAGTCTGGAAAAGAAATCTCTATCAGTGAAGAAGATATGCCTGCTATCGTTATCACAAGTAACCGTGAGCAAGAATTACCGACAGCTTTTAAAGGTCGTTGTATCTATCACTATATCTCTTTCCCGTCACCAGAAATGATGTTGGAAATTGTCCATAAGCACTACCCGAAAGCGGATGCAGAGATTGTGCAAAAAGCCATTCAATTATTCTATCAAGTCCGTCATTTAGGTTTAGAAAGAGCACCGAGTACGAGAGAATTATTGAACTGGTTGAAGTACATCAATACTTTCAGCAAGGACAAAGG
>CALDTJ010000577.1 GCA_937924145.1 uncultured Saprospiraceae bacterium
AAAAAGCAGGAGGTTCTTTCAAAGAACCTCCTGCTGGAAAAAGAACAGGGCAACCGCCCGAAGACAACCGCCCTGCTGAGCTTAACCAAGAAGTCAACTAAGTAACTTCTTCATTCGCTCGCTTAAAAATAAAATATTTAGTGAGTAACTACAAATTCTTTGGTGATTACTTTGTCCTTGTTTTGCAAGTTCAATAGATATACGCCTGTAGGTAATTTAGTTACATCAATGCTAGTTTTATTTGCACCCAATTGGGTAGGTATTTGCTGGTATTTTTGTAATTGTCCTAAACTATTATAAATCGTTAATTCGTAATTTTTACTATCTGTGTCTTCCCATTCTAAACCTAAATAATTGGTAGTTGGATTCGGAAATACCCTCAAATCTAAGGCATTTTCTCTTGTTTGAGTTGTATAAACGTATGGTTTGCCAGTAGTAAACAATTTATCCGTAGTATTCGTGATCGTTCTTTCTCCTACACTTGAAGGTTGAGTTAAGACTAAGGTATAATCTTCTACCTCTCCCCAGCTAAAGGATTCACAAGGTTGAATTAATTCTCCCCATTTCATGGCAACTCTCATTCGTGTTTTACCAGCTACAGCATTGGCAGGAATTCCAACGGTGCCTGAAACGGTACTATTGCCAGAGATAAAGAAAACATCTTCTCCTTCATCTTCAAAATCACCATCTGCATTGAAGTCAATCCAAATTTGCCAGTTTTCATGGTATTCAAAGAATCCGAATCCTGGTGTGAAAGCTAAGTCTAAAGTTCCACCGATTGGTACTGTAACTTCATTGTCTGTATAATCTCCATAACCTTCATCATCATTAGAAGTAAAGACTTGACCAGCAATTTCTACAGATTGGATCCATTCGTATTGGGTGTTTCTACCTTGAGCGCCACAATATTCTATAGTTGATAAATCTGTGTTTTGCGTTGGTAAACAGATATTTTTAGTTTCTTCTTTAGCGAAACTTCCGCCACGTGCTAAAACTTTACCTGTTGCATCTTCTATGATTTCATATCCACCTTGACCATAAGAACAGCACATACCATCTCCCCAAAGGTCGAAAATAGTGAAATCATAACAGCCTGGAGGCAAACAAAGCGTTGTTGCTTGTACTGAACCATTCTCAAAATTGTTGAATGGACCAACTTGCTGAATGATTTGGCCTGTGCCATCTTTCAGTTCCCATTGGTTTTCTTCTCCATAATTGTCTAAAGTAATATTTACAGTGACACTATAGCAAGAATCAGTTGTGGTATTTTCCGTTACAACGTTGACCGTACCATCCACAGAACAGCCATTTTCATCTGTCACTACTACCGTGAAAGTACCTGGTGCTAAATCTACCACATCTCTGGTAGTTGCACCACTTGACCAATCATAAGTATAATCACCTGTTCCTCCTGTGACCTCAAGCGCTACACTTCCATTTAACCCATTTTGTGCATTGGTGCTACTGAAAGTTAATTCTATTGGATCAGGTTCAGTAATGGAATACGATTGACTCGTAGTACATCCGTTTCCGTCCGTTACCGTGACCCTATAATTACCATTAGGTAAATTTAGATTGTCAAATTGACGAACGCCATTTGCCCATTGATATTGGTAATTGGCTGTTCCTCCTGTTGGATAAACTTTAATACTACCGTTATTGCTATCATTACAAGTTACATTTTGTACTATGTCTTCCAGCGCTAATGCTGGTGGTGCAGTAAGCGTTGCTGTGGCATTTGAGCTATTTCCGTTGCCATCTACCACTGTAACACTGTAAGTTCCAGCTCCTAGTTCATTGAGTGTTAATTGTTTCGCCCCGTTGCTCCAAGTGATGTCATAGTTTGGTGATCCACCGACTACTGTTGCTTGAATGCTACCAGTGCTTGCACCGTTACAATCAGGATTGTTAGTATTGCTAATTATAATATTTAACGGTTCGTTATTGACTACACCTCTACAAATTTCTAGATTCCAACTTTTTAGTGTTCCTCCATCTAACTCTGCTCCATCTCTTACCAGTAATTTCCAAGTACCTGCACTTTCTTCTCCCTTAAAAATATCGAAGGATTCTATTGGTGCAAAAATATTTTGACTTACTGGCGGACAAGGAATGATTCCACTGCCATCTTCACCGAAAATCAAATTTAATTCCTCTTCGTTTCCGCAGATATTATTCAAGTTGGTTAAGACCGCTTTTTTACCTGATGGACTTTCTAAAGAAAGGATTAAGTCACCAACCCAAGAGTGATCAATATCCATATTGACTTTGATACTTTGAACTGCTCCAGTTTCATTTACAATTATTGGAGAAACAGTGGTACTTGGTTGACCATCAGAGATGACAAAATCTTCATCATTCTGGTATTGAAAACATAAATCGTTGGTCACTGTAAAGCTACGAGTCGCTGAGTTAGCTCCTGTTCCACATTGATTAGCAGACTGAACGCTCCAATAGTAGGTTCTACCGTTTTCCAAATTTAATGGTAGCGTATACTGATTGTCAGCTAAATTTGCTTCTGTATATACTGTATTTGAGAAGTTTTGATTATCAGAAATAACCAATGTATAATTGGTAGTTGCATCAATATTTGTCCATTCAAAAGTAGGGGCTGTCGCTACATCTGTTGCGTTATTAGTTGGTTGATTTAGTGTAACTGCTGCTGGTGCCGACGAGATAATGGTCAAAGTTAGCGTTTTTGTTACGGTCTTATCTCCACTCGTACCCGTCACTGGAATTTGGTAAGTTCCAGGCGTAGAATTACTAGTCGTACTAATGTTTAGGGTCGTAACATTTCCTGTATTAATTGAGGTAGCTGCAAAACTTACGTTGGTATTGCTAACTGGTAACTGTGTACTCAAGTTAACGATTCCAGAAAAACCTTCGACGCCGACTGCACTTACATTTACTGACGCAGATTCACCTTGACAAATGACCTGCGTTTCTGCTAAAGTCAAATCAAAACCAGGTGCTGATTGAGTAACTTCAAAATTGCTATTGGACACATCGAAGAAGATATTACCTCTTCCTTTTATCTTAATTCTTGCAGTACTAGTAGCTGCACTATTTGGGAAAAGTACCTCGGCAGAACCATTATTCGGTACACTTTCAGCTAAAACAATTGGATAAGTATTTCCACCATCTTTAGATAGTAAAATATCCACTGAGGTACAATTTACTGGTGCTTGATTAGACCCTGCGACATCCCAAGATACCGTCTGATTAATACCCGCAGCAAAAGTTTCTCCACCATTTGGTGCAGTCACTGCAAATGGACCAGCATTTCCAGCAAAGGTGATTTTTGTATCATCTGAACTTGTATTTCCACCATTTTGATTATTGTCTCTCACAGTTAATCGGAAATTCATCGTACGAGCAACTGAAGGCAATACTTCCCAAGTCGTTGGTGTATTATTTTTATTATTATCTACTTTTGGAAATTGTCGAATTGGACTATTAGATGGTGGTAAGGATCTAAAAGCTGGACCTTCATCTGATGTTGCTAAAGGTGGCATACTTGCCGCTTGATTATCCATTTGTTCCCATGAATAAGTTAGTGCGTCATTATTGGCATCTGATGCTATTCCTTCTAATTCAAAAGGAGTAGAATGTGGCACCGTATAGTCTGATCCAGCATTTACCGTTGGCCGACTATTATTGGTTGCGGTCTTAGTTGCACAGGCATCGGCTGTACCCGTAGTAAATCCTTTGATTTGATCAATACTGATACTATGGAAATAGTCATCACTATTGCTCTGTACATTCGGAAAGCAAATACCTGCATACCCCATAATTGTAGACCCTGAACCAGGCTCAAAAGAGGTGGCAAAAGTACTCTGGCAATCATTGTTTTGGGTATGATTGGCGCCTAATTGATGTCCCATTTCGTGGGTAACATAATCTACGTCAAAGGCATCACCTTGTGGCAATTGAGAGCCAGTAACGCCTCCTGCCTTTATTTCATTGATACAAACTGAACCTAGATAAGCAACACCTCCATTTCCCGTAGAAAATACGTGACCTATATCATAATTATCGTTTCCGATAATATTGTCTACATTAGTTTGATTTTCTTCCAATAAGGCATTACTGTCGTTGTTAGTATACCCATCAGTTGTGGCATTCGTGAAAATAATTTGATCATTATTAGCGACCATTTGTAGCTCTACTGCTACATCTCTTTTCAAGATACCATTTACTCTATTCATGGTGGTAGCCATTTGAGCCATAGCGCCTTGCTTTCCACCATATAGGGCAGTATATTCTGCGGTCACTCCCAAGGCTAGTCGGTAGGTTCTAAGCAAGCCATCATTGAGTCTTGCAGCACTGACTTGTCGCTCAATTGCATCGAATTGGTCGATATGATCTGTTCCACAAGAGAAATGATTTTTATGGTTTCTGCTTGCTGATTTTTTATTGTAAACAATATATTTATCTGATTGATTGTCAGTTTCTAAAGATTGGATAACTTGAGTACCAGTTTTTGCAGACCACATCATTCCTGTCAAACCATTTTGAGTAATCTCAAACCTGATCGTAGCGGTCGGATCATCTAATCCAATGCCCTCATAAGTTTTTATTGCAGGAAATTTTTTTGCTAAATCAGGATGCATCGTATTGGACTCAATTACTTTAAATCTTTTTAGATGACCCTCTGCCGTAGGAAACGGAAGTACCGTGTGAGGCTTGCCATTTCTGGCAGCTAGTTCAGCTGCTTGTAGCGGTTGTGTTAACTGTTTTTGATCGAGTGTAAACAGTCTGAATTTACTAACAGATAGTCCGTTTTTTTCTAGAGTACCAAGGTTTAGGGCACGAGCATTCTGCTCATTCCAGGGGGAATTTCCTTGTAGAGTCTGGGCCTCTAGTTGAAAAACAGCTATTGCTAGTAAAAAGAATAACAGAGTAGATCTCATTACCATTCTTTAATTTTCTTTTAGAAAAATTAACAATATTGCTTTTGATTGAAGGATTTTAGGTAGGAATAGCTTGAGCACTTTTTTTGAGTATCCTTTCTTTTTGCGAAGTAAAAATTATTGATATAGCGAGGCTATGATTTTAATCTTTGGCAATGGTAAAAGAAAATAAATCAAATAAAATGCATGGTTTATTCTTTGCTAAATTCCTGAGTAAAACTGGTTGCTTTTAAAGGAGGAATATTAACCAGAGAGGGGAAACAAACCGATACACTTAAAAATTTTTCAATTTAATTTTGTGTTATCAAGTTTATTTTCAGATAGATCTCTTTTGGACTACATTCAAAATAAGAAAATAGTCAATTGGTGAGATAGCCTGAGTTTCTTTCTGGGGAAATTTTTATTAAAGGGGTGCGAATAAAAAAGGTAATTGGTAAAATACACATGACCAATTGTACTTTTCGATTTTAATTATCTGGGTCGGCGGTTTGGGATGCAATTGAGCGTAAATTGCCTGCGATTATCAATACAGCAAGGTTCTTGCCAAAATTGTTAAATTACAAAAAGGAATATTTATTGTTGAAGAACAGAGATGTTTATTTGTTGTCAATTTATCTATTGTGTTTTCAGATGTGAATCCTTACTTTTGCGGCTCGAAATTTGAGATAATATTGTAAGATTCAATATTAATAGCCTATTTGAAAATATATCACTTCCTTTATTATGAATTATTACAAGGTAAGTATAACTTCTTCCCCAGAAAAGCAAGATTTAATTATTGCACTATTAAGCCAATCGGATTTCAATGGTTTCGAAGAAGAGGACTTTGGTTTCAAAGCTTATATTAGTGAACAGTCCTACGATGTTACCTTTATTCAAGAATTAGCGGATCAATATAATTTCTCCTACAAGGCTAAATTAATTCCTACTCAAAATTGGAATGCTGTATGGGAATCAAACTTTCAGCCTATACAAATTGATGATTTTTGCGGAATCCGAGCGGATTTTCACCCTCCTTTTGAGAATGTAGAACATGTCATTACCATTAACCCTAAAATGGCTTTCGGCACAGGGCATCACGAGACGACGATGATGATGATGGAAATCATGCGAACCCTTAATTTTAAAGATAAAAAGGTTTTTGATTATGGCTGTGGGACTGGAATTCTAGCGATTCTAGCTGCTAAGATGGGCGCCCAACCTATCATTGCTATTGATTATGACCCACTTTCCACCGAGAATACGGTAGAGAACTGTGCAAAAAATAATATTCTTCAAGTAGAAACACTCCTAGGCGAACTTTCCGTAGTAAATGAAACTGAATTTGATTTTATTTTGGCAAATATCAACCGAAATGTAATTTTGAATTCCCTCCCTTCGTTATTTCTAAAAACAAAGCAGAATGGTCAGGTTCTAATTTCTGGCATTTTGCATGCAGACCAATCCCTTGTTACTGATGCAATAGAAAAAGCTGGTTTTTCTATGCTTAAAGTTATTGGAAAAGGAGAATGGATTTGTATGCATTTGAGTAAGTGATTTCAGTTGACAGTTATCAGTTGGCAGTTATCCGTTATCAGTTCGAGCATAACTGACAACTGACAACCCACAACTGAAAACCGACAACCCACAACCGAAAATAAATTATGATTAAAAAGGTATTACTTTTTTCCTTTCTTTTGATTGGACTAAACAGTCAATTGGCAGCCCAACGTTTGGAGACATTTTCCGAAAACAATAATGATTTTTTTAATGAACTGAAAGAATACATGACTTCCAGTAAGCGGAAAGTGATGGATGACATCTTTTCAGAATTTGGAAAACGTTACAAGGGAGGCACATTTACGCTGGAAGAGCAAGATACAATTCGAAAGACTTGTGATAAAATGTTGCAGTTGAAAATGACTGCTAGCCCATATTTTAGTGACTATCTAATCAGTCTAACGCATATTAAAAAACAGGCAAATCCCAGCCAAAGATTCATAGAATGGCATGCTGTCTTGAATGGCTTGTTTACAGATATTGAGCGACGTAGGTTGAAACCCATTAAAGATTATCTGGCATTTTCGACTCAACTTTTTGAGCACAACGCGCTCAAATATGCTAAAAGTGGAGGCGTATCTTGGTTGACAATGGCAGATTCTTTTAACTTAGTTTATGAAGATAAAATACCAAAAGTTGTTTTCGATGAATTAGAGTTATTAGCTTCGAGGAAGAAAGATTCTTTATTGATAGGACAGACTAGTGGTGTATTTTATCCGCTGACGAATATCTGGAAAGGAGATAAAGGACTTGTAACATGGGAAAGACATGGCTTAGATAAAGACCACTATTGTAACCTTGGTGCTTACCAGTTCGAAATCAAAAAAGCGATTTACGAAATAGAAGAATCGGTCTTACATTTTCCTACCTTTTTTCAGACAGATTCAATAAAAGGGAGTTTTCAAGACAAGTTGGTTGCTTCTGGACAGATTAACTCTTTTCCACGATTTAGCTCAAAAGCGAATGTCTTAGAGATTGAAAATCTCGGCCCAGGTATCAAATATATTGGAGCTTTCAGATTGCAAGGAACATCCGTTTTAGGAAGTGGAACCAAAGAAAGACCAGCAAAGATATTATTGTATAACGAAAAAGAAGAACTGATTTTTTCAGCAACTTCCGAGTTATTTACCATAAAAAAAGGAGAATTGATTACAGGCGCAGGTGTAGCCGTTAGTCTGTATTCTGGCAATGATTCTATTGTTCATCCTTCGGTCAATTTACGATTTGATATTGTTGATAGGGTGGTATCTTTTACGAGAGGAGAAAGAGGAAGTGATCGCAACCCATTTTTTACCTCCTTTCATCAGCTAAATATGGATTCTGATAAACTTACTTGGTACGTAGATCAGGATTCTGTAACAGTAGGTGGACAAGCTGTGGCAGTAGGTAAAAGTGCCAACCAGAATATTTCTTTTGAATCTTTAAAATACTTTTCTCCACAAGTTTATCGAAGGATGCAAAGTATTGGTTCTCAGAATCCTATCTCTACTTTGAAGATTTTTGCAGATATGGAAGGGTCTAATGTGTTGGATGCGGATGCTTTTGCAAAGCGGATGAATCCACGATTCAACATTAAGAGTATTGAACCGCTTTTATATGATATGGTTTCCAAAGGATTTATCAATTTTGATAAAGATACGGAGATGATTGAGGTAAAAGATAAGGTCTTTCATTATGCGGATGCCAGTCGTCAAAAAGTTGATTTTGATTACCTAAAAATAACCTCTCAATCAAATGATGCCAATGCAATTATCGACTTGAGTAGTAAAGATATGGTGATGAACGGGGTGAAGAATATTGAATTGAGTAATAAGCAAAAAGTAGCAGCCGTTCCACGAAGTAAGGCAATGATGTTAAAGAAGAATCGAGACATGGATTTTGATGGTAAATTATTTGCTGCTTATAGTATTTTTGAAGGAAAGGATTTCAGTTTCAATTATGATAAATTCAATGTAGAAATGGATTCGGTTCGGTTCTTCAATCTGTTTGTTCCTTCTGATACTTTAGACAAATCGGGCAATGCTGTAGCACGAGCAATTGATAGTGATATTGAATATTTAACGGGTGTTTTATTGATAGATGCACCCTCAAATAAATCTGGGAAAGAGGATATTCCAATTTTTCCATCCTTTCAAAGTAAAGGTGATTCCTACGTTTATTATGATAGAGATACGCTCTACAAAAGAGACTCCTTCTTTTTCAAATTAGAACCTTTTAGTTTTAATAGTTTAGATAATTTTACGAAAGATGATCTTCATTTTAAAGGAAACATGATTTCCGCTGATATTTTTCCAGAATTCGAAGAAACGCTGGTACTGAAAGAAGATCAATCTCTCGGATTTTTAACACAGACACCCGATGCTGGTTTTCCAACTTATAAAAATCGAGGAAACTTTAAAGGATCAGTAGATTTAAGTAATGCGGGTTTCAAGGGAGAAGGTCGATTGACTTACTTAGGAGCTGTGGTGGATTCAGAAGATATTCTTTTCCGCCCCAAAGAAATGACTGCTACTGCCGAACGATTTGATTTAGCGGAGGATCGTAGTAAGGAGATTCCTCAGGCGGTTGGATTAGATGTGACCATTAACTGGAAGCCGTATGTGGATAGTATGCAAGTAAGGACTAAAAAAGAGCCATTTGATTTATATAAAGAAGGAGATTACAAGTTTTCTGGATTGGGGACTTTGACGCCTTCTGGACTAAAAGGAAGTGGTTTGCTGAATTGGGAGAAAGCGAGTATGTATTCTTTAGATTTTTCTTTTGGTGCTTTTTCTGCTAGGTCTGATACTATGAACGTTAAGATTAAGGCATTGGAGGCAGACGCTTTAGCATTGGAGACTTCAAATCTGAGGGGCTATGCCGACTTCGATAAACAATTCGGAAATTTTAAATCGAATGCAGATATAGGAGAGACGTTCTTGCCTTATAACGAATATGTCACTACGATGGATGAATTCGATTGGGACATGGAAAAACAGACTATTACCTTCAAAGCTAAACCAGATCAGTTTGCTCAATTTATATCTACGCATGCAGACAAGGATTCATTGGCTTTTCCTGGTAAAACGGCTCGATACGATTTGAAAACTAGTAGATTAGAGATTGGTGGGGTAGAAGCTATTCGCTCTGCTGATGCTTTTATTTATCCTGAAACTGGAGATATTAATGTACTAGCAGGTGGGAAGATGGAAGAGTTGACCAATGCTAAAATCATAGCAGATACCCTTAATCAAAATCACGTTATTAATAAAGTAACAGTCAATATTGATGGTCGAAAAGAGTATAAAGCGACCGGGTATTATGAGTATAACATCGGAGATAGAAACCAAGAAATCTACTTTGAAAATATTTATGGTACAAGAATCGGTAAGGGTAAAAAAAGTGAAAAAAATACGGAAACTAGAGCAAAAGGAACGATCAAAGAGGAAGATGATTTTTATATAGATAATAAGACACAGTTTAGAGGAGACATTGCCCTTTTTGCCTCTTCTAGAAACTTAAAATTTGATGGATTTGCAAAGTTCGATGCTCCGCTCATGCCAGACCCGCAGTGGTTTACGATTAATAGTGAGGGAGATAAAACAGATTTGACGATTGCCTACGATGTTCCTAAAAACTATGAAGGGGAGCAATTGAGAACTGGTTTTTTCTTGAGCAAGGAAAATACTAGGGTTTATGGTCGGACGATGATGCCTTTATTTTTTAGAAAAGATCGACCGATTTTACCTGTTACTGGGGTATTCAAATTTGATGAAGAAAAAGATGAATTTATTTTTGGTGATTCCATAAAAGTTATCGAAAATCAAATCAGAGGGACTAAATTGAGTTTTTCTAATAAAACTGGAAAATTAGCAGGGGAAGGACCGATTAATATCGGAGATGGCTTAAAGTATATTAGTGTTAAGTCTGCTGGTACGATTACTTCTTCTTTTCCGAACGAACAAGATTCCACTACTTTTGATGCGCCTGTATTAGTAGATTTGATGGCTGGTGTGGATATTATTATCCCCGATGCCCTCTTGCGAATCATGGCTACAGATATCATTTCTAGTAGTTTTGATGCACCAGATATTGCTTATTCTAGTAAGCTTGATTTTTATACTAAGGCACTTTCTGAATTCATTACCAACGAAACAGTTTTTGAGGAGACTAAGAATATCATGTCCAATAGAACTCTATTCTTCCCGAAAAAATACAAACACCACACTTTCTTTTTTAGTGATTTACCAATGAAGTGGGATCCTGATTACCAATCTTTTATTTCAAGAAAGGACAAAATCGGTTTAGGGGCTATTGGCGCCGAACCTATTAATAAAACCCTTACTTGTTACGTCGAATTCAGAATGCCTTCGAATGGAGATGATCGAGCATATATCTATATTAAGTCACCAAGTGAATATTTCTACTATTTTGCCTACAAAGGTGGCATCTTAAGCACGGTTTCTAATAATACTAGATACAATGACGCGGTGACTGGCCTAAAGAAAAAGGAAACGATTATTAAAATGAAGGATGGGGAAAATTATGAGATTCAACCTATCAACCCTGGTACTGCTAGGAAGTTTGTGGCGAGAGTTAAGGCGGCTAGGAGTGGGAAGGAGTAGCACAGTAGGCAGTAAGCAGTAGGCAGTGGTTCAACGTCTAAGTCCACGACCTGTTTTGAATGTATTATTAGTACGACCTAGCCTTCCCGCCCGCTTTGCGGTTCTCTCCCTTGAATGTTCCCCGAACATTCACCCTACGGGATCGGTCGGTCATCCTGTAATCACATGGCCCGATTGACCAGTTTACTAATAACGATGTCCCAAAGAATTTCATAAGGGACGATTTCTACAAACTGACTGTGCCCTTTGGTGGCACTAGGTGTTTCTGCCAATCTATCGTATAATCGTTTGGTCGTACGCAGCGTTGCATTTTTATGAAAATTCACTTTTACCATTTTTGATAGCATCTTAATAAAACAGTTGCTTCTTAACGTTTCGTCTTTGATAAGATAGCGGTAAGAATACTGTTTTAGTGCCTCCATTCTTTCAATAATGGCATCTCTATCCTTTCGATGTAATAGGAATAGTACTTGAAGAATTAAGATGGAAATATT
>CALDTJ010000578.1 GCA_937924145.1 uncultured Saprospiraceae bacterium
ATCCTAAGCACTCAAAAAGTCATGAAAGGAGTGCTGCTAAAAGTTTCAGATACTGGTATTGGAATGCCAGAAGAAAAAGCTAAACAATTATTCCGAAACGAAAAAAATCATAGTACTCGTGGAACTAACGGAGAAAAAGGATCAGGCATTGGTCTTTCTTTAGTAAGTACTTTGGTAGAATTGAATAAAGGGACTATACGCGTGCAAAGTTTTTTAAATCGTGGAACTACTTTTGAGGTCGTCCTGCCTAATGCATAAATTTAGTTGTACATAAAAATAGCCCTTCCAAAACCTTAAGTTCTGGAAGGGCTATTAAAGCGTAGAAATATTATTACTTATTTTAATTCTACTTCTTGTCCTAATTTTGGAATCATCACATCTGGATATCCATTTTCGTTTAAAGTGGTTACAAATTTCTCTTGTGTATCTTTTTCTCCATGTACCAAAAATAGCTTTTTCAAGCCTTTTTTCTGATTATCAATAAAATCCATGATCTCAGTTCTATCTGCATGAGCCGAAAAAGAATCCATCGTTTCTATATCTGCTACCACCATCTTTCGCTCTCCATATAGTTTAATCGACTCAATCCCATTTTTCAGCATTCCTCCTGGAGTATTTGGCGAACAATAACCAACAATTAAAAAAGTATTCTTTTTATTTTCAATATTATTGGCCAAATGGTGTCGAACCCGTCCTGCATTCATCATTCCAGAAGAACTGATAATGATACATGGTTCGTGTGAATAATTGAGTTGCTTGGATAGCGATACGTCTTTTACATACGTCAAATCATTGAAACCAAATGGGTTATCATCCAATAACATATACTCGTGTAGCTCATTGTCGTAACATTCTGGGTGAGCACCAAAAACAGTCGTAGCATTTACTGCCAATGGACTATCGACATAAACTGGAATTTTTGGTAAGGCACCTGCCGATTCCATTTGGTCAAGCATGTATACAATCTCTTGAGTCCTACCAATAGAGAAAGCTGGAATAATTAGTTTCCCTTTCTTCTCTATACAAGTTTCCTTGATAATTCTTAGGAATTTCTCATCTTCTCCTGGTTTGCCACCATGATCTTTATCTCCATAAGTAGACTCACAGATCAAATAATCCACTTCTGGCATCGGTAGCGGATCTCGTAAAATTGGTCGATTCGGTCGGCCAATATCCCCTGAAAAACCAACCATTGTTTGCTTCCCATTTTTATCAGTGATTCTAAGGGTCACACTGGCACTACCTAAAATATGCCCTGCATCTCTAAAAAATACTTCTACCTCTTCACTAATTTTAAACCATCTCTCATATCCATAACCTGCGAATAGATTCATGGCGTCCGTTACGTCTTTACTGACATAAAGTGGCTTTTTAGGTTTTTGCTTACTTTTTTTCTTTTTCTTTAATCGCTTATTATGATATTCTGCATCTCGCTCTTGGATCTTTGCACTATCTAATAGCATGATGGCACAAAGACTTCTCGTAGCGTGCGTACTATGTATACAACCTTTGAATCCATCTTTCACCAATTTAGGAATTCGACCACTATGATCAATATGTGCATGAGATAGAATCATACAATCTACTTGTTTAGGATCAAAATACCACGTTTCATTGAACCTAGCCATGTCTTTGTTTCGCCCTTGATATAAGCCACAATCTAATAAGATTTGATAGCCACTGTCTAGCGTAATCAAATGCGCACTACCAGTTACTTCTTGAGCTGCTCCACAAAATTTTATAGTCATTTTTATTATTTGGTTATTAGATGTATTGATCGTTATTATTCGGCTATAGAGCCGTTGTATCATCCATTTCTAGAATAATAGACGCATAATAACATGAATAAATTAAAAAGATCCCGTCATAAAATAGAAGATAATTGTGTCCACGTACTTATATTAAAACGAAGAAATAGTGAAAGGGTAAAACGCGAATTTAGCAGAAATATGCTAAATGCTTTGGATTGTTGTTGAGAGGGGAGACCTACAACAAACTATTTCTCATAGTAATAAATGTATATCTGGGCATGAAGATAAGAAAAAAGAAAAACTTTTAGAGTGGACTAGACCTGTTTGTTAGAAATTCTAGGTATTTGTTAAGTCGGACGACTTTTTAGAAGAGTATTTTTAATCTTTAGAAGAAAAATATGGACCTATCGAGATGATAATTTTCTAAAAATAAGAAAAGCAGAAGACTCTAGGGAGTTGGAAATAAATAATGTACCTAAACCTGCTCCGCTTGCGGGCAGGTTTGGGTACATTATATTTTTCCAAGTCCCCTAAAAAAGAATCTCCTGCTAATTCAAATATAACTTATGCTACACCCATCTTGTTGAATACTTCCATAACTGCAGTTACGTGATCCGCTGATTTGTGTAATAATTTAGTTTCTGATTTATTTAATTTCAGTTCTAAAACTTCTTCGATACCGTTAGCACCTAATTTTACTGGTACTCCTAAGAACATGTCTTTTAAGCCATATTCTCCGTTCAATCTTGCACAACAAGGGAAGATACGATTTTCGTTTTTCACGATTGCCTCTACCATCTGAGCAGCAGCAGCACCTGGTGCATACCAAGCAGAAGTACCCATTAATTTCACTAATTCTCCTCCACCTTTCTTCGTTCTATTTACGATTGCTTTTAGCTTATCTTTATCAATCATCTCTGTTACTGGAATCCCTGCAACCGTAGTGTACCTTGGTAAAGGAACCATCGTGTCACCGTGACCACCCATTAAGACTGCTTGTAAATCTTTTGGAGATACGTTCAACTCTGTAGCTAAAAATGCTCTATATCTAGCCGTATCTAAAATACCTGCCATTCCGAATACTCGCTTGTCACTCAAGCCTGATGCCTTGTGTGCAGCATAAGTCATTACGTCTAAAGGATTAGAAACGATAATGATGATCGGATTTTTAGAGTGCTTCATGATCGACTTCGTTACAGAAGTTACAATCTTAGCATTTGTAGAAATTAAGTCATCTCTACTCATTCCTGGACGACGAGGAATTCCAGCCGTAATGACTACAATATCAGAGTTAGCAGTGTCTGCATAATCTTCTGTACCTACCAAAGAGGTACTGTAGTAATCAATAGGTGCTTGTTGCCAGCTATCTAAAGCTTTTCCACGAGCCATATCTCCCTTAATATCTAATAAAACTACTTCTTTAACGATGTCTTTGTGCGCTAGTACGTTAGCCACAGTAGCGCCCACATTTCCAGCTCCTACAACGGTTACTTTACTCATAATTGATAAGTGTTAGTTTAAACAGGATTGATAAAATTTATATTCAATATTATTCCTTTTTTAGCTATCAGGAATAGTATTATTATTATACATAAAAACACCCCATAATGTTGGCGTTTCTATACAAAGTCGCAAAAATAGTGATATTTAGGTAGGAATAAAATAGTTTCAGCTTAATAGTGCTTTGGAAACAAAGTTTAAGTATTTAATTTTTAATGTAAACCACGAAGAGGTTGAACGTGAATAGCCCCGAATGAAATTCGGGGGCAGAGAATAATTCTCTCTTCCCAAAACCACGAAGTGGTTGAATATGAGCGAGTTAAGTTGGGGTTGTGTAAAAAGTCGATTTTATCAATAAATTATTATTTTTAATAAAATGTTTATCGTTGATTATTATGATTTTAAATATGTAAAATATTCGAATATTTTACATATTTTTTGACTTTCTACACAACCCCTGGCATATTGTTTATTCGGCTCACCGATTTAAACCACTTTGTGTTTTTTAATCAAAGCATTGTTTACAAAGCAATAATTACTAGAGAATTAAGCATTCGATAATTATAAGGATAACCCTTACATGAAACTTTATTCCTATAAAACCATAAATTAGCGCAAAAAAAATCCCTGTACCGAAGAACGATACAGGGATTTTTTATGTGTTATAAACTACTATTGATTAGTACTGTACGCCTAATGCCTTCATAGTTTCAACATCCAAGCTACCAATTGGTAAACCGTTATCTTTCTGGAATTTAACTAAAGCAGCTTTAGTTTGAGTTCCGATAACGTTATCAATAGGACCTGGGTTATATCCTCTGTCTCTAAGAGCGATTTGGATCTGACGGTTTACTGATGTAGTAACTTTGTAGTTACATACCACCTCTCTCCATTCAGTGAATCCACCCTTCTTTACTAAGTTACGCTTTGTAACAGTAGTATATTCAGCAGGAATTTGAACTTCACGAGTTGATGCCGCAGACTTCAATACTCGCTTAGATGCAGTTGCATATTCAGCAGGAATTGCCTCCTCTCTTGTAGAAGCAGGAGATGCTACAACTTGCTTAGTGATAGTTGCGTACTCAGCAGGAATTACTTCCTCTCTTGTAGTTGCAGGAGTCTTTACTACCTTCTTAGTTACTGTAGTATACTTAGCAGGAATAGTTTCCTCTCTTGTAGAAGCAGGAGTCTTTACTACTTTCTTAGTTACAGTCTTGTACTCAGCAGGAATAGTTTCCTCTCTTGTAGTTGCTGGAGTTTTCAATACTCGCTTAGTTACAGTCTTGTACTCAGCAGGAATTACTTCCTCTCTTGTAGACGCAGGAGTCTTTAATACTCTCTTTGTCATTGTCTTGTACTCAGCAGGAACCGGAGTTTCCTTGATACAATCTTCACCACTGTCAGTGTATCCAGCAGCACATCCTTTTCTTACACGCTTAGTTACGGTCTTGTATTCAGCAGGAACTTCTACTAAACACCATACTAAACAATCGTTAGGATCTGCAGATAAACAGTTCTTGTCTGCCTTACGCTTAACCCACTTTGTAGATGCAGGAGAAACCTCAACTCTTTCAGTCATTGTTTCGTATTGTGCAGGTACTCTGTCGATACGTGTAGACGCTTCCTTAGAAACAACTTGCTCAGTCATAGTTTCGTAAGCAGCAGGAATAGCGATCATACGCTTAGATTCTGCCTTTACTAATACTTGCTCAGTTACAGTTTCGTAAGTTGCTGGTACAGCGATCAAACGCTTAGTAGCTTCCTTTGCCAATACTTGCTCAGTTACAGTTTCGTAAGTTGCAGGTACAGTCACGATTCTTTTAGATGCCTCTTCTGCTAATACTTGTTCTGTTACAGTTTCGTAAGTTGCAGGTACAGCTACTAATCTCTTAGATGCTTCTTCTACTAATACTTGCTCTGATACAGTTTCGTATTCAGCAGGAACATAAACTAATCGCTTAGATTCTTCCTTTACCATTACTCTTTCTGTCTGAGTTTCATACTTTGCAGGAACAGCAATTAATCTGCTTGCAGCAGCTTGCTTTTCAACTTGCTCAGTTACTGTTTCATATTGAGCAGGCACTACTTCAACTCTTTTTGATGCAGCCTTGGTTTCGATTTGTTCAGTTACGGTTTCGTACTCGTCACCGATCAGACACTTAGCATAGCACTTCCCTGGTTCTCTTCCAACAGGATCGCTATCACTAGGTTGAGCGGACAACGTGATAAAACCTAGCATAAATACCGTAGTAAGTAAAAAACTTAATTTTTTCATAATTGAAATGCCAGTTTTGTTAATAAAATTAATGAGTGTTTTATAATTAAATAATTAATATACAATATATTTTACAATGTTGATTACCAAAGTGTTACCATTAGAGGCGCAAATTTAGAATATATTTTTCGGATAACATAAATAATACTTGGTAATATTTATAGTTTGAATGCCAAAATCGCTAATCTCCGACATTGGCAATACTCGACCATCTTTGAAATTGATTAAAATCTCTTCTTTAGAGGTCGTATATACATTATTCGATTCCTTACCACTGATCATCAATTGTTCTGCAGATTGCCTATCAACAGGAAACTTATTGATAATTTTCAGACGTATTTTTTCTAGATAGTCACTGTCAAATGGTTCATTGCTGAACTCTATCTTAAATAAATTTCTATTTAATAAAGACTTGGAGAGATAAGCAAGAAAGAAATCATCTGAATTCATAAAACTTTTTAAAGCCGAATAGATGTCAAAATCATCTAATAAGGCGAAGTTTTGTAAGATTTCTTTTTGTTCTTTTTTCTTGAAAGGCTTGGTTGGACAATGATAAAAAAAATAAGCTAGATTTTCTGATATATCCAATTTTTTTTTCATATCCGCTAACTCTTTAGCCCTTTTAAGGACTTTTACGAGCATTTGCTCCGAAGCAACCACCGTTTTGTGCAAATAAACCTGCCAATACATTAGCTTTCTAGCTATCAAAAACTTCTCTATTGAGTAAACGCCTTTACTATCCACAACCAAGTTGCCGTCTTTAACCGAAAGCATTTTTATGATCCGGTCATACCCGATCATGCCCTCTATTACGCCTGTAAAAAAACTATCTCTCGTCAAGTAATCCATCCGATCCATATCCAATTGACCAGAAACCAATTGGTGTAAAAATTTCTTTGAATATTCGTTCTTAAAAATCTTAATTGCCAAAGACAATTTCCCTTTGAACTCTTTATTCAATTCTTCCATGAAAAAAAGAGAAATTTCTTCATGGTGTATATTGACCAATGTATGCTCTAAGGCATGCGAAAATGGTCCATGTCCGATATCATGTAGCAAAATAGCAATAGATACTGCTTTTGCCTCTTTCTTAGAGATTTTGACGCCTTTAGATCGCAATACTTCTATTGCTTGAGTCATCAAGTACATCGCTCCTAGCGCGTGGTGAAAACGTGTATGCAATGCACCAGGGTAAACGTGGTCTGTTGAACCTAATTGTTTAATTCGTCTTAACCGCTGAAAATAGGGGTGTTCTATTAAATCAAAAATAATGTTATATGGAATATTTATAAACCCATATACAGGATCATTGAATATCTTTTTCTTATTCATTGACTAAAATTACAAAAAATCAACTAATTGACTTTTTGATTTAAAACGACTAAAGAATAACTTTTACATTTAGGCTATAGTCTACAATTATGTATTAATTTTTGAGTTTCTTATTTTAGTGCAAAAATAATAAAGGAATCGGTAAGAGGTATAAATACTGGGGGTAAAAAGTAAAAGGCAGCCCTTAAGGGCTACCCATACTATGAGAAACGAAAGATCTTATATTTTCTTATGGTTAATACAAAGATATAACTTTTATATGTAAAAAAAATAAAATATTAAAAAATTATTAGTATTGGAAAAAATATGACATATCGTTCTTTTCTTGTAACCTTCTCTACACCCTATTCTATAACGACAACCCCAATAAAATATAAGGCTGATAACCAATTGGTAATCAATTTCTTCCTTAGTCAGATCTATATTCCCTGCTTATTCCTACAACTTTGGAGTCGGCTATTTCTCCTATTTGACTTAGCTATTTTTCAATAAAAAAAAATAATAAAATAATTTTAGCGGCTACTGAAAAAATCAAATGTAACTTTACTTGGTACTTATCGAATAACTTAAGGAACGTGTAAGCATAGCTTATAATAATTTGAGGTTTTTTTTACTTATTTTGCTCATGTTCCTAACATTAATTCTTAAAGCCTACTTAGATGGTACAGACTGAAAATAATACTTCTAATAAAACTATACACTACGATACTTGTCCACTTTGTAATTCCAAAAAAATTGGACTGACCTTAGCAACGGAAGATTATTCTATTTCAAGAGATCCTTTTGAGATTTATGTTTGTCCAGATTGTGACTTTCATTTTACTCAAAATGCTCCTGCACCGGATGCTATCGCTCCCTATTATAAGAGTGATGTTTACATTTCACATAGTGATACGAAGGAAGGCCTTGTTAATAGACTGTACCATGCAGCAAGAGACTTGATGCTAAAGAAAAAACGAAAATTGGTACAAAACTTAACCACAGGAAAACGCTTATTAGATATTGGTAGTGGAACGGGATACTTCTTGAACCACATGCAAGAAAATGGTTTTAAAGTAGTTGGGGTAGAAATTGATTCAGACGCAAGAGCCGCTACTTTAAAGAATTTTAAAATAAAGGTAAACCCTCCAGAAACGCTTTTAGAGCAAAAACTAACTGAAAAAGTAGATGTTATCACCCTTTGGCATGTTTTGGAGCATCTTCATGACATGGACGGCTACATGCAAAGTATGTATCGACAATTAAATGATAACGGAGTGGTATTAATAGCGGTTCCTAATCATAAATCGTATGATGCTCAACATTATGGGAAACATTGGGCTGCCTATGATGTGCCAAGACACCTTTGGCATTTCTCTCCTGCTACTGTCGCTCGATTAGCAGATAAAAATGGCTTTAAGGTCATCGCTCAAAAAAGACTGCCATTAGACCCTTTTTATAACTCCTTATTGAGTGAAAAATACCAAGCTAGCAAATTATCGCTTATCTTTGGCGGCGTAATTGGATTAGTATCTCTTTTAGTGAGTTATATGAATCCTTCTAGAAGTACTTCTCCTATTTATATTTTGAAAAAGAAGTGATGGTGATTGGTAACTAGTGATTTGTTGACCTAGCCAATCACTAATTACTAGTCACTAATCAGACAAACATGAAAGTTAAGAAAATCGCCATTGGCTGCGACCATGCAGGCTATCCTTACAAAGCCGCTATTGTTTCCTTATTAGATAAAGAAGGGTATACCGTCCTTGATTTTGGTACTCATTCTCCTGATTCTGTAGATTATCCTGATTTTGCCCATCCTACGGCGACTAGCGTAGAAAGCGGTGAGGCGGACTTGGGTATTCTATTATGTGGTAGTGGAAATGGTGTTTCTATCACTGCTAATAAACATCAGGGGATTCGAGCAGCTTTGTGCTGGCAAAAAGAAATTGCAGAATTGGCTCGTTCTCATAATGACGCCAACATCATTAGTCTTCCTGTTCGTTTTATTAGCGAATCTATGGCTTTAGATATGGTCTCTACTTTTATTACTACAGAATTCGAAGGTGGGCGACACGGTCGTCGAGTGGGGAAGATGCCTTGTATTTAAGAGGTGAGAGGTGAGAAGTGAGAATATCATCTTCGATGATTGTGAGAAATAAGGCTGTTGTCAGAAGTCAGATTGTGTTTAGAATCTGACTTCTGAGAATGCAGTGTTCTATTTCTTCAATTTTAATAAGGCTACATTCTCGATGTGGTGCGTATGCGGAAACATATCTACTGGTCTACACTTCACGACCTCGTATTTCTCTGACAAAATTTGGAAATCTCTAGCTTGCGTAGATGGCTTGCAACTCACATAAATTAATTTGGGTGCAGCTAATTCTAATAGCATTTTCACTACTTTTGGATGCATTCCCGAACGTGGTGGATCGGTGATTAAAATATCTGGCTTGCCATGCTTTTTAGCAAAATCTGGTGTTAAGATATTTTTGACATCTCCTGCGTAGAAAGTCGTATTGTCAATTTTATTTCTAGTTGCATTTTCTTTAGCGTCTTTGATCGCTAGCTCAATTTCTTCTATACCGACTACTTGCTTACAGTATTTTGCGATAAATAGCGCAATACTTCCAATCCCCGTATAAAGATCGTAGACATTTTCAGTACCATCAAACTCTGCAAAATCGACAATTGTTTGATATAATTCCTCTGCTTGCTTGGTATTCGTTTGAAAAAATGACTTTGGTCCAATTTGAAAGGTCACGTCGCCCAATCGGTCTTCTACATAAGACTGTCCATGATATAACTCCATGTCCAAATCATACATAAAGTCATTGGTCTTTGTATTGATACAGTAATAAACGGAGGTTAAAGAAGGAATTCTTTTGATGATTTCATCTAGGATACCTTGGATCTTATCTTGGTCATTTTTGTGTACACATAGGACCAGCATAATTTCACCTAAAGTGGTAATCCGCAACATGAGTTGTCGTAAAAAACCTACGTTCGTACGAGCATCAAAAAATTCTAAATCTTGCTCTATGGCAATTGTTCTAACTGTATTCCTAATAAAATTAGAAGGCTCATATTGTAAATAACATTTTTCAATATCAATTACTTTATCGAAAGCACCGCCTGGATGGAATCCTAAGACTTGTGCCGTATTCGGAATCCCACTATCTATCTCTTCTCTGGTCAACCATCGCTTGCTAGAAAAGGAAAACTCTAATTTATTTCTATAAAAAATTTCATGTTTGCAAGGTAGGATAGGGAGCATCTCTTTTACTTCTACTTTCCCTATTCTTTGGATTACATTTTTTACGTCATTTTCTTTGAAAGCCAGTTGTTCTTCGTAAGAAACGTGCTGCAATTTACAACCACCACAAAGATCAAAATGATTACAAACTGGCTCTACTCTATTCGCTGACCGTTTATGAAATTTCTGAATCGTACCGAGGAAAATGGATTTCTTTTTTCGCTTGGCTAAAACGTCTACGATATCTCCAGGGGCAGCATCTTCCACAAAAATTGCTCTCCCCTCAGCGTCTTTACCAAACCCTTTTCCTTTATCTGCCAATTCTGTGATTTCTAATTTTTCAACTAAAAACGGTCTTTTACTTCTACGTCTGCCCATTTATTTGTAGTAATGAATTATCAGATTTTGGTATAAAGCCTTTATCTATAAAAAATCATCTTTGTAACCTAAGGAAAACCTTGTTAGTGATTGTTAAAATTGTTTGATTGTTAAATTGTTGTATGACAAAGTGTTACAAGAACAATTCAACAATCAAGCAACCCGCCAGACTGGAACGGACTGGTCTTTACTAAAATATTTGATTACAAATTATAATTTATTTAGAACAAGAATTTCTACACAACCCGCTAAATTATAAGTGATAAATCATGAGTAACTTACCTCGTAAGCACCACATAATCTTTTAATATCGTTTCTAAAAAATGAATTTTGTCTTTTGGTGTTTCAGCTAATTCCAATAGTTCACTAAAACGATTCGCCATCATAACAATCGCCTCTTTATGAGCTTTATTTGGATACTGCTTATGACGAGTTAAAGCACTTTTTACCAGTAAAATATCTTCCTCATTAAAATGCTTGATCTCTTGATAAACTGGCTCATACTCTTTGATGGTGCTAATTTTCAGTACATCTGCTAAGCCTACTTGATTCGTCGGGTTTAATTTAATCACGGTCGTATTGGCAGTCATATCCCCCAATCGCTGTTTGTGTTGCGAAGCCGAAATCCCTAAGATTGCCACAATACCTGCCGAAAAAATCGTATCAATGATATGAAATATAGACCTCAATAAATAGTCACTCAGTCCTGCCTCTTCTCCATCTAATCGGATTACTTTTAATCCGAGTCCTTTTTTTCCCCACGATTGGCCATTAGCGATAATTTCTGAAATCAAATGGTATCCCATATAAGTCACTATCGGAATAAATTGGACAATCATCATCAATGATCCATCTTCCCCAAAAAGCTCTCCGACCACTAAATAAGCCAAGTAAATAATGCCAATGTTTATTAAAATAATAATCCCTAAATCTATCAAAGCAGCTATAAAACGATCCTTTAAACTAGCTAGTTCGTAGGTTATTATTACGTTTTGAGTGGTTTGAATATCTATGCTTGACATATTGGTTTATTATTGAATGCGCAAAATTAACGGGTTTTGTGCTTAAACTACTATTTTTGAGTGATTTTAAATTATATCCAGTTGCGAGTTACGGATTGCGAGTTTTCGCAACAAACTTGCAACCCATAACTCGCAACTCGAATAAATGAATAAAGTATTACTATCTCTACCTATTGGCGAAAAAAAACTAACAGCCATTAATCAACACATCTCCGCAGATTGTGTCTCAGGCAAAAAAGATGTTTACGAAGAATTATTGGAAAGAATCGAAGACTATGAAGGGCTGTTACTGTTAGGGCCTATCAAAAAAATAGATGCGCCTTTATTAAAAAGAGCTAAAAAGCTAAAAATAATTAGCAACTACGGCGTTGGGTATGATAAGATTGATATTGATTTTGCGAAAGCTAATCAAATTGTCGTTGCCAATACTCCACATGCAGTTACTGCACCAACGGCTGATCTAGCCCTTGGGTTAATACTGAGTATCTGCCGAAGAATAGCAGTAAGTGATCGCGCTGCACGGACTGAAACTACTAACTCTTGGTACAATTCGCAATTGCCATCTGTTTCCTTAAAAGGAAAAACTTTAGGGATCTTAGGAATGGGTAGGATTGGAAAAGCAGTTGCTAAAAGAGCTTTAGCTTTTGATATGAAAATAGTTTACTATCAAAGGACGCAACTAAATCCTGAAATAGAAAAAACATATCAAGCAGCATATCTGCCATTACATGATTTGTTAAAAAGGGTAGATGTTTTATCTCTTCATACACCCTTAACTCCTTCTACTCATCATTTGATTGGTGCTCAAGAATTAGCACTTTTAAAACCTTCTAGTTTTTTGATTAATACTGCTAGAGGAAGTGTTGTCGATGAAAAGGTCTTACTGGAAGTTTTACAAAATAAAAAAATTGCAGGTGCTGGACTAGATGTTTTTGATCAAGAGCCAACTATTCCAAAAGCATTTTTAACCTTGGATAATGTAATTCTAACGCCACATATTGGGACGGCTTGTCGAGAGGCTAGAGAAGATATGTTTGAAGAGGCTATCCAAAATCTCGTAGAGTATTTCAGTGGTCAAAAAGTAACGAATCGAGTAGCGTAGTGTTCATTCAATTCTCCGTTGGGAATAGATTATGAGTTTATTAAAAAAGTAAAGTCCCTGCCAGAGAAGGCAGGGACTCACCATACTATTATAGAGAATATTACTTGTATTTTTTAAGAAGGTCTTAGTCTCTAGTACCTCTTCTAATTGTACTACTGATTGGAATACATACACCCGTAGCACAATCAATTCGAATCATATAATCCTCAACTTCACCAGAAGTGACAATTCCATACGGTGTCATATTATCGGTATTACTCAATCTAAAACGAACTCCGATATCTTCATTGTCAGCAATTACGTCAGGTACATTCACGGTTACATATTCAGGGAAAGTTGCTCCTGCGGTAATATCAACTATCATTTCATCCGCTCCACTAAATTTACCATCGCCATTCCAATCTATCCATCCTTCTAAATGTGCATCACTACCAGTTGTATTAGTGACGTCTATTGGTAATCGAATAATACCGCCTGGAACTATATTCAGACTTCCAAAGAAAGTCACCCCATCTTCATCATCCAAACTCATTACATTACCATCATCCCCTTTTGCCATGCCGTCAGGTTGTCCATCTGACTCATTATCAACCAAATCGCCCAGATGTAATCCAGTAATTATATAGTGGGCAGGCCCTCCATTGGCTAGCAAAGTTTGATAATCTCCTTTTAAGGTATCTGCAGTTCCATCTGGTAAATCAGCTAAATCACAATCAAATACGGTGATGACTGCTTTATCTGTTAATTCTACTTCACAGGTAGAAGCGTCGTAGGTAGCCAATACGTTAAAGGTATTGGTTGTTGTAACTGGAGAGATAGAGAACGTCACATCTCCTCCATTTCCTGCCATAGACATTCCAAAAGCAGAATCATCACTATCATTTCTAAGTTGATAATCTACACCAGTTTGTGTATTACTAATGATAATACTTGCCATTCCTCCATTACAAACTGTTGTATCTGATACCGCTATACTTGCTGTTGGTAACGGATTAATAGTTACAGTTGCGCTGCCACTTACTGGCTGACTACAACTCGTACTACCAAGTTCTACACTTACTAAATTTACAGTAGAAGTTGCAGTATTTGATGCTGTTAAAGTTGCATTACCAGTACCATCTAAAGTAATTGTAGTCGCTGTGCCACCATCTATATTATAAGTTACGACTGCATTGGGTGTTCCTGTGAACGTATAATCTACTGCGGTTGCTCCCGAACAGATTGTGGTTGTACCAGCGACACTTGCTGTTGGTAGATCATTAATAGTTACAGTTGCGCTGCCACTTACTGGCTGACTACAATTGGTTGTGCTATTTTCTACGCTTACTAAATTTACCGTAGAAGTTGCAGTATTTGATGCTGTTAAAGTTGCATTACCCGTACCGTCTAAAGTAATCGTGGTCGCTGTGCCACCATCTATATTATAAGTTACGACTGCATTGGGTGTTCCTGTGAACGTATAATCTACTGCGGTCGCT
>CALDTJ010000579.1 GCA_937924145.1 uncultured Saprospiraceae bacterium
TGATTTTAATGGTCAACAAATCGACGGTTCTACAGACGAAGTTTTAGGTTTAGGAGACCTTAAAAAGAAGTTTAAAGCCTTCGGTTGGGAAGTGATGTCAATGGACGGTAGTAGTATGAGCAGAACCGTTAGAGGGCTTAAGAAAGCTAAAAAATTAGCAGGAAACGGCAAACCTGTCGCTATTATCATGAAAACGGTAATGGGACAAGGGGTTGATTTCATGATGCATACACATGCTTGGCACGGTAAAGCACCAAACGCAGAACAAACGGCTACTGCTTTGGCTCAGCTTCCTGAAACTTTAGGAGACTTTTAATAAAAAGGAAGCTCTGACAAATTCCACGGTAAAATTAGAGGGCACTCGAAGTGATCCTCTAATAAAATTACGGGGTCACTTGAAGTGCTATTGATACCCCACATCTTTTTTTAAGAGTAAAAAGTTACTTTTTTAGTAAAAATGTATAGAACCTGCCCGCAAGCATTCAGGCGGGTTTGTAGGAGGTTCTCTCCCGCTCTGGGATGGCTTTTGTTGGGAACAAAAACGTAGAGCCAAAAGGAGTCGGAGGGTGGAAAAACACAAAATTAAGCAAAATTCCACCCCTCTCCCGATAGCTATCGGGACCGCCAGCGGGGAAGATGCCTCCTACAAATCAACAACTTTAGTACTAAATATTATCAAAATTTTGACTAAAAAAGATGTGGGGTATCGTTAGCACTTGAAGTGACTCCGTAATTTATAACAATTTAGCAATCCTTTCAATTTTCCCACATAATGCACGAGAAAATTCTCATTCTTGATTTTGGTTCCCAATACACACAATTGATTGCTCGAAGGGTTCGAGAGCTGAATATTTATAGCGAAATTGTACCTTACAATAAGATTCCTGAATTAGCAGACTACAAGGCGGTTATTTTATCTGGTAGCCCTTTTTCTGTGACAGATCCGAAGGCTTTGCAAGTTGATTTAGATAAATTGATTGGTAAAAAACCAGTTTTAGGGGTTTGTTATGGCGCTCAGTATATCGCTCAGAAATTGGGCGGCTCTGTCCAACGTTCTGAAAAGCGAGAATATGGAAAAGCTAATTTAGGAACGGTCAAAAGAGATCCTTTTTTAAAAGGTATCAAAAAAGGATCACAAGTTTGGATGTCTCATGGAGATACCATTTTTGAAATCCCAAAGGGCTTTAAAGTCTTAGCAGGAACAGAAAGTATTCCTGTCGCAGCTTTCAAAGCAGAGAATAAAACCTTTGACCAACCTGTTTACTGTATCCAATTCCACCCTGAAGTCACCCATAGTATTGATGGCAAAAAATTACTTAAAAACTTTTTGGTAGATATCGCTGGTTGTACGCCTAGTTGGACGCCTGCCTCTTTCGTGGGTCAGACTATTGCCGAATTAAAAGAGAAAATTGGAGACGAGAAGGTTATCATGGGCTTATCTGGTGGAGTAGATTCGACAGTAGCCGCCGAATTACTGAATCGTGCGATTGGTAAAAACTTAACTTGTATTTTCGTCGATAATGGACTTTTGAGAAAAGATGAATTTGAGGAAGTCCTTGAATCCTACAATGGGATGGGCTTGAATGTGATTGGTGTAGATGCGAAAAAGCGGTTTTGGGACGAATTGAAAGGAGAAAGTGACCCTGAGAAAAAAAGAAAGATAATCGGTCGAGTATTCATAGAAGTTTTTGAATCTGAGGCTAACAAATTAGAAGGTATTGAATGGCTTGGACAAGGAACTATTTATCCAGATGTCATTGAGTCAGTATCGGTTCATGGACCATCCGTGACGATTAAATCTCACCATAATGTTGGTGGTCTACCTGATTTATTAAATTTAAAAATCATTGAGCCTCTTCGTAGTTTATTCAAGGATGAAGTACGGAAAGTAGGCCGTGAATTAGGGATTCCTGACGCCATTAATGGTCGTCATCCTTTCCCAGGGCCTGGGCTGGCTATTCGTATTTTAGGAGATATTACTCCTGAAAAGGTCACCCTTTTACAAGAGGCGGATGCTATTTTCATTAATAACCTAAAAAAACACAACCTTTATAATGAAGTTTGGCAAGCAGGCGTTATCTTGTTGCCAGTTCAATCGGTCGGTGTAATGGGAGATGAACGTACCTACGAACAAGCGGTAGCCCTCAGGGCCGTTAATTCGATGGATGGTATGACCGCAGAATGGAGTAAATTACCTTACGAATTTTTAGGGACGGTTTCTAGTGAGATTATCAATAATGTTCGAGGAATTAATCGGGTCGTTTATGATATTAGTACTAAACCACCTGCAACGATTGAATGGGAGTAGTGGGGTTGTAAGGATTGTATGATTGTGTCGCTACGCTAATTGTTTGATTGTTGGCAAGCGTTACGCAATCAAGCATTCAATAAGCGCAGCGATACAATCATACAATCTTCCAATCAAACAATCATTTCAAAACTATTATAAAGAACATGAAAAGCTGGGTAAATAAACATACATTTCCATTAATACTTTTAGTTTTACTAGTAGGGTTTACTTCTTGTGAGTCTTTCAAAAAAATCCCTACAACTACTAAACCTAAAACGGAAACTGGTCAAGACAATGACGAGGAATTAGATGAAATCCAAGGCAAACAAGTCTTTAATCCAGAAACAGGCGAATACGAAGTAGTAACGGATGTTACAGGTGACTTAGATACCATTCAATGGCAAGAGGCTCCTGAGGATATTACTATTCCGCCAATCACTTCTGATGCTACTCAAAATGATGGTGGAGCTAATTATGATGAAAATACAGAGTATCTAGAATCATACAATATGGTGCTTGCCCTCCCCTTCTTGGCAGACAAATATGATCCCGTTGAAGATAAAATTGATCGACGATCTATCCCTGCATTAAATTTTTATGAAGGTGCAAAAATGGCTTTTGATGTACTTTCAGGAGAAGGTGTTAACCTTAATGTTAACGTGGTAGATACGCGCGCATCTGAAGGTTCGACTATTCAATTGACCAATAATTATGAGGTACAAAGTGCCCATCTAGTATTAGGAACTTTCCGAAATTCTACGGCAGGAGCAATGGCAAGGTTTGCCAAGCAAAATAAAACAACTTTTGTTTCGCCCTTCTATCCACACCAAAACTTAACGACCGATAACGAATATTTTATCCAACTAAATCCTAGCGAAAAGACGCATGCAGAGGCAATCATGACCCATGTGAAAGAAAAATTTCAGCCAAGCCAAATCGTTGTTTTTGGTAGAAATGACGCCAAGGAAAGACAGTTGATGAATTACTACCTAGAAGCGCACTACGCTATTGAAGGTAGTACCGATGCGGATTCTATCACAATGGTTGTTTTAGATGATCCAAGTCCATCCTTCGATGATACTGACTTTGAGCCATATATGAACGAATTGGAAACAACTGCTTTTATCATAGCCTCTTCTAGTCAAAGTGCGGTGTATGCCATGCTTAGAAAAATGGATTTGGTCAAGGAAAATCGCTCTATCGTTGTCTATGGTCAACCTAGATGGCAAAATTTCACTCAGATCGGCTATGAAATTTACGAATCTTTAAATGTACATATCTCCTCAGAATCTTACTTGAATCCTGATGACTTTGACATTCAATCATTCAAAGAGGGGTTCTACAATAAATATGGAATGCCGCCGACGAAAGAGGCTTTCAAAGGGTATGATAGCGTGCTTTATTTCGGAAGAATGTTGAAAGAGCATGGTACTGGTTTCCGTAATAAATTAGACCAAAATGCTAAAGATGGCTTGCATACTAGATTTAATATCCAGCGTGCGGTTACGGCTAAACCTGTAGGCGGACTGGAAGGCGAAAACCTCAACAGATTCGATCAATACATGAATAAATACTTAAATATTCTAGAGTTTTCTGGCTATCAGTTTAGAAAGGCGGATTAGTTGCGGGTTGCGAGTTGCGGGTTGCGAGGTAAATCGTAATATGAAAACAGAATGGTCTAAATCCTAAAAACTTTTTGGGGTTTAGACCATTTTAGTAAGTACCAAACCGAAATAATGTATATCTAAAATTTTGGTTTGGTACTTATATAATGAATTGTTCTCTAATAAACGTCTGACTTCTGACAATTCCGACCTGTTAGCATGATGCAGTCGTGCGTTTATCGGGATGGTCTGACTTCTGACTTCTTAAAAAGTTAATAAATATGTTAAACGAAGCGTGGAAAACCACTAAAGAATATAAGGACATTACCTACAAAAAAAGGAATGGTGTTATTAGAATTGCCTTCAATCGACCAGAAGTTAGAAATGCTTTTAGGCCGAATACGGTTTTTGAATTATTAGACGCCTTTCATTGTGCCAAAGAGGATCGAGAAGTTGGCGTTATTTTACTATCTGGCGAAGGTCCTTCACCCAAAGATGGTGGTTGGGCATTTTGCTCTGGTGGCGATCAAAGAGTCAGAGGAAAGTCTGGCTATGAAGGTGGAGACGGTGTCGGCAGATTGAATATATTAGAAGTTCAACGGTTAATCCGTTTTATGAATAAACCTGTTATAGCCGTGGTCCCTGGTTGGGCAGTTGGTGGTGGGCATAGCCTACATGTCGTCTGCGACTTGACGCTTGCGAGTAAGGAACATGCTATTTTCAAGCAAACAGACGCTGATGTTGCGAGTTATGATGCAGGGTATGGTTCGGCTTATTTAGCTAGACAAGTTGGACAAAAGCGAGCTAGAGAAATCTTCTTTTTAGGTAAAAATTATTCTGCCCAAGAGGCAGTCGATATGGGCATGGCGAATGCTGCTATTCCTCACGATGAATTAGAAGAAACGGCTTACGAATGGGCGCAAGAAATATTAAAGAAAAGTCCAATGGCCATTAAAATGCTCAAGTTTGCCTTCAATATGATTGATGATGGAATGGTTGGTCAGCAAATCTTTGCTGGTGAAGCTACTCGTTTGGGCTATATGACAGATGAGGCAGCGGAAGGTCGAAACGCCTTTTTGGAAAAGCGGGAACCAGATTTTGATAAGTTTCCTAAGTTTCCATAGTTGTTAATTATTAAGGCACTACGGTGAAAAGTGTAGGTTGACAATTCACTATACGATTGGCACAACTCAGAAAGTTGTGTTACGTTTGAGTCGCACAAGTAACACAACTCTCTGAGTTGTGCTATATTCGAATTACCCATACTTTTCACCGTAGTACCATTATTAAAGACCTAGTCCTTCCAGCCCGCTGCGGGCTGGAAGGACTTTTTCCCTCTCTCGTTCTCCATTCATCCTATTCTTCCCTACGTTTATATAATTTTCAACTCATTACTCCTGCAAAAGTGTTATCTTATCCTAGAATTTGCGTCCAAAAAGAAATGCTAATTTAAAACGACGATTATATGTTTAAAAAAGTTAAAAAATGGCTGGGGATTGAAGGGGTAAAACTAGAGTTAGTTTTGCCTGAAAAAGCATTAGAAAGTGAAGGCCTAGTCAAAGGTAAAATTCGTTTATTCTCTAAGAATGAACAGAGCGTCGATTATATAAAAGTGGTAATGATTGAACGATTTTCGAGAGGTCGAAAAAAGGAAAAAATTACGGATGAGTATCAATTAGGAGAAATCGTATTGAATCAAACCATTGCTATTCAACCCGAACAGCCGATTGAAATCGACTTTACACTTCCATTCGAATTGGCAAAATCTGAAATGGATGAACTGGAGGATAAGAATTTGATTTTCAGTGGACTGGTGAAAGTAGCTAAGAAATTTAGAGGGGTGAGTTCTGAGTATTATATTGAGGCAGAGGCGAAGGCGCAAGGCACTGCTTTAGACCCTTTTGATAAAAAATTGATTGAAATTGAATAATTTTACGAAGGTGAGATTGTAAACATACAAGTGGACAATCTCACCCTCTCACACTCTCACCTTCTCACCTCTAATTCTGACTAAACCCTTTGATGATCTCTTCGTCATTCTTCCCTAAATTATTCAATAAAAACTGCGTATCATCAGCGAAATCATCGTTTGGAAATTTCTTTAAAAACTCTTCGTACAAATTCTTGGCAGTTGCCTTATCTCCTAAATCATTATCATAAGTAAAAGCTTTTAAGAATAAAGCTTGGGCCGCTTTATCAAAATTTGGATACTTCGTATAAATCCTATCATATACTTCTACTGCCTTTGGAAAAGCTCTAACCGCTCTAGCTGTTTCTCCTGCCTTATGCAAATATTCTGGACTTTGTGGGTCACTAGGTTTTAACAAGGCATATAATTCACAAACTCGGATATAATCATTCGCTGCTTGGAAATCTACCTTATGCGTCTTTTCATCATACATGCTACTTCCTAAGGCTACAATATCTTCCGAGATCGCCGTTTTATTTGCTTGCATGGCCTTTTTTGCTGCGGCAATTTGAGCGCCATTATCAAATTTTTGAGCGTATAGCTTTTTGATAATATTTGCTACACGAGGTTGTTGGATTTGTTGTTGATAAATATCCGCTAACATCCAAACTTTAGCATCTACTCCTTCAGCTTGAGGATACTGCTGGATTCCTTGCATTAGCGTTTGAAGTGCTGCTACCGCTTCTTTATTATCTACATGCAATGCTGCTATTTTTGAAAAAAACGGTGCATTGGTCGTCGCATCATTAGGTTTAGCTTTGATTGTATCTTGGTAAGCAGCAATTAGCGCAGCTCTATTTTCTTTAGTCGGATTAGCATTTAATGCAGCCGTTAATTGTCCAATCTTAGAATTTTCTTTCAAGGTAGTTGACTGGCAAGCAAAAAGCCCGAAAAATAGGCAAATAATCAATAGTCTTAATTCCATGCTAAATTTATTTATTATTGGTATTTGTTTTCTAACTTCGGAGGTTAATAATAGATCTTTAGATAGTGGGGGATCAACTCATTGAAGATGCAAAGATACATTTTTATCTAATACTCAAATAATTTGACGATGTATTAGTTCCTATTCTTAACACCTCTAGCAGTCGGCAGTAAACAGTTGACCGTATGCCGTTGACTTATCCCATTGATAATCAATGGAAAAAATTAACAAAAACTGTCAATGGTTTAAGGCTTCAAACACTAGTGCTATCAATATATTATCTTTTGGGTCAGACAACTACTAACACCACTAATTTTAGCCTTTAATTAACACTTTAACGGCTTTTTTATAGAAATTTCCAATGGGTAAAATCTTTTCACCAATCTTTAAGCGGTTTCCTTCGACCGTTTCAATTTTTTGGATGGAGACTATATAGGATTTATGAATTCTCAAAAAGGAAGATTTAGGTAGGATATTTTCGAAATGCGTAGTTGTCTCATGGGTCAGAATCATTTGGTCCGCAAGATATATTTTAACATAACTGCCATAACTTTCTAAATACAAGATGTCGGAAAGTGCTATTTGATGATATTTCTTATCGCCTTTGACAAAAATTTTTTCAATATTCGAGGTAGCCTGTTCCACAATTACCTCTTTTGTAACAACGCTAGATTCCTTACTTTTTAGTGCTGCCGCTTTATTCACAGCGGTCAAAAATCGTTCAAAACTAAATGGTTTTAATAGGTAATCACAGACATTGAGTTCGTACCCTTCTAAAGCATATTCTCGATAAGCGGAGGTGACAATTATTGTAGGAGGATTGGCTAGGGTTCTTAGAAAATCTAAGCCTTTTAATTTTGGCATATTGATGTCCAAAAATATCAAATCTACTTCGACCGTATTTAATTGCTCGAATCCCTCAAAGGCATCGTAGGCATTTCCTACTTTTTGCAACCAAGACAATTCTGCCGCATATTTTTCAATAACTCGATGTGCTAATGGTTCGTCGTCGATGATTAAATAATTCATTGATTAGCTGTTAAACAATTGGACTGATTGTCAATCGTTAGATATACTCGATAAGTACTTTCTTGATCTACAATTTCTAATTTATACCGATCTTCAAAAAGTAATTTTAAACGTCTTTTAATATTTTCTAATCCTAAGCCCTTTGCCGTGTTTCTTTCTTCATGATCGTAATTATTTAGACAATAAAATTTTATAACTCCATCATTTTCAGTTAATTGCAAATCAACTATTGCATTATCTCTTAGCGTTTCGACTCCATGCTTAAAAGCATTTTCTAAAAAAATAACAAATAATAATGGAGGGATCATCAAGTTAAGATTGGTGATTTCTTTTTGAAAATTGATCGTCGATTTTTTATGCAATCTTATCTTTTGTAGTTCTAGATAATTTTCAATAAAACTCACTTCCTGCACAATCGGAACAGCAGCAGAACGACCGTCATAAATTGTATACCGCATTAGATCTGATAGTTTTAGGATAACGGCTGGTGCTGCCTTAGAATTTTCAAGCGTCAAGGCATATAGATTATTTAAAGTATTGAAAAAGAAATGAGGGTTGATCTGACTTTTTAAAAAGGATAATTCGGTTTCTAATTTTTCGTTTTTTAAATCGGCTAATTGAGCGTTTTGCTGAAACCAATTGTAGGATAAATATAAGGGGGTCGTAAATAATGTCACCATGAAAAAGGCATACATTAAGGTCAATATATTTGGTATTTTCCAAAGAATTTCCCCTTTACTTTTTAAGAATAACCAAGTTCCTTCTGTTATCGGATGAAAACTCATAAAAATAGATACCACTAAAAGTAATACCGCTAATCGCCAGACATACTCCCAATATTTTTGTTTGGCTAAATAATGCTTAACTAACCAAAACCAGTTCGTGTATATAACGACCAATGCAGCAGTCACCGCACTAAAAGAAAGTACGAAAGCTCTTAGGAAATAATAGGTCTTCCCCCCTTTTAGTTCCCCTTTAAATTCGGGATGATTAATCGGTTGATCTCCCCAATATATACTAAACCAAGCGACATACATCACTAACCAAAACCCAATATTGGCAATGATTAAAAAGTACTGCCCGTAGTTCTTTTTCCAATTCATTTTTACAAAATAAGGATAATTTATTGTTTGGAGTAAAAATATATATGAAGCCCTCAAAACCCTTCACCAACACCTCTTTTTTGGCTATGAAATAGATTCGAAATTTCTTTCTATCGTTTTATTTGTGTTCTGCTATCATTCGTAATTTTTATTAGGAATGAGCAAGTAGAACAGGTAGATTACACCATTTCTAATAAAAACCGTTCGGCATGAAATCAATATTTTTTGCATTCGCATTCACCTTAATCATTCTTCTTTTACCTACCTTGAAAGAGGTATTTTTATAAATAAAAGCTGCTTTTACTGCCAAAATCATACATAAAGACATTTCTAATCATTCCATTTAAACTGTTAGGTAATCTAGGCATAAATCTTGCAACTTGAAAAGCAAGAAAATCATAAGGGCAGTTTCTAACCCAATCCCCCTAATCGACTGTATCTATTCCCTCTCACTCATCCAAAATTTTGGTTGTTAAGACGCTACAATTGATAATTTATTACACTCTGCTGCAATGAACCTAAACACCTATTTTAATTTAGACGACTTAAAAAACTACTTTTTTACGAAGGAATATGAACTAAAGGTTTATAGATTCTATGCTTGTCTAGTTATTTTCTTTCTACCATTCTTTGGGTTCGCACTTCAATTTGCCGATCCTACTGTCACGGAATATTTGAGCCATCGTTTTCTAATTTCTACTTATTGGCTATCCATCTTAATTTTATCTTTTAAGATTCCACTCTTCAAAAAATACCTTTCCTTTTTTGCCAATTTAGGCAATTATATGTTCATGCTTTGGATTGTTTGGATTTGTAAAGTCAATCACTTTTCTCCAGAATATACTATCGGTTTTTTCCTTTCTTTTGCAAGTACGGGTATCATCTTTAGAAATCGAGTAGGACTAGGAATTTTCACCGTTACTATTCTTCCCATCACAGCTTACGTGGTATTAACTACTCCAGATTTAGAAGTGAACTCTAGTATTTTATTGCTGTCCATGTTAATTATTGGATTGGTCTATTTTATTGTGATGACTTCCAAATCTTATGTCAATAACCAATTAGAACTACTAAATCAGACCTTAGAAGATAAAGTTGCGGTCAGAACTAGATTAGCAGAAAAGCGGGCTAAAGAGTTATCAGAAAAGAATCAAGAATTGGAACGGTTTGCCTATGTGGCTTCTCACGATTTGAAAGCACCACTTAGAACTATTGATGGTTTTGTGAATCTATTGAATAGAAAAATTAGCAAACTTGGAGATGAAGAAGTGAATCAATACAGTCAATTCATTAGTGCTGGTGTTAGTAGAATGAAACAGACCGTAGATGATTTATTGGAGTATTCGAGGGTTGGAAAAGTAGGAATGAAGTTCAAAGAAGTCGATATGGACAGATTGGTAGCCATCGTACTAAATGGACTGAGTAGTGCCGTCAATCGACCAGATGTACAGTTAAATCTGCCCGCAACTTTCCCTGAATCTATTGTTTGCGAAAGCCGTCAAATAGAACAGTTGGTACAAAATCTAATTGAAAACGCCATCAAATTTAATAAATCTGATTATAAAATCGTCAATTTCAGTTACGAAGAACGTCCAGATTTTTGGGTCTTTAAAGTGAAAGATAACGGTATTGGTATGCCTAAAAAGCACCTAAAGAACATCTTCGAAATGTTCAAACGCTTACATACTTTTGAAGAGTTCCCTGGAACGGGTATTGGACTTGCCACTTGTAAGCGAATTGTAGAAAATCACAACGGAAAAATTTCTGTAAGCTCAGTAGAAGGTGTTGGTACAACGTTTACATTTACCATTTCCAAAAAATTAAAGGTTGTTAATCTAAGTCCTAAAAAATACGCAAAAGAAACTATTGGCGTATAGATTTAATAAGTAGGCATAGATGGGTCAATTTCTCTAGCCCAAGCTAATATTCCTCCTTCTAGGTTGAGTAAATTATCGAACCCAAATTGGCTTTGTAGCACTTTGATGGCATTGGCACTTCTGACACCACTTCGACACTGCACCACGACTGGTTTGTCTTTTGAAATTTTTTCTCTATAATTTAAAATAGTATTCAGCGGTACTAATTCGCCCTTTAAATTACAGATGTCATACTCATAAGTTTCTCGAACATCAATGAGCTGAAAATCCTTCTTTGTATCTATCCAATTTTTCAATTCCTGTACATTTATTCCTTTAACCATAGCTGTTGTTTCTTTTTTTGGAAGCACTCCACAAAATTGATCGTAATCAATCAATTCCGTAATTTTTGTTGCTGGATTTTTTCTAATTTTCAAATTTCTAGTGGTGAAAGAAGCCGCATCAAACAAGAACAATCGGCCCGATAAAGGCTCCCCTACTCCTGTAATTATTTTGATGACTTCATTGGCTTGCAGACTACCTATAATGCCAGGCAAAACTCCAAGCACACCTCCTTCCGCACAACTCGGCACCATCCCAGGAGGTGGAGGTTCAGGAAATAAATCTCGATAATTGGGTCCTCTTTCTCCGTCTTCGTTTAAGTAATTAAATACGGATACTTGCCCTTCAAATCTAAAAATGGAGGCATACACATTAACTTTATCCGTTAAAACACAAACGTCATTCGTCAAATATCTTGTTTGGAAATTATCTGTTCCATCCGCAATTATATCGTAATCTTTAGCTATTTCCAGTGCATTTTCTTTGGTAAACGCCGTATTGAAAACTTTGATATTGACATGAGGATTTAAGGCCAATAATCGTTTTTTCGCAGTCTCCGCTTTTGATTTCCCTACATCTTCCACAGTGAATAACACCTGTCTTTGCAGATTACTTTCGTCCACTACATCAAAGTCTACTATGCCAATATTCCCTACTCCTGCTGCCGTCAAATAAAGCAAGACAGGACTGCCTAAACCACCTGAACCAATGACCAAAACACTGGCTGCTTTCAATTTTTCTTGCCCCGCTTTCCCAAATTCTGGAATCGCTAAGTGTCGGGCATATCTCGCCATTTCTGGTGGAGATAGTATAGATTTTTCTGTCAAAATTTATGGTAGCTGTTTATATTAAAATTGTCCAATACAATGATACAACAAGGTTAGGAAAGTTTATGTTTTCTTTGGATATTTTTAAAGTATTTTGTTTTCAAAACTACACGATGATTACCACATAGTCACATAGTTTTTTCACATAGCGCACATAGTTTTCTAAGCTAGACTTTGACCAAGCAGTAGCATTCTTTCATAGCTAGACGTTGACTTAGCAGTAACATTTTTACTAAGTTAGATTTGAATTAAGTCAACATCTAACTTAGTAAAAATGCTACTGCTCGAAAATGTCAACACTACTGCTCGAAAAACTATGTTTTCTATGTGTTTTTCTATGTGACTATGTGGTAATCAGCATCTAGCACTAAACTTCTGTTCCATAAGACTATGTGGTAATCAGCATCTAGTTTTGATCAACCAATACAGCATCACAACCTTTGCTTCACAAACCGCAACGGCTGCAAACGACTCCCCGCCCCGTCCAATAGTATAAAATACATCCCAGAAGGCAAGTCATCAACGGCTATTTTTGCAAAATTAACCCCTTCCGAAACACTTTCTGTTTGCTCAAAGATCAATTGCCCTTGCGGGTTCAATACTTGTATTTTTATCTCCGTATTTACTTTACTAAACACTCGTACATTCAATTGATCGGTAGCTGGATTCGGTAACAACTGTTGAATAACGAAAGATTGGGTACTTGCTCCTTTATTTCTAAAATCAGCTGTATTGCCATTTAAATTATTAGTAGGAACTATGGTAACAGCCGCCTCATCATCTTCTACGGGCACTATCCCATCATTACTGGCTGGATTTGAATCTACATCCATTGGACTAGCTGAAACTACTTGTCCGAAAATAGTATGCGGTTCACTATCTTGTAAAGTAAATAATCCAAGGTCTAAAGTAGCCGTTTCACCAGCCGCTAATAATGGAATTTTCCAATCTCCCACCCAATCTATAAATTCACCTGCGGAAGTAGCATGGAAGGCATAGGCCATTTCATCTTGATACCCCTCCAATCGAATAGTGATGTTTCTGGCAGCAGCTTCCCCTTCATTTCTAAGCATCAAAGAAGTCGTAACTGTTTCATAAATAAGGAAGTTCGGTTTGTCTACTAACATTTCTAAGCTTAAATCTATCAAACCAGTATTCGTAGAACAAGCGCCTTCCGTGTATTCCGTGATACCTGCACAAATTGCCAAACAGGCATTGCTATAAGTGACTCCATTGAACCCACAGACTGGTGCTATCTCCGTTGTACAAATACACCCTGCCCCTTCATTTAGCGTCAGTACAGCTTCGTCATCCTCTCTCGGAACACAGCAGACACCATTAGCAGGGGTCGAATTGGCATCCGTCTGATCCATAGTAGCGACTTGGGCAAATACATCTAAAGGCTCTGCTTTTAAAGTATATACATTGACCATTAAATTATGGGAAGTATTGGCAGCGATTTCAGAAATCGTCCATGCTCCATTCCAGTTGGTAAAATCCCCCGAAGAGGTTTCATATTCTGTATATACCCACGCTCCCGTTCCTACGGGCAACTCGATTCGTACATTAGTAGCTGGCTCCGTACCAGTATTCGATACCGTCAAAGTCAATGTTGTTGAATTATAAATACCAGGATCATCGTCGGATGCCTTTAGACTAATAGCTAAATTGGTCCCGTCCGTCATAGGAGTAGTCATCGTATCTGAATCGACTGGTATAGGCATCGTCACCATGGTATCCGTTGGAGGTAGCATAACTGGCATTGTATCAGGCATAGTTAGCGGTGGTGTTGCGCCTCCACCTAGTAAGAAAATGGGTCTCGCATCCAACGAAATATTATTACTACCAATCAAACTATTCGCTTCATTCTGAGCATTATCCCAACGAATTAAACTCAAATCCCCAACATTCATCGGTGTAGGAAAAGAATAGGTCGCACTTGCCGCTTCTGATAAATCAATCGTTGTTTCTGCCCATAAGGCATAAATATATCCTTCCCCATCTGTTTTGAAGGCATGCCCTCTGACTCCATTGGGTACTTGCATAGCCGCAGTTTGAGCTGCATCATAAGTAGTCGTGTATAACAAGTCTGAAATGGTTTTGTAAGCAATAGCCTCACCAGTCGGCACCTGCTCTCCAGGCGTATTAAATTGCTCATACATCCCCATTACACCAAACTCTGAATCTGCTGTATCGTAATCATCCCGCTCGATTAAATTATAAGGATGAATGACAAAAATATTATTCGTCTTAGCTTTAATAAAGGCTTTGAGAATATAGTTTATTTGTACGTCTTTGCCCCCAAGGTTGTCACCAAATCGTTTTCTCGGCACATTCACTTCCGTAATAATCGACGGCTTTAGCGGGTAAGTCACACCGTCATAACCATACTTGGCTAAAACTTCTTCAAATTCAAATCTTCGAGTGACTATGCCGTCTGCTGCTCGGTCCGAATGTCTCTCAAATCTTCCTTCATCAAAATTAGTGGTGGAACCATCAAAATGTGGATAAGCATGATTTCCAAAAACATCAAAATACGCTCCTCCGCCTAGTGGATATTCTTCCGTCGGAGTTCCATCTACTGGGTTATCCGTAGTCCGCAAAACGGCATCCAAAAAAGCAGGATAGCCAAAGCCTGCAACCGATACATAAGCATCTGGATCTACTGATTTAATCACCTCATAAGCTACTCTTAGAGTTCTTACGTAATGAGAAATTGGCGCATGCAAAATATTATCACAAGGATCAGGGTCGTTGTCCCACCAATTCCCTGGGGTGCCAGGTTGTCGCCACCCTACTTGAAAACCTGTCGGCAAATCAGACCCTGGTTCATTCCATATTTCCCAAAACCGTACATGATCTTTGTACTCTGTTACCAACTTGTAGAGGTATAAGGCTAGGTAATTATTATCATTGACAGGTGTCCCATTTTCTCCATTGTCAAAAATAGGATCATACAAATTCGCAAACATTGTCGATTGTTTGTCAGGGCAATGAAAGGTCTGATCTCTTTGCCAAGCGGCTGGAAAACCCACGATTACCGTATTTTCTTTGAGCCCTCTATCTTCAAAATAGTCGTAAGTCTCTTCTAGAAAATCGTACCCCCAGACTTCAACAAATTCGTTAAAAATACCTGTTCGAATAGATTTTGCGCCTAAGCCTTGAATGTTATTAGCGGCGTTACCTGCTGCTAAATCTGCTAAGTTTTCATTACTTAGCCCTGGAAAATAACCTAGATTGACGCCAGGTCGAAAAGGTTCGTTATAAGGTTTGACGGAATCGTTGGCAGTTTGTGCCCACAAATTGGTAGCGCAGATGAGTAAACAACCTATTAGAGTTGCAATGATTTTGTTCATAGCAGTTTGTTTTTATAGAAAAAGTAAGCCGTTAAAAATGTAAAGCATCACATTCTTTTCGTCTATATAATGTGGGAGGTAGGAGGTGTGTAAATTAATTTTCGTTAAGTGTATGTCTAAATGCTATTAAAAAAATAAGGCAAACTAGCTGACTGATTTTTTCATAGTTAATTTATATTGACTAAGTTATGGAAATTTAGAGAAGATTAAAAGTTATTCCAATAGGTTTTAACTATTCTTCTTCGCCCAAACTAAAATTTCCTTAGTTGGCTGATTAATCATTTCCGTTGGTATTGCTTTATTTTTCTTAGCCTTCATATCTACTAGTATGGCACGCTTTTGATCTTTTTGACGCAAAACAAGGTATTGATTATCCAAAGCACTTTTTTGCACACTTGTTTCCAATGTCATGGGCGCTTTAAAGACAGGGTTCACAGCAAAGTTTTCTTCTTCCCAATCATAAGTGGGAAAAATTGCTTGATACTTATCTTTTCCTGATGGCAATAAAAATAAAGAGTTAAATCGAGTATCACCTAATTGATATTCTGCAAAAGGCAAAACTGGTTTTGCACCTCCTGCACTACTCAAATCAAAAACAAAAGTGCCTTGGTCTTGGGCATACCCCACTAAAAAGTCTTCCCACAATTCTAACCTAATAATCGTACCTGATGATGGGTCGGCAGCTTCCCTTTTGGTCTTAAACTTAGGAGATAATAGTGGCAACATTTTTTGAGTTGCTAAATCTAGACAATATACTGTTTTTGCCGCTTTGATCGCCACGATTTTGCTCTCATTATTATAATTAATATCTGCCAAAAAATAGGGAAAATCGGGGCTTATATTGACTGGCAAAGTCAATTTTAACTCGACTTTACAGGTAAAAGTGTTGTAAATTTCCAAAATACGATGACTCATACCTAACGAAGCATCATAAGTGCTAGAATCCGCAATAATACAAACCATTTTTCCATGATCTTTCAACCATAGTTCATTTCCTTCTAATAGTTCTCCTTTGATTGCGCATTTTTGTTGTTGTTTTAAAGATCTAGTCGTTTGACTCGCACTTCTTGGAACAGCCTTTTCCTTATCAATTTTATTCGGTGAATTAGCAACTGTCGGCTTTGTAGAAGTAGCAGCAGTTTGCGTAGGCTCTGTACTACAGGCAATTCCCAAACATACCACCAGAAAATATAGATAATACCGCATTTTGAGTTCTTGTTGTTATTTATCTTGTTTTTGTCAGTTCCTGCCCACCTATTCATTCTACAATTGTAAAGATAGGAAAAAGTAAATGGTTCTTTAGCAACGAGTAAAAATAACTACCGCATTTAAGAATTGCTAATTTGCCCGTATCCTATCCGCAATCGGTACGCAAAGCGTGTTTGCTCATGTCGTTATTTTATTAGCGACGGCTTAGGCTATTCCGAATAAAGGTGACTAGTGCTTTGTAAACATAATTCAAACAAATAATTGACCGAAAAAAACCACGAAGTGGTTATAGGGAGATGGGTTATTATCTCTCCCCCCGAATTTCATTCGAATTGGCGTCAAGGAAAAAACATATAATATTTAAAATGTTGATTATCAGTAGTATTAGTGCTCTTTTTTGAAAATTCCAAGTAAATTTGGAATGCGAAAATCGGTAGCACAGGCTTTAGCCTGTC
>CALDTJ010000580.1 GCA_937924145.1 uncultured Saprospiraceae bacterium
AGCAGGGGAGTGCCCTCGACGATTTTGGAATAAAATAGCTTGTTCGCCTCGCTCAAAAGCCAATGCTAGTGCATCAATTAAAACGGAGGTAAATAAGCCCTTCATCTTTTTTTTCTTGTACTCGTCTTTTTTATCGACTAATACGATGGAGGGCATTTCTATCCCACCAAATCGCTCTTGCATTTCCACTAAACCATATTTGCCTGCCCATACATTTTGATAAGTTTCGATAGAAGGGGTTGCTGTGCCTAATAGCACTTTTGCTTGATGCAAATGCGCCATATAGACGGCGGTATCTCGTGCATTATATCTAGGGGCAGGGTTAGTTTGCTTGTAAGATGGATCATGTTCTTCATCGACAATGATCAATTGCAAATTGCTATAGGGCATAAACATCGCAGAACGAGCGCCTAGTACTAAAGGAACCCCTGCTTTGACCTGTTTCCAAACTTCTACTCGCTGATTATCATTAATTCGAGAATTGTAAACATTGATTTGGTCCCCAAAAATCTTTTCCAACCGCATGATAATTTGCGTCGTCAAAGCAATTTCTGGTATTAAATAAAGGACTTGCCCACCTTTTTTAATCACCTCCTTAATGAGCTCTACATAAACCCTTGTCTTTCCACTACCCGTTACGCCATGTAATAGGGCAACATTTTTATCTTTAAAAGCTGTCTTGATTTCTTTAAGTGCTCGGACTTGTTGAGGTGCCAACTCAGGTGATTCAATTAACTCATCTTCGTAGCCACCTAAGCGACTGATTTCTTTTTCGTAAAGTTCAAAAATTCCTTTTTTCTCAATGGCTTTTAGTACACTAGAGTCAACGTTTCCTTTTTTATAAATATCAGATTTTCGAACAAATTCTTGCCCTCTTTCTAATTGTAAATAAGCCATGAGCGCCTCCATTTGTCGCTCTGCTTTAGCAACTTTATCAAAGGCAATCTGCAACTGCTCCCGATCAGATTCATAAGGTTCTTTCAAACGAACACAGCCAATCTTTTTCGCTTTATATTTTTTCTTAAGCGTCTCTTTTAAATAAATAACTCGTTTTTCCAGCAGCTTATTAATGACTGGATAAATCGTTTTTTGATTTAAAATAGCTTGAACTTCCTCAATCTTTAATTCATTCTGAATTGTTAGTGCCTCTGCTATCAAATATTCTTTATCATTCAGCACTTCAAAATTATCGTCAAATACTGGGCTTAAAGTGATCGTTGTTTCACTATTCAGTTTTAAGCCTGCTGGCATCGCCGCATTCATCACTTGGCCGACAGTACAGCAATAATATTGAGCAATCCACTGCCACAATTTATATTGCAAAGGACTGATAATAGGGATTGCATCAATGATAGAAAAGATAGGCTTAGGCTTATGAGCGGAAGGTGCGTTGTGATGAATGTCCACAACTAGGCCTGCATATAATTTACTCTTTCCAAATTGCACTTCTACCCGCATCCCAAACTCTAAATCGGCGACCATTTCATCTGGAACAACATAGGTATACGCCTTAGGTACTGCTATCGGTATGATGACCGTGGCGAAAGTAGCCTCAGATAATACAGGATGGAAAGGTAGTTGACTCAAGAAATTATTTTGTGTAGTTTATTATCGGATACTTTCAAAGTATCTGATAATTTTTAATGATTGACCATCACAAAAATAGTTATTATTTGGTTCTTTTGAATCAAACATTAATGGAAATAAAAATCCCTATGATTTCGCAAAATCATAGGGATTTAAAACTGGCGTAGTAACTATCTTATTTTGGTAAAACCACCGTATCAATTACGTGAATAATACCATTTGATCCTTTCAAATCCACTGCAGTAATTGTAGAAGTACCTCCTTTCTCATCTTTTAGCATCACTTTATCTCCTTTAATCATAGCCGTCAATGTTCCTCCGTTGACAGTCGGTAAATTTACTTTCCCTCCATTCGATTTAATAGTGTTCACTAAAGTCGTTGAGTCAAAATTTCCAGAAAGTACATGATAAGTTAAGATGTTTGTCAAAGTAGTTTTATTAGTTGGCTTTAATAAAGTCTCAACTGTGCCTTCTGGTAATTTATTGAACGCACCATTCGTAGGGGCGAATACGGTGAATGGTCCTTCACTTTGCAAAGTACCCACTAAATCTGCTGCTTTTACAGCTGCAACTAAAGTTGTGTGTACAGGAGAATTAATCGCAATAGACACGATGTCGTCCGAAGAGGCATTATTGTAATGGACTCGTACTGCTTTTGCTTTTTGCTTGTGAGATCCACATTGTGCAGTGGCAGTTTGAGCAATAAAAACCATCATCAAAACAGCGATTGGTAATAACAAGATCTTTTTCATGATAAATAATTTTTTGTAGGCTTTGTTGAAAGCCTGAGTAGGTTAATAATGAAAATCGGCATACCTACGAAAGGAAAAGCTGTTTGGATTTTTTGGAGTAAAAAAAACTTTTGCTGCTCTAAATTTTTAGAAATAAAAATGGCACTACGGTGAAAACTATAGGAATCTTTGTAGTAGCACAAATATTTTTGTACGGCCTACCCTATACCAAACTGAAAGAAAGAGGTGCTTACAAAGCACCGCTTTCTGTATGCACCATAGAAGGCGGTGCTTTGTAAGCACCTCCTTCTTTTCACCAAAAAAACAATAACCCATACTTTTTACCGTAGTACCATAAAAATTAAAACCTCTTCACCACCCTTTCTGACAACATTTTTAATGATCTACTGTTTCCCTATCCCAAGTCCTCTTGGAAAGATTATCAGCAGCATTATATGTCTAGAGAAAAATTAATCATCCGACTATTACAAAAAAGTGACGAGAGAGCAATTGCCATGCTCTACGATGATTATGCTGCTGCTTTGTACGGCGTCGTCTTTCGAATTGTACTATCAGAAGAGTTGGCACAAGATGTTTTACAAGATGCTTTTGTGAAGATTTGGAAAAATGGACAACAGTATAATCGTTCTAAAGGGACGCTGTTTACTTGGATACTAAATATCTCTAGGAATACGGCAATAGATGCTACTAGGTCTAAACATTTTAGAGGGAATGGCAAAATCCAAAATCTCGATACGGTCGTAGATAAAGTAGAAAAACAATTTACGGAAATAAATATTAATCAAATAGGTCTTTTGAGACACGTTGATGGTTTAGAGGAAAAATATCGAAATGTCATCGACTTAGTTTACCTCAAAGGACATACGCAGCAAGAAGTTACAGAAATATTAGAGATACCACTAGGAACGGTGAAGAGTCGATTGAAAATTGGTTTGCGAGAGTTAAGGAAATTATACAAAGATGTGCTGACCATATTTATTTTAATACTGATTAATCTATAAACTCATTGTGGCAGGAAAAACTCATATAGAACCAGCATTATTAGAACAATATATTTTAGGATTGACTACCGATGAGGAAAGTCAAGCAGTAGAATTATATCTAGCTCAAAATCCGAATAAGGCTAAAGAGATTAAAGCGAATCAGTTAGCTTTAGAAGAATTTGCAATGGAATTTGCAATGGAACCGCCGAAAAGATTAAGAGAAAATGTATTAAGGTCTGTAAAGTCTACTACTCAAGCGAAGCCAATTGTAAACCCTAAAATGAATTTTAGTTGGATTACGGGCATTGCAGCGACCTTTGCTTTAGGGTTTGGTCTAATGACTTTTCTATTATATCAACAACAATCTACTTTAGTTAGCCAAATTGGAGCATTGGAAAATAAAGTGAATCAATTAGAAACTAAAAATACGGTTTTAGCTAGTCAGAAAGCTCAAATAAACCAGCAATTTGCTGTTGTGAAAAATGTAAATACGAACCACGTTCATCTCCGAGGTTCGGAACTTTCTCCAAAAGCTTTAATTGTCGTTTATTGGAATGAGATAGATCAGAACGCTTATTTAAATGTGGTAGATTTACCTGAAATTCCAGCAGATAAATCTCTCCAATTATGGGCAGATGTAGAAGGCGAAATGATTAATATGGGGGTTTTGGAAACAGGCAAAGACGAACTAATTAAAGTGCCATATATTCCAAATGCAGAATCATTGAATATCACTTTAGAACCAAAAGGTGGTAGTAAAACTCCGAATGTTGCTCAGCTTTACGCTAATGGAAAAATGTTATAAATTTGATTAACTTTCTTCTAATCGTTCTATTAATCTTCCTGCAATTCCTAGAAAATCCTTTTCTGTAATAATACCAACTAGCTCATCATCGTGGACGACAGGTAAACAACCGATTTGGTGTTTTTTCATCAAATTCATTGCCTCGATAATGTTAGCGTCATGATTAATGATGATGGGATCATGTACCATGACATCTTCTACCGTAACACTTTTATCATCTTTTAACTTCTGCTTTTTAGTAAATTCTTTTAGTAGCATTCTGGAGGTAATCAGTCCAATTAATTTCCCTTTAGTATCTTCTACGGGTAGATAACGGGTCTTTCGCCAATCCATCATTTCTGCGACAAACTCAATGATGTCTTCTTTGCGGACAGTGAATAAATCGGTTACCATAAATTCTTCTACCTTTAATTTAGCAGGTCTATATTCTTTCAAATCACTTAGTTTAGGAAGTTCCCAAGTATGAACGGGTTTTCCTTCTCTTTGATTCTTTAACATACAAGCAGTTAGTACACTCACTGCCTCGTCCGTGCTTACTTGCTTTTTCAATTGTGTAAAAGCTCTCAGTGTCCAACGGGCACCATTCATGTGATTTTTAGCCCTTGCCTCGATGATGGATAAATATTTATTAATATCCTTAGTATCAACTTTTTTAGATTTTAGCCCTTTTCTAGCTAATGGCAATAGATGCTTTAAAACTAAGTCACAAGCAGTAATTTTTTCATCATTGAACCAAGTGAACTTAGAATCTATCCCAAATCGAGCCGCCTTCCCAAAATTATCTCTAGCATCCTCCCAAGACATCACTTCTCTAATATCCTCAACTTCTTCTGCCATTCCGACCATACATCCTAACCAGAAAGCCGCATTGGCAAATTCATCAATAACCGTCGGGCCTGCTGGTAATACTCGATTCTCGATTCGTAAATGTGGTTGCCCATTTGGGCTTATACCAAAACAAGGTCTATTCCAGCGATAAACGGTTGAATTATGTACTTGTAATGCTCGTAGTTTAGGGGTTTCTCCTTTCTGAATCATCTCTAAAGAATCCTCTTCAATATCTCCTGCTATTAACACTCTAAATCGAGCAATATCTTCTTTGTAAATTTCCAATACGGATTCTTGTAACCAACCACTTCCAAAAGTTACTCTTGGACTACGCTCTCGCATATGTTTGTGAGTCGTTCGAGTATCGACTGATTGTTGGAAAAGTGCAATTCTTGTTTCGTGCCAAAGTCGTTTGCCGAATACTACAGGTGAGTTCGCAGCAATAGCCATAATGGGTGCTGCCAATGCTTGTGCGATATTGTACATCTTCACAAATTCATTCGGAGCAACTTGTAAATGCACTTGAAAACTCGTATTGCAGGCTTCCAAAAGTGGGGAGTCGTGTTTGACTAAAAGTTCATCAATACCCATCAAGCGCAACTCGTAAGAATTACCGATTAATTGCTCTGTGATTGCCTTCATCAACGCATCGTAGCGTTTCATTGGCGTTAGATTGTGTAACTCTAAATCAAATTTTCTTAAGGTGGGCAGAATACCTGTTAATAATAGATTGGCATCTAGACTTTCAAGTGTTTCTTCAATTTTTTTGAGGTTATTTCGATTTTCTTTTTCCATCTCACTCAGACACTTTCCCTCAAAAACTCTTGGTTCTAAATTGGTCTCTAAATTAAACTTCGCCAATTCTGTTTCTACCCAAGGATATTCCGTCATCTTTGCCAAAGCCTCCATCGCTATCGGGGCAGGTTTGTAGGTTTTATCATCTACTAAAACCATTTCTTGCTCGGCACCGATCCTTGTTACCCCTTTTTCAAACCAATCATTTTCTAGCATGTATTTTAATGCTTGGACATCCTTTAACAGGTGTCGCATAAACCGATGCATTTCATTTTTGTCCTTAAGAATGGATACTTTTTGTTCGCCCATGATGCTGAAAAGGTGGAAATCTTAATAGGAAAGGTAAAAACTAAATTTAAATAGTTGCAACTTCTTCTTTTTTGACGATTTGTATATTTTTAGGAATTCGTTTATTAAATTTTATTCTACTTAATCTCATGTCAATAACAGCCTTTTTGACTACGCTTAAGTCTCTATATACTACTTGTTTATAGGAATGAGTCATATCTAGTAAATTATGAAGAATCAAATTCTCGTTTTTTATTGACTCTCTCATACTCGTAACAGAGTATAAAAGTCGGAGGAATAAAAAACTAAAAAGAATTATGACTGTACTATATAAAGTAGGAATCATAAGGCTATATGTGTTTCTAAAATCTAAATCTTGCATTTGGTAGTATTGAAACCCAAAAAGACACAAAAAAATACAGCCAAATAATAATGTAAATGCATTTAATGTTGATTTCCGTACTCTTTCGTTAATCGTATCAATATTTTGAGAAACTTTTTCAGCTAACTCAATTAAATCTTCTAACTCTTCTATTTTATTATCTGAACTATTCATACTCAAAAATTTGCAACGGTTGTGAAAAAATTTTTCATTAATGCTTTTCTATTTTCTTCTCCTCCAATTTTTGTTACTACTTTTTCATTATTCCAAATAAAATCTTTCTCGAAGGAACAGAAAGGAATAGCTGCACATTTGAATCTTTGCTCTCCAATTATATTAACTGTTGATTTTATAATTTTACTAAAAGCACTATTACCTTTCGGATGATAATACTTCTGAGCTAAATTTAGTGTACTATCTTTGAAAAATAAATCAGCTTTATTAACAATTATCAATAACCATTTAGGTGATTTTCCTATGGCATAAGCTTTTTCTATTTCTTTACAAATCTGTTTAAAATCTTCAAGCTCAAGATTGAGATTAAATTCTCGAATATCTCTAATAGTTTCCAACCCTTCCTGCTCAATCATTTGCTGCTTAATTATTTTATCTCTAACATCAGTAAAACCCCAATCTGCTACATAGATAATACCTTCTAATTTAGAACTTTTATTAAATGCCTCGTTTATCGCTAAATATCGTTCGTTTGTTGTTTGACCAGGAATAACTCTGACAATATTAGTCCAATTACCTAAGGTAAAGGCACTAGATTCAACATCTTTTGATGTTTCAGGTAGTTCCCATGATAAATTATTGGTTTCGCCATATAAGTAAGACGTTAGTACTGATTTGCCAACACTAGGTCTACCTAAAACCGCAATATTAGTATCTCCTTGATTCATGTAAACTAAAAAATGTTTCCACCACTTTTGGAGGCTATGCCGATATTTATATGCGTTTAGAGGAACTTTTATAAATGAGGGAGCAATATCACTCCAATTTTCTAATTTCATTGTTTTCTCTTTATGTTTAGCGTATTTTATCGTTTTCAAAAGTAAAATACAACTTAAATATACTACTTTCTATTTTAAGCCTCAATGCTATTAATTAAATTAGCATAAATCTCATTACTCATTAATAACTCTCGATTACCTAAAATAACCAAATGTTTTCTAGCCCTTGTCAAAGCTACATTGAGCCGCCGATCTACGCCTTCTTCGGATAAAGAAACTAAAGAATCTAGTTGAGAAAAATTATTCGTACAAAGGGAAATTAAAATAATATCCCTAGCTCCACCTTGATAACGTTCTACTGTGTCAATTGTTAGACTTTCTACATCAATAGCCTCTTTTAATAACTGTTGTCTAATTTGCGCAATTTGCGCTCTGTAAGGCGTGATGATGCCAATACTTTTGACTGACATTTCCAAATTATTTTTTTGATAAATAGCTTGAAAACTTTGAATGAGTTCTAATAATTTTAACCCCTCATACTGGTTTGTTTTATGTGTTTTGCTGCGTTCATCTACTTCTGTTTCAAGATAAACGACTCGTTTAGTACATAATAGGTGCTCTAAAAATGTCGGGTCATCTGGTAATTCATAATTGAGCGGTTCTAATTGACCTAAGTGATATGGAATAGAACTAGGTAAGATTTTTAAATTTTTATTATAAAAAAACTCATTTGGAAAATGCATGATTTCTTGGTGCATTCGACCTTGATGACTCAGTTGTGCATGCGCCCAATGCCAGCCATTTTTCAGACATTGTTTATAAATTCTTTCAAAAAAGGAATCTCTCAAATTTGCTATACCAAGTGTGTTTAATTCCTCGTCGGTTACCTTTGATTCTTCTGAATCTTGTTGTACCACTGCGGGCAATTGTTGGTGATCGCCGATTAATACAAAACGATTAAAATGCGGTAACAAGCCTACTAAGTATGGTTCTAATAATTGAGAGGCCTCATCAATGATAACTTGATGAAAAGTCTTTAATTTTAAAATAGCTTTTTTGCCAGAAATGCCATTGACTGTACCTACAAAAATACGGTGACTCAATAGTAATTCTTTCAGTTCCTTCCGCTTAGTAATTGGTTTTAATTTGTAATCTAAAAGCTGCTTTCTAAATTTCTCATTGGTAGAAAATCTAGAGCCTATTCTAATGTAATCTGATCTTATATTTTCGTCAATCTGCTCAATCGCCTCGCATATTTCATCAACTGCTCTATTGGTATAGGCCATCAACAAAATATTTTGATCTGTTTCTTCCCACAAATATTTAACGACGTATTTGAGCATCATGCTCGTCTTTCCTGTTCCAGGAGGGCCCCACAATAGGAAATAATCTCTAGCATTGATTATTTTTTTATAAATATCCTGTTGCTCTAATGTCAATTCAGAAGGCGCTACTAATTCTTTTTTCTCAGGCATCCGAGGTGGATTTTGCCCTAATAGCATGGCTCTTTTTCCAGTATTGATTTCTGCAAAAGAAAATAAGCCACGATACAAATTGGTGTAGCCACTATCCATTAAATCATGCTCTAAATTCCAAAAAATATCTTCTTCGAATAGATTGGTATTAAACTGTTTGGAACGTAAACGGACGATTACTTTCTCATTGTCAATTTCGATGATGGTACACTTAAAAACTTGATCTTGTAATGGTGTATCATCAGGTTGGCGATAAGGGTATAAAACGGCAATATCTCCTCTTCTGAAATTAGCTAGATTATTGGTCTGTTCGGTTTTGCCAAATATTAAAAATGGATCATCATCCTTTCCTTTGAAATCTTTAAGTTTTAAACAACTAATGATGTTAAAATTATCTTCTTTTTCTTTGTAAGTGTCCAACCAAATTGCTGCTTGCCCATTTCGTTTTGCTGAACCATGCATCCCCATTTTTGCCATTCGATGCTCTCTGGCAATAAAACTGGTAAAAAGGGTAAAATACTTTCTTTCTAAAACACTGAGTTCATAAAAAGTCTTAGAAAAAGCGGTTAAATCCCGTTTGATAAAACCAGAAATTTGTGGAAATCTATCTGGATGCAAATGCCTTAATAAAGGTGGATTAACTAAATCGCCATCCTTCAGATTTATCAAACCTTGTTCGATAGCAACTAACTGATTCCGAACTTGTATCGCCTCGTATTGCTGTGCTTTAATCGTTGGCGCAAAACGTAACGGGCGACTATCTAAACCAGAATAAAGAATATAATTGACAGGCTGAATTTTGCCATAAGCAGATCGAATTAATAAGTCATAGAGTAGAGTCTGCGTATAGTGATTATGGCTAATACCGTAACGATTAGGTTTATAGGCTTTTCCACTTTTTAATTCGACTATGGCTGCATCCTTTTCTTCGCCTTCATTATTTTGATAAAAAACATCTAGTCTTCCTTGCAAACCAAATTTTTCAGAATAGAAAGAGGGTTCTATATAGCATTTATCTTTTTGAATACCTTGTTTTTCAAATTGCTCATGCACCATTTGTTTGAGCGTCACATAATGCTTTTGAGATTTTCCATGAATCTCCATGACTTGTTTATTGTCAAACAAGGTAAATGCCAATGGATTTAATTGAAAAACGTGAGAAAACAATTCTTGGAAAGTGATTTCTGGATCCGTCATTAACTCATCCAAAAAATAATTGGCGATGTTTCCTAACATCAATGGTACACTAGCCTCAAACGGAGTATATCGTTTTAGTAAATGGAGTAGTGGTTCTGTGCCTGTATCTTTAAAGCACTCAGCTACTGCTGTTACATCAATTAAATAATCAGGTTCAATGACAAATCCTTTCGGGCGATAGATTCCTGCTTTATCAATTTCTACATCTAATAAATTCATCATCACAGGAAATTCAAATCCCCTTTTTAAAGCTCGTATGGTTGGGTTGAAATTTTCATTCCGTTCTGGAATACTGTACTGAACCCGTATTTCTTCTCCTACACCACTTTGATCTTGGGCAATGATCTGATTATTGGCCTCGTCATCTGCTAAAGCAACAATCCTTACTTGTGCTCTGTATTCTTTGACTTCTACGGGAGTAGTTTTATAGAACCCTTTGGCAGGTAATATTTTTTGAATTTCGGTAGGAATATCAATAGAAAATAAAGCCGCAATACTTTCACTTACTGCTTTTAGACCTAAAGGATAATAAACGTTTTTTAAAGTCTCCTCTGCAATTTTTTTAGACCTAAATACTTGCTGCCCTTTAATTCTAAAATGATGAATGAAAAATCGAGTTTGCTTGCTGATTTGAAAGCGTTGGCTGGCAAAGGAAATTCTTGAAAATAGGGTAGTAAATAAAACCTTTTCGTCTCTAGTTGCCTCTACAAAAGACAAACTCAAGAGTCGATACAAAGCCTCTACTTGTTCTTCTATTGGAAGGACGGTATTATTTGTAATTTTTTGTAGTTCTTTAAAAAGTAGGGTGCCGACTTGCTGATTTCTCATAGGTGTTTGAGTTGCGAGTTGCGAGTTGCGAGTTGCGGGGTAAACTCGCAACTCGTAACCCGCAACTCGATTACTGCTTATCTAAAAATTCATCCGTAAAATGCTGTATTCTTTTCGGCTGTGCAAATTTTTCTTTGTTATAAGTTTTAGATGCTCCTTTTGGAATGGACAAAGATTTCCAATTTTCGCCTGCAATCATTCTTCCAATAAATACAATTTGACCAACGTGATAAGCATAATGCGCCAATTGGCGATTGATTGCCTCGGTGACGGTATGTCCCATATTCCTAATGTAAATTGTCTCTGCTAATTGGACCTCTTCCAGCGGATTGATATTGTCGAAAAGACATTTCCAGCCTTCTTCCCATTTTTCTAGTAATTCCCCTTTTGTTTTGATAGTCGCCTCAAATTCTCCGTCTCTATCTCTAAAATCTTTTTCGCCATCGGTAGTTAGAAAGTCTGTCCAACGGGATAGCATATTGCCCCACAGATGTTTGACAATAATGGCAATGCTATTGCTTTCTGGATTGTATTGCCAAAATAGTTCTTCTTCTGTGAGTTGTTCGAATGTCCAATCTCCTAGTTGCTTGTAGTAGGCGAATTGTTTCCTGACACTTTCGAGATATTTTGTATCCATGATT
>CALDTJ010000581.1 GCA_937924145.1 uncultured Saprospiraceae bacterium
TGAGCAACCCAAAGTATTTCGAGATGAGCTTTATGTAATGCTCAATAAGCAGGGAGTGCTGGGCAGAATTTATGTAGCAAAGGAAGGGATTAATGGACAACTATCTGTACCTGAAAAGAATTTTGAAGCTTTCAAAACAGACTTATATAGTATTGATTTTTTAAATGGTATTCGCTTAAATATTGCGATTGAAGATGATGGAAAATCTTTTTTTAAATTAAAAATAAAAGTACGTGAAAAGATCGTAGCAGATGGCTTAGATGACGCCTCTTTTGATGCTACTAAACGGGGGAAGCATTTGAAAGCAGAGGCCTTCAATCAATTGACGGATAACCCCGAGACGATTGTGGTAGATATGCGAAATCACTATGAAAGTGAAGTTGGCTATTTTGAGAATGCGATTCGACCAGATGTAGAGACCTTTAGAGAGGCATTACCGTTAGTAGAGGATATGTTGGCGGATAAAAAAGATAAGCCGATTGTGATGTATTGTACCGGGGGAATCCGTTGTGAGAAAGCGAGTGCATATTATTTGCACAAAGGCTTCAAAGATGTGTATATGGTCGATGGAGGGATTATAGATTACACTAGAGAAGTCACGGAAAAAGGATTAAAGAATAAATATATCGGAAAGAACTTCGTGTTTGATGATCGAATGGGAGAGCGCATCAGTGACGATATTGTCGCAAAATGCCACCAATGCGGCGATGCTTGCGATACACACATTAATTGCGCGAATGATGCCTGTCATATTTTATTCATTCAATGTGAAAACTGTAAGGCAAAATATGACGGTTGTTGTTCTAAAAAATGTAGTGATTTTATGAAATTACCCGGAGAAGAACAAAAAGAATTGCGTAAAACGACGGAGTTTAATGGGACAAAGTTTGGCAAAGGTCGCTACAAAGCGCACCATCAAGATGATACTTTGGAAAATGAATAACTAAATTATATTTCACCCAATACGCCCAAACCAAATAAGGCAAAATCATATTTTACAGGGTCTTTCTCATCAAAGGCCCTTAATTTTTGAGTCAATTCTAAAACGGTTTTCCAATCGGTTTGCTTTCGGTCTAATAAGTTTAATTTCCTAGCAACTTTATCTACGTGTACGTCTAAAGGCATCAATAATTGGCTTGGACTGATATTTTTCCAAAGTCCAAAATCTACTCCTTTGTCGTCCTGCCGAACCATCCACCTTAGGAACATATTTAATCGCTTGCAAGTAGATTTTCTAACAGGAGTTGCGACGTGTTTTTTTGTACGATGTGGTGCATTAGGTAGGGCAAAAAATAATTCGTGGAACCCTTTTAACGCACTGCCAATATGCTCTTCTTCTGGTTGAAGAAACTGACTAAAGGCGACTTCTAAAGAGTTATTTTTTTTATAGAAGGTTTGAAAAAATTCTAAAAAATATAGCGTATCAATTACTTGAAAAGTTCGATGTTTAAAATTTAGAAACTTTTCTCTGTCTTTTTCTTCATGATTAATCATGAAATCGTGAGGCGCTCCATCCATTAGTTGGATTAACTCATTGGACTTATTAATAATTGTTTTGCGTTGTCCCCAAGCAAGCATGGAAGACCAAAACCCCATGATTTCTATATCTTGTAATTTACTAAATTGGTGTGGAATCGTGATTGGATCATTTTCTATAAAAGAAGGTTCGTTATAGGTGGCTACTTTATCGTTCAAGAAATCTTTAAGTTCAGAAAAATTGGTTGGTAGCGTCATTGAAAAGGTGCTGATTATTTAGATGAAATTTGACAAAGTCGTGTAATTATATATTATACACAAAATTAATACAAACTTAACTCGTTAAGATTGGGTAAGTTACTAATATGTACCTAATTTTGCACCCTATATGTCAGCAACTATTATTTATACCGTTATTTTAGCTTTTATTTATTTTGGAAGGAAGCTTGTAACCCAAAAAGGTTGATATACTTAACTCTTAATTAGGAAGGAAGTTTTTTATCTTTCTTTGATATTGTTCCAAATTTGTTACACCTCCTTCTCCACAATTACGAGCCTTCGTTTTTAATAATTCTAACCGTGTGCTCATTTCTAATTCTTTTCCTTTCTTAGATTTTAGCCATTCTATTTCATGTGCTTGCCCTCTGATTAGGAATTTTTCTAGCCCATTAATGTTATACTGAAAAGGGCAAATGAGTTCTATTGCATATTCATCAGCCTCCTTAACAACATTTTCATCGAACCTAATTTTGGGAAACTCAGCCACTACTTCAGGAAGTTCGGGAAGTTTTTTTCCAAGAATAATATCTCCCATAAATACTCCTCCATATTCATCTCTCATAGCTATTGCAGAAAATTCTTCATCGGCATAAGCAATTTCATTTCCTAATACCGCCATTAATTCATGTTCAGCATTTAGAAATTTTAGCAAACCAGTATAGATAAATATATGTCCACCAGGTAAGGTGAAGGCATTTCTAACACGGTCGTCGTGCAGAATGGTAACTTTCCAATTATAATCATTTCTATGTTTAACAACAGATGTTAACTTTAAAGTACTTAAAAGTCGATTTACATAAATGTAGGCATCTTTATATTCTACGCTATCTAGCGTAGAGAATACATCAGGCATATTGGCTATTTGAGTGGTCATCGTTTGCCCTATTATGAGATGATCTTCAACTTCAAATTCTTCTTGGTCTTTTTCTATGACTCTTCCTTCTTTTTTACAAGAGAACAGCAATACACTAACTAAAGCTAGTAGTATATAGATAGAAATATAGTGTGACTTCTCCATAAGGAAGTTCAAATTTTAGGGATTATTGTATTGGAGGGAGAAATTGGGGAGTGATATTATAAAGGAAGGGTATATTCTTGTAAGTCAAAAAATATGCCAACGCAGCTGAAAGGCTATTTGAACAAACATATACTAGATTTATTAAACAATGATAACTTTTTATTAACCAAGTTTTGTGGAGGACGGATTTGCATTTATTGATAAAATAGTTTTACTTTGTATCTCAAAGTGCTTTTAGTGATTAAATCTTTATAGCAATATGGTTATGGAAAGTCAAAAAACGCCAAGTGAAACTTTAGATGAAATTCGTTCTTTGATGGAGCGATCTTCTCGATTCATTTCCTTAAGTGGATTGTCGGGAGTAGCCGCAGGGCTTTTTGCAATTATTGGAGCTGCATTGGTCTATGCCTATTTGGATATGATGCCCTTTGATGGCAAACGTCTGTACTATGTAGAAGCGGTCAACTCTTCTAAGTGGGGAATGAACTACATCACTTTTTTCTTTTTGGATGCACTCTTTGTCTTATTTGGGGCAATTGTCAGTGGTATATTTTTTACGACTAGAAAAGCAAAAAAGAAAGGTCAAAAGATTTGGGATGCTTTGAGTCAGCGACTTTTAGCTAGTTTATTGATCCCTTTAGTAACGGGCGGAATCTTTTGTTTAGGCTTGTATTATCATGGCTTTTTAGGATTTTTAGCACCGACAACATTGGTGTTTTATGGTTTAGCGTTGGTGAATGCTAGCAAATATACTTTGGATGATATTCGGAATTTAGGTTATTGTGAAATAGTGCTAGGCCTGCTATCTCTATTTTTTCTAGGATATGGGTTAGAGGTCTGGGTAATTGGTTTTGGTATTCTACATATAATTTATGGAAGTTTGATGTATTGGAAATACGAGAGATAATAGACATTTTTGTATTCCAGTTCACTTTCAACTTTCAGTCAATAGTACAATGAAAAAAATTTTAGCAATATTAGAATCTACCAAATTAGATAATCGAGTTCGATTAGGGATTATGTCTGTCCTGGTGGTCAATGATTGGGTGGAATTCAAATTGCTAAAAGAAATGTTAGAACTCTCTGATGGCAATCTAGCTAGTCACCTAAAGGTTTTGGAACGAGAAAAATATATTGAGATACGAAAGCAATTTGTCGGGCGAAAACCACAAACAACTTATCGAGTAACTCAATTAGGTCGTACTGCTTTTGAAAATCATTTGAATGCTCTAGAAGAATTGATTAAGCGGAAAAATACTGGATAAGAAGAACCAACTATTTCTTTAAAAAGTACATCTGAAAGGGTATGATCTATCTTTTCAGTAAAATTTATACTATCAAGAAATTTCTAGTCATATTATTTTTTAGTTGTTGCCTTCTTCCTGTTGGAATGACTCAAGTTGACACTTCTAATATTCATAAAGAGCAATTAGAGGTTATCGAAAATGATGTTGTTGCATTAGCTAGATATTTAACGGATTCTGTAGAGAGCGACCTCGAAAAAGTGACGAATATATACGAGTGGCTAATTAAAAATATTAGTTACGATCATCAAGCATATAGAAACGGGAATAAAAGAATAAATCGGAGTAATGCTGATATTTTAGAAAGAAAGGAGGCGATTTGTTGGGGATATTCCACCTTGTTTAAAGCGATGTGTGATGAGGTAAATATTCCTTGTGAGGTTATTTCGGGTTATGGAAAAACAGCTTTTGGAAAAGTACCAAAATTGAAGAGCCCCAATCATGCCTGGAATGCTGTGAAAATTGATACAACTTGGTATTTATTAGACGCAACTTGGGATAGTGGAACAATAGGTAATGTAAGTCTTTTCGAACAGAAATATGGACAAAATTACTTTCTTACATCACCGAAATACTTTATCGTTAATCATCTTCCGGCTGATCCTGATTGGCAATTATTAGACTGCCCAATTTCTCCAGAGGAGTATAAATTATCGGAAGATACGATTGTCATTTTAGCAGAAAAAAAAGGTTGTGAATCGAGCAGTGCTTTACTTAAGTTTGAATCTCTTGCTATTCATGATAAACGATTAGTTACGGCAATAAAAGCCTATAAATATAATCGAACGAAGTTAAATGCTAGAGAATTAGCTCATGCTCAATTGGATTATGAGGCACATTTGACAGAGATCGCAGAAAGATTACAGCAAGCCGAAAAGTATGATTCTTTGCTATTGGTTCAAGCTGAAATGATTCGACTTTGCGAAACAGCCGAGCAGTTGACAAAATTATTTGATACGCAATTGGAAAATTGTGCTTATAACTTTTTTAATTATGCAGTGGCTTTAACGCAAGTTACAGATAGTAAGACTTCCTCTTTAGACAATTGGCAAGACGTTTTTAATTATTTAAAGCAGGCAGAGGATAGACTGAAAAAGTTACCGCAAAATATGTTTACCCAAAATGCACTGACACTTTGTAAAGATTATTTAGAATATGCTCAAGAAAATATTGATGCACTCAAGTAGTAATTTAGGTTGCTATATTTTTTTACTAATTTACTTTGTAATTCAAAGTTCTTTTTATGAAAACAATACTGTTAGAATTAAGAAGTAGACTGATGATTGCTTTGGTCGAAAAAACAAAAACTAAATACATACAATTTTTTAAAAAAGATGCGGAAAGTTGGGGACTTTCCTTAGCGGAGTTAGAACAATATCCTAAAGAGACATTAGGAAAAGATTTAGCGGATTTTTTAGTCCGAGAGCATTTCGATTTGATGGAAGGCGTCGAAAGCCATGATGTTTATCACGTGGTCTTAAACTATTCGACGGAAGTAGAACAAGAGGCTCAAATGCAGTTCTTCTTGCTAGGAAATGGGAAGAAATCTCTTTATGCAATTGGAACTTCTGTGATTGCTTTTTTGACGATGCCTGACCAATGGCTTGCTTTTTGGAAGGCATATAATAGAGGTCAACAATCTTTAAAGGTACACCTTTGGGATTTTCGATTTCTACTGAAAGAAAAAACAGCTAATCTCCGCGCTTTAGTCAACCGATCAAATATGGTTGAACCACTAATTATTCTACAACATTAACAATGGTTCTCTGAAATATAAACCACAAAATTTTTTGGAGAATAAAAAAATTACCCTCATGAATTTTATCAAAAAATTATTCAAACAGCAGGCATTTAAACTATTCTTCTTGCTTGGTTTGATGAGTTTATTTAATATTTTATTAGTAGTTTTTCGCTTAGATTATGTAGGTTTCGTTTGGGGAGATGTTAGTCACTACAGGGATGTGTTTTTCTTTCAGAACGAGCCTACTTTTGTTTTTCTAATCTGGAATCTTTTCTTAGCTTGGATTCCTTTTGGTCTAGCAATGTTAGTCAATAAACTAGATGTTCAAGGAAGTAATAGATTGCTTATTTTTCCAATAATAGGAGCGTGGCTACTGTTTTTCCCAAATGCCCCTTACTTATTAACCGATTTATTGCACCTAAGACCAAGAAACCCAATTCCCTATTGGTATGATGTGATGTTGTTCACTTCTTTTGCTTGGACGGGTTTATTATTAGGTTTGATCTCATTATACCCTATTCATCAATTTTTTAAGAAATATTTACCTAAGCCATTAGAACATGGTCTGGTTGTTTTGTTAATATTCTTATGTAGTTTAGGTATTTACATAGGTCGATTTTTAAGATGGAATTCTTGGGATATTATCTACCAACCTAAAGGTTTATTAACAGATTTGCATAATATCTTTTTCTATCCAGCAGAGCTTTTTCCAGAGTTGGGTATTTCTTTACTATTCTTTTGCTTTCTTTATCCACTTTATTGGTTGGTGAAAATTATGTTAGAGACAAAGACCATTATCTAAGAATTAGATTTTTTCTACTCCCTAAATGAAGACGATATTAATAGACCTCCAATTAATATCGTCTTTTCTTGTTGGTGAACATACTTTTAGAAAGACCGTAAAAAGTAAAATATTCGGCTAAAATGAGCGATTCCTTTAGATTTTTAAGAATCTTTATCGGATTCCTCCAATAATTTTAATAATTTAACCATTTATTAATGGTAGCTAAGGGATGAGGAATTAAATAAACTACGCAAAATGATGAGGTTATTTTTTCTTTTAGCTAGGCAAAATTTTTCAGTATAGCTCCAGCTACGTTGAAAAATTTTAACGACGCTAAAAGGAAAAAGAATCCATCAGATGTGTAGGTTATTTATTTCCTCATCCCTAGAAACCCATTCCTTTTTATCATTCAACTAAAAGTAGTATCACGCACATTTCTATTATATGCAAATAGAGCAAAAAACCATATTAGAAAGCGCAGAAGAATTTGTGACTGAATTCTTTGAGCAACATATTCCTGATAAATATGCCTACCATAATTTGCAGCACACTATTAATGTGGTGAATGCTGTAAAAGAGATTTGTGTACAAGAAGAATTAAAAGCTGAAGAAGTTGAATTATTGAAAGTCGCAGCGTGGTTTCACGATATGGGATACGATCAAGGGGCACAAGATCACGAAATTAGAAGTGGTGAGTATGCTCGTCGATTTTTAGAACAAAGTGGTTATTCTAAAGAATATATTGAGACGGTTCAAAGATGTATTCTTGCTACTAAATATCCTCAAAAACCTAACACTTTATTAGAGGAAATTATTTGTGATGCAGATTTGAGCCACCTAGGAAAAGATATCTACTGGGACCGATGTGGAAAGGTTCGACAAGAGTTAGCATTGGTAAAGGATTTGATCATGAATGAACAAGAGTGGATTGATTTTGAATTGGAGTTCATGCAAAACCACCAATTTCAGACAAAAGTCGGACAAGGTTTATACGATAAACACAAGCAAAAACACATCAAACAACTCATTAAGCAAAAAGCTAGGCTGAATCCGGATAGCTTAAATGAAGAAGAAGCCGCAATCATTGCCAAAAAGGATAAAAAGAAAAAGAAGAAAAGTACGGATAAAAAGAAAAAGGAATTAAAACAGATTCGTCTAGGTCGAGGAGTTGAAACGATGTATCGGACAACTTACAGAACGCACGTTAATTTGAGTTCTATTGCAGATAATAAGGCAAATATCATGTTGAGTATCAATGCCATTATTGTCTCCATTACGGTTTCTACCTTAGTGCCTAGTTTTAGTGATAATCCAAAACTAATCGTTCCTACTTTAATTTTATTATTTGTCTGTTTAACTTCCATTGTTTTTGCCACTTTATCTACGATGCCTAAAGTAACTGAAGGCGTTTTTACTAGAGAAGATATTCGTCAAAAAAGATCCAATTTATTGTTCTTTGGAAATTTCTATAACATGGAAATGGAAGATTTCCATTGGGGAATGCAAGAAATGATAAAGGATAGTGATTTTCTATATAGTTCTATGACCAGAGACCTTTATTTTTTAGGAAAGGTTTTAGCCAAAAAATATAAATTTCTTCGTACTTGTTATCGTATTTTTATGTACGGATTAATTTTGTCAGTGCTTGCTTTTGCTTACGTTTTTGCTGCTGCTTAATTTTTACCTACCTCAACTCTTCGTTACTATTTTACCATGCTACAAACAATTGGGAAACGACTTACTAAATCCTTTTATACCAGAGAAGACGTCGTCCAATTGAGTAAAGATTTATTAGGTAAAGTTTTAGTTACTAATTTTAATAATCAATTGACTGCTGGAAAAATTGTAGAAACGGAGGCGTATCGTGCGCCTGATGATAAGGCTTGTCATGCCTATAATAACCGACTAACTGAGCGAACGAAAATCATGTTTGAAGAAGGTGGAATTGCTTATGTTTATCTCTGTTATGGCATTCATCATCTATTCAATGTAGTGACGGCAAAAAAAGGTATGGCACACGCTATTTTGATTAGAGGAATAGAACCAATTGACAATATTGAGCTAATGCTGGAAAGAAGAGGGAAAACCAAAGCAAATCGGCAATTAACTGGGGGACCTGGCGTTATGAGTAAGGCGCTTGGCATTACAACAACCTGCACTGGTGTTACTTTATTAGGAGAAGAAAGTCCTATTTGGATAGAAGATAGAGGGATCGAAATTTCCGAAAAAGATATTATTGCTAGCCCTAGAGTTGGCGTAGGCTATGCTGAAGAATGCGCGCTTTGGGATTGGCGCTTTAGGATTAAAGATTCTAAATGGACGAGTCCTGCCAAATAAATTTTGATTGAAATTATAGCAAAAATATATATGAACAATTTTCTAGAAAAGTTAATCCCTTTCATACAACGAATGATGCAATATGGCTCTTTCCCCCTCTGGAGGGGGGTAGGCGGAGGACTACTATTACTCTTCTTCATCACTACAAATATTCATGCCCAAAT
>CALDTJ010000582.1 GCA_937924145.1 uncultured Saprospiraceae bacterium
CCAAAAATTCTTTTCATAGCAGGGCTACGGAAATAATTTTTGGTAGAAAATGAGGGCAAAAGAAACCGTCCAAACCAGCCCGCTGACGCAGTCGGGCGGGTGGCGGAGTTATTGTTTTGCCGTTACTTAACTAAATTTTCATTTAATTCACTGATTTTTAATAACCAGCGGCGGTCTGTTAATAGGGGCGTTGTTTTAATCTCATTTTGAATACGTGGAATCTTGTATGGTTTCGCTTTTAAAAGTTTGTATAACAAAGATGTGAAATTGAGATAGGTATGCTTAATATTGGAATCGATATCTTTATTTCGTTTTAGATAAAGCGTAAAAGAAGCGATCATGGATAAAAGCGCTTCTTCATCGTCCGTTTCAAAGTAAATTTTAATCAGCATCGTCTTAGCACCCAAATTATAAAAAATATCAGAGTGCCGTATTTTCATTAAATAGGACTGTGCTTGTTCGTAGTTCTTTTTTCTAAAATTTAAGTCTGCCATATTAAAATGGAGTGCATCGGTTTGAAAGCTTTTTTCCAAATGGGTAGCATAGGTTTGAATAAAGGTTTCCGTCCAATCATACTTCTTCAAATTCAAAGCGACTTTGACGATATTTTTAAAAGTCCAAGGAGGTAAAAGTCCATTAGCATAGAGGAACTTTTGCTCGATACCTTCTAGATATAGTTCCAGACACTGAGTAGCATAATATTCAGTGTTATTATTTCGCTTGATTTGTAAGCCACAAAAATTGATAGCAAATAGGTATAAATAATTTTTATCTACGTCAGATATTTTTTTCTGATACTTTTTTAACTGCGATCTCATTTGCAAAAACGTCATCTCAGGACTTTCTTTAGTATGCAAATGATAAACCGATAAATAAATCAGAATAAGTGGAGGTAAATGTTTTTTAGTTTGTTCTAAATGGGCTACCGTTTCTTTGATGAAAGTGAAATTAAAATCAGCTGCAATGATGTTTTTCCATTCAAGCATTTCACAAGTTGCCTTCATTTTATTTAAAAAATAAAATTGATCTAAATGGTCTGAAGCTACTTGTAGACTAGGGTCATATTTTCTTACTTTCTGTGCTAAAAAGTGCCGCTTTGCAATATCCGATAGTTGATACTGTTGTAAAAAATGTTGGCTATTAACTGCCTGTTTTTTATTTAGGGTTTCGGTAGATTTGTTGATATAATGTCGGTAATGTTTTTCTAATTTTCGTTCCATCAATTCCTCTAAAATGAAGGTATTAATGGTATGTTCCTCTTGTTCTAATCTCAAATGCGCCAAAAAAAACTCGGCTTGTTTTAGCATATAATTAGTTAAGTGAACCAAGTGACGGTGGTCGAAAGGTTCATTCGGATATATTTTTTTGAACAGTAATTCTTTTTCTAATTTTTTTTCAGCAAAATTAGGAGCAATACTCTTCAAGTAGTTGTAGAAAATAGGTAATTCAGTTCTTTTACTAATAAAAGGAGAGGATAGAAATTCACCAAATCTACGCCATTCGGCAGCACTGAAAGTTTCTAACAATAAGATTAGTTTACTATTTCTCATAATAAATTTATAACTAAAGCATGAATATTTGCTGAAACAAATAATTGAATTTTATAATATAAAAAATGTAAAAAACTGATTATAATGTATTTGTGGAAATAGGGACTGCCAGAAGGTAAATCTTTGAAGAGTAATAATGATTGGCTAATAGGTGAAAATGTAGTTGTGATCAATGCTTTTTGAGCCTATCTTTGAATCATTGTCAGAGAACCAAACATATAGAGTATTAATACATTTTGAAAATATTTTAACTCGTATTAAACTACCTTGTGTTATAACATTAATAATACCAAAAATGATGCATAGTTATAGATATATATAAATTTTTATTTTTTGTCTTGCTTTATAGGCGATTAATGCTCAATCAGTCTGGTCAGGCGATGTAAATAATGAGCCTGTTTAGCCTTTTCTACCAGTATTTCTGAAATTTGCTTAAATTGTGAGATAAATAGACATAACAACTTGAGAGAACTACGATCACATAACATAACCGTTAATTGGGTATCCTACCTTATCTTCCTTTATTTACTATTGTTGACCCTTCCTTTAGTTGCGCAAAAGCAAGCGCCAGTTCCTTTTTTTGAATTCGAACAAATCAACTTGCCAGGAGGATTACAAGGTAACACTGTCAACTGCATGGCAGAAGATCAACATGGATTTATTTGGTTTGGAACGGTCAATGGCTTGACTCGATATGACGGACGGGATTTTATTCGATATCGGCACAATCCTTTGGATTCTAACTCCTTGATTGATAATTATGTAGAGTCTATTTTAATTGATAGTAAAGGCATTTTTTGGATTGGTTCCTTAGGAAAAGGTCTGACGAAATTTTCACCATCTCAAAACATTTTTACTAGATATAAGCCTAAACAAGCACACCCAAATGGATTGATTGACGGCATCATTAATACTATCATAGAAGATCAGAATGGTTGGATTTGGATGGGGACCAATTCAGGCATAACTAAGTTGAATCCCCAAACGGAGACTTTCAAGCATTATGGAAAAAATAAAAATTTTGATGGTCGAGTTAGGGTATTATACGAAGATGCAGACGGTGATATATGGGTAGGGACGGGCTTGCCTTGGGAGTATAATCCTGCTAAAGGTGGCTTGTATAAATTAGATCCAAAGACAGAAGCAATAACGGCTTATTTGCACGATCCCAAAAATCTAAAGAGTCTAAGTGATAATAGGGTAGGAGCCATTTTTGAAGATTCAAGAGCCAATTTTTGGGTAGGAACGATGGGCGACGGCTTACAAAAATTAGATAAAGCAACAGGCGAATTTACGCGCTATCCCTACCAGCCCAATAAAGATTCCAATCAATTAAGTCGTCCTTTTTTGACCTTAGATAAAACGGTGGACGTCAATTATTCGCAAGTGGGATTTATTCATGAGGATGGAGAAAATAAATTGTGGATAGGTGCTTTTTATGGTGGTTTGAACGTCTATGATCCTATCTTGAAAAGGCAAACCCATATCGAGCAAAATTCACCTTTTCAGAGTGGTTTGACGACCAATTATATTTGGGATATTTTACAAGCGAAAGATCAATCTATTTTTATCTGTACAGGAGGAAACGGAGGCGGAAAGACTTATAAAGTCAATTATAAAAATAGCCATTTTCCATTCTACAAAATTGAAGATAATCGACAAGTGAGTTACCTGACAGAGGATAAAAAGGGGAATATATGGCTAGGTTTTTTGGATGGAAAAAACTTGATTAAATTCAATGATTTGTCCTATGGAGTAGATGAAAAAGAAGGTTTAAATATTCATAACATAGAGGAGATAGAACGGGTCAATTTTTCGCAAAACATCAAGCAATGCGGAACGATTTTATTACAATTTACCGAAGAAGGCATTAAATTGATTGACGCTCAAAGCGGTGAAGTCAAAGTGAATGTGGCTGTCGATGAAGAGAAAGAGAACTTGAAAGAGCATACGATTTGGATTATCAAAGAAGATGTCAACCAAGACTATTGGATAGCAACTTGGGGAGGTGGATTATTTTTTGTGGATGCACAAAAAGGGACGATCTCTAATTTCAAAAATGATAAAAAAATAGCGAATAGTATTGGAGGTAATTATGTGTCACACGTTTTTGAAGATAGAAAAGGCAATTTATGGGTAGCAGGTGGACAAAAATCTAATAATGTAGAATTTCCAGTATTTATTGATAAATTTGATCGAGAAACAAAGACTTTCGAGCATTTTGTGGCACATGACAAACAGTACGGTTTTGTACCATCTATCGCAGAAGATAAGGAAGGCAACCTATGGTATACGACCACTGTAGACGGTATCCGAAAACTTAATCCGAACACAAAAGAAACGACTACCATCCAACAGGTAAATACCCTTATTCCATCTGATGAAATTCGTGCTTTAGTGATTGACCATGCGGACAAAATTTGGATGAGTACGGAAAAGACAATCGTAAAATTCGATCCAACGGTCAATTCTTTTGTGGTCTATGATAAATCAGATGGCATTCAAATTGATAACTTTGGTTTTGGTGTGGCTTTTCTGACCGCTACAGGACAGGCGATTTTTGGAGGAGATGGAGGGTTTCATATTTTTGATCCAGTAGAATTGTCTCGGAAAGAATTTTTTCAGCAACCCACTATTCAGATTACAGAGTTGCAGATAAACAATGTCAAACAATCAGTGCCTATTTGGGAAAAAGCGCAACTCGATTTTTCCTACCAAGAGAACACTTTTTCTTTTGGAATCAATTGCATAGATTATAAAAAGCCTGATGGTGTCTACTTAGAATATAAGTTAGAAAATTATGATGGAATTTGGCGAAAAGCAGGAAGTGAAAAAACGGCGAACTATGTCAATGTTCCGCCTGGCGATTATATATTCAAAGTAAGGGGAACCAATAGTGAGGGGTATTGGAATAAAGAAGGGAAAACAATCGCGCTTACGATTCATCCACCGTGGTGGAATACTTGGTGGGTGAGGTTGTTGGGGTTAGTAGCCTTGATAGTGGGAATTTTTAGCTTATATAGATTTCAGTTGAACCGTCAACGAATAGAACAGGAAGGACTACAACTAAAAGAAATTGATGCATTGAAGACTCGCCTTTACGGCAATATTACCCATGAGTTTAGAACGCCTTTGACGTTGATTATTGGCCTAGCTAAGCAATTAACAGAATCAGATAAGCTGGATAAAGAAGTATTAGCCAAGCTAAAAGTAATAGAAAGAAACGGCGAGCAATCGCTCCGTTTGGTGAATCAACTATTGGATTTAAGAAAATTGCAAGTTGGGCATTTAGATTTACAATTGATCCAGAGTGATATTTTACCATTATTTCGCTATATCTATGACAATTTTCATTCTTTCGCAGCTTCAAAAGATATAGATTTGGTAGTAGATCTTCCGACAGCACCTGTTGTTATGGATTATGATCCGAATAGAGTTTATGAGATTATTTCCAATTTAATCATCAATGCCATAAAGTTTACACCTGCGGATGGTTCTGTTTACCTAATGGTACAAAAAATAGTGGCGGTTGATCCTTCCGATATTGCTAAAAATAACTCCACGATTGCCATCAAAGTAAAGGATACGGGTATTGGTATTCCCGAATCCGATTTACCCTATATTTTTGATCGCTTTCATCAAGTCAAAGAAAGGGAAAATACTTCAGGAACGGGGATCGGTTTGGCATTAGTCAAAGAGTTCTCGGAATTGATGGGCGGAAGTGTTACCGCCAATAGTATCCCTAATATCGGAAGTGAATTTGAAATATTCTTACCCATTACCAATCAAGCGAGTGCCGCTGACAATTTCCTGAAATCAGACCTGTTAAATAATAACCTATTGAATTTACCTATTCAGGTAACCAATCATGCTACAGATGAACCTACAGTCACGACAGATGAGCGATTGATTCTAATCGTAGAAGACAACCAAGAAGTAGCACACTTTGTCGCTTCTTTTTTGAAAAAGTATAAAATCGAATTTGCTGAAAATGGAGAAGAAGGGATAAATAGGGCAAAAGCATTAATTCCAGACCTCATCATTAGTGATGTAATGATGCCCAAAAAGAATGGGTTCGAATTATGTGAAATGCTCAAAGATGATGAAAAAACTTCTCATATACCGATCATTTTATTGACGGCTAGAGCTACTAAAACGGATAAAATAAGTGGTTTGAAAAAAGGGGCAGATGCCTATTTGACCAAACCGTTTAGCAATACCGAATTAGAGTTATGGGTAACTAATTTATTGCAAACCAGACAAGCACTACATCAACGATATGCCAAACCCAATCTACCTAATAAACCTGAAAAAGTAGCGAGTTTTGATTTAGCCATCGAAGATACTTTTGTCAAAAAGGTTATTGCATTAATTGAAAAAAATAGTGAAAATCCAGATTATTCAGTAGCCTTAATTGCTGAAGCAGTACATTTGAGTAGTTCTCAATTACATAGAAAAGTATCTGCTGTAACGGGTAAATCGCCTATCCAATTATTGCGACTCCACCGACTGAATAAGTCCAAAGAATTATTAGCCGATGCTACTTTAAGTATCTCAGAAGTTGCCTATCAATCAGGTTTTAATGACCCATCTTATTTCACTCGAACTTTTACTAAAGTGTTTAAAATGAAACCGACTGAATATAGAGAAAATCGGTAGCGCAGGCTTTAGCCTGCCCAGTTAGTCGGTCTTTAGGCCGACCATGAATGATTGGTGTGTGTTGTAAACAGATTCTACTAAAATAATTTGATGTGATAGACAGGTCTAAAGACCTGTAAACAGGACAGGCTAATTCCGATAATTATCGGAAGTGCTACCGACCTTACTACTAATTTCAGAAACTTATTGATTCGGAAATATAAGGTCAAATTTTCGATAGTCCGGATGCAACCAAGTAAAAGGGTGTTCCATCCAATGACTACATATTTTAGCTTTAACCACATTATTGATAGTATAATTGACCGCAGCTAAATAATGGAAATGATTCCGAATGTATCGGTCGTAATATCCTGCTCCCCAAAAGGGGTTTCCTGTATTCCCGATTATTTGATTTGCTTTAAAACTACTGCTACCTTTAATCAAGCCCATTACCTTAGAAACATTGGTGTAATTACCTAGAATGAAAGGATTCATTTTATGAACTTGGAGAGCAAAATCCAGAACCAGATGGAAATGGTTGGGCATTAAAGTCAAAGAGACTAGGTTGTAATACTTACCATCATATTTCCTAAATTCATTTTCTACAATTGTCGCTACTTTAGGATTGGCTAAGTGAGTTGGGCTATTCTGGCAAGCGTCCAATAAGTCATCGTACTCATAAAAATAAGCACGGCGAATTAAATAAATTTGTTTGTCTTTATCGGGTGGGTTCTCTTTTTTGATTTTTTCTACCTGTTGATCTCTCTTATCTTGTAATTTCTTTAGCAAATCAAAAGGTACTGATCCATAAAGGTGGACAGTAATAAAAAAAGTTGCTCCAACTCTGTGGAAATGAGGTAGTCTTCTGGTATGTTCTGTTTTGAGGTGTTTGCTCATAGCAGGGAAAATTAGACGATTTAAGGTAAATAGTAGGTTTGTTATTTCCAAAAATAATGCATTATCTAATTTTAAAAGAATATTGTTTTGTATTATGAAAAATATTGATATTTAATTAAAGGAAATGGTGATTAGTCGGTAGCGCAGGCTTTAGCCTGTCCTGTTAGTCGGTCTTTAGGCCGACCATGAATAGTTAGTGTGCATTGTAGTAGATTTAAATAAAATAATTTGACGTGATGACAGGCCTAAAGACCTGTAAACAGGACAGGCTAAAGCCTGTGCTACCGACTGTGCTACCAATTAAATGCGAGAAAAATCCTAGTCAAAGCGAGAAAAGTCCTAGTTGATAGGCGAAAAGTCCTAAAATAAAGCACAATTTTCTATCAATTTTGCATCGTATTTTCCCCCCTGCTTTATACTTTTTTTTAAACAAAACTATGAAAGAGATGAATTACTCTACTCAACCATTGAGCTGGCTAATAACGATATTTATTTTTTTTAATGTAGGATCTTCCCTATTTGCGCAAAGCTGTGAGGATATTCAGTTACTGATGATGGAGGGTATATCTTTACTTCTATTAATAGAAATACAAAAAAAATACTGCTATTAAAAATTACGAATCAAGGTACTTTAACACCCGAATGTGGAGGTAGTACAGGTGGCGGAAACACGATTCAGTGTAACGAAATT
>CALDTJ010000583.1 GCA_937924145.1 uncultured Saprospiraceae bacterium
GTGATGATGGAAGAGGTAGATTTAGCAATTCTTTCGGCACTTTCAAGCTTGAATAAATCCACTTGCTTTTGTACATATTGATTGGCGTATTCAAAAGTTTCGCCAGCAGTTTGTAAGACTTCTTCTCTGGTATTCATTGTTAAAAATTTAAGTAAGTACCAAGTCACAATTATCTATAAGGAATTTTACTTATACCTAATTATGACTTGGTACTTATACTAAAAATGCGACTATTTAGAATAGAGAACAGAGCGTAAAGACTCAACATTGGCCATCATCAGCAAAAGACCAGATTTTCCTACAAACCCGTCTCTTTTTTCTCAATGAAACCTGCCTGCCTGAGCATTCGGGCAGATGGTCGCTACGCTCTGTTCTGACTACTTAGCTTGAGTAATTATTATTAACCACTCGCTCTATTTTTTTTGTCTTGGCATCAAGTGTTCTTCTTGCTTTCTCCATACCTTTTTCAAAACTATTTTGCGTATCTTCCACTACATCTTCTGCCTTTGCGGTATAGGTTGCTAATTTATCTTTAGCCATCTCTTTTACATTTTCTGTTGCATTTTCTGCTTTTGCAGTGTAGGCAGCCACTTTATCTTTGGCAATAGCGGTTGCATCATCTGCCCAAGATTTGGCAGCATCTGTAGCAGCTGTTGCCTTAGCGGAAATAGCGTTGGATTGTTCTTTCAAAGACTTTCTAGCCTCCTTTTCTAGCTTGGCGTATTTTTTCTTTGCCTTTTTAGCCATCTTCTTGCCTTCGTTTGTTTGAGTCAAGTAGTATGCTGCTGCACCACCTGCTGCCATACCAAAAGCTAAAGCCCACCAATTTCCGTTGTTATTATTCGAATTATTCATAATTAATTTGAGTTTAATAGATCATTGGACAACTTTAATGATTACTTCGTCCAATTACTCATAGTTAGAAAAAATGAGGTAAAATAATCTAACCTCTTGTTTACTTATTATCACCAAGCAACCGATAAGCTGCTTTGTAATCTTCATCATATTGTGCTTTTAGATCGAGTACTTGCCCTTCTGTCATCGTCTGCATTTCCATCCAAATACCTTTGATCTTTGCTCTTTCTAGTTTTAATTTGTTCAAATCGCCAGTTAAATCCGCACTTGGAGTTTTTGATTGTTGGCGGCCTATTTGACCATATTCTAGAATTTTTTCATCAAATCTTTCCATTAGAGATTGAAAATTGGCTTTCATACCGTCATAATCTCCCGATAGTTGCGTTTGCATATTTTTAGTTTTAATAGTTTAAATAATTGAGCATTTCTTAGAGTGCTTTGTTTCAAAAATTTTGATTAGAAATCCTGCACATTTTGTTTGCAAAACACTAGTGCTTTGTAAACAAAATTTAGGTGGTTAATTTTTCCTATAAACCACTTCGTGGTTTTTGTGGTCAATTGTTAACTCAAATTTCTGAAACAAAGCACTAGTATTAATCTTCGATAGCTATTTTTTGCCCATTGACTTTTCCGTTAGTTTGGCCGTTGCTATGACCATTTTTAGATTCACTTCCGTTGAAATTCATCATTTTGTTCGGAGGATAAATTTCGTCAATGCCTTTGCCGCCAACCACTCCAAAATCGAGTGTGGTGATCGGAAATGGAATGGTAATACCATTTTCATCAAAAGCCTTTTTAAGGGCCATAATTGCTACACTTTGTGCAGCCAAATAGTCAGATTGAGCCGTGATATTTTTCCAAAATCGGATAATAAAATCAATCGAACTTCCACCAAAACCCGTATAGTAAAATTCAATCGGCTTGGATTCTCGAATGTCTAATCCACTATTTTCTATGGCCTTGATCGCTATCTTTTTTACTTTTTCCAAGTCATCTCCGTAAGCAACTCCACAAGTAATATCTATCCTACGTCTGCCATTGTGCGTATAATTGATTAATGGACTTTGTAAAACCTCTTTGTTCGGTATAATAATTTCCTGTCCCTTTGGCGATAGGATGATCGTAGAACGCAAGTTGATTTTTTGAATCTTACCAAAATAATTGTTGGTTTCTACTAAATCACCAATTTTGTAATAGTCTCGCACACTCATCAATACGCCCGAAAAAAGGTTGACTAAAGGGTCTTGCAAAGCCAAACCTACTGCCAAACCTGCTACCCCTGCGGTCCCTAATAATGCTGTCAGTGCATCGCTTAAATCCAAAATATTTAAAATAATAAAAATGGAAATAAGCATGAAAACTGCTACCAACATATTGGATAATAAACCTGTCACCGTTTTGTTAGCCCCCGTTCTGGCAAGTCCCCTTTGGGCAACTTTTTTAAGGTTTTTGGCAATCACAATGGATATAGCTAGGACGATAGCTGCAAGAATAAAATTGGGAAGTCCCAAAACAATACTATCTAACCAGCTTTCCATTTTCTTCACTAATTTCTGAAAGGATTCGCTGAACTGGTCAAACATAAATTATTAGTTTTTTGATTTTTTACAAATAAATTTTCTCTAAAACGGACGAAGGTTTGATATGTTCAATAGAGGCAGTAATAAAGGATTTTCCTGTAAGGGTACAACCAATTTAAGGGCGATAAACATACGTCTACCGCCCTCTAATTAGTCCACTTCCAATGGCTATCTTCTATAAAGGCATTTATTGGGCTGCTTTACACGACAGAAATCATAGAAGTAGAAATTGTCATCTTTATTTATGTTTGAAAATAGCCCCGAATATTACACGAATAGTCGGAGCTACTTAGTTATACCATATTACTCGTTTCCGCCTGCTGATGACGCTGCTGCTGTATTAGCAGTAGCAGTCGGTTTTGCGGCATAATTCCAAATATCTTTTAATGCTTGGTTAGCAGTTCCAAAAAAGTTATATACCACATCAGCTTGTTTCATTAATAAAACATCTGGATTAATTCGGTTGGCGTAGCTTTGCAACAGACTAACTTGTCCGTGTGCATAAGTATATTTGTTGGACTCATTTAATGTTTTTACAACATCACC
>CALDTJ010000584.1 GCA_937924145.1 uncultured Saprospiraceae bacterium
CACTTCGTGGTTGTGGCAAATTGCTTGTTCAATTCACCCCCGAATTTCATTCGGGGCTATTCGAATTCAACCACTTCGTGGTTTTCAATTAAAACTTTTGAAATATAGCAGTAGTATTAGATTTTACAACTTAGAAAGTTGTGCTACTTTTCAAAAAAGGCGACACTCGCGCCGACCCAATCCTTGTCTTTATTATACTTGACGCCGACCATTTCTCCTTTGGTGATTCTAGCCAAGTTATTGATAATTTTGGCTTTTGGGGCTCCTTTTTCCCAAATCATCAACATCCGAATTTCACACTTTGCACTTTCGTTATTCAAGGTTTTCAAGACTGGCTGATATTTTACCTTTTTTTGAATAATGAAATTCTTTTTGTCTTCGATAGCATCTAAAGTAGCTTTGTCGATATGTAGATTCACCCCTGCCCCTGCGAAAGAAAACAATGGTTTTAATACATAATTTTCTAAGTCGGTTGGATACTCTTCTAATTTATCTAAGTAAAAACTTTCAGGAACATATTTACTTTTCAAAAGCGGTAAAATGTATTTACTGATTCGATAAAACCAATTGGGATGCCCCATCCATTCTACGTCTACTTCATCTTTGAAAGAAAAGGTTCTTTCTAGATCATTTCGCTGCAATAATTCATCAAAAATAACTCGGTTGAATATTTTATGGACGGGTACTTTAGTTCCTGCTTTATCCAAATAATAAAGCTTTCTTCCTTCTTTTTTGAGTTGGCTCAGACATAATACTTTTAAGCCTAATTTATCCTGTGCACACAGAAAATCTATACAAGTCGCTTGCTTTTCGGGTTCGATTTCTAAGAGTACCACACTTTTAGGATCGGTATCTCCGATAATTGCCTGTCGCAATAATTCCAAGTAGGCATCTGCATCTAAACCATCAAAATAACAGGTGTAATTCTCAGGAATTTCAAAGTGTTCTTTGAATTTTTTAGCTAATAATTCTTGAAAAAAATAAAGAGAAGGAAATCCTTGTACTTCGATTAATTGAGGAATCGGCTCCCCTTTTTCATCATAACAAACTCCAAAATCCATTTGTAGAAACAGCGTATGATCGTCCTCAGCTGGCACCTTCAAATCTCCCCCATCAAAAGCCCCTTCTGACCACTCTTTAAACTTTGGGTGATAGATTGTCTGACTAATCTCTTCACATGCCTCCATCAATCGTTCTTTCAACGCATTCGGTACAAAAATCGGTGTTTCTGCTAGTCGAAACGGTGGCGTGTGATCGTGCGTAGCACCAATGTCTGCTTGAAAAGCAAGGTACTTTTCTTGGCTAAAGGTTTTATTATAATTCGCTCTGGTTGATGTGTGCATTAGTAATTGTTGAAGGGTAGATGGATTGAAGGATATAGATTAATCGTGCCTTCTATACTTTATTCTACCATAATAGTTGTCCTTGTTAACTGCCTAATCGCATTTTCTATAAAAGCTGGTAAAATTGCCTCATTTGTAGCGGCAATAGTCGCTGGATTCGCCAATAGTTTCATCATCTGATTGTACTTTCTTTTACCAAAGTTTTTGATGATTTTTTCTCTATTTTCTTCTACTAAAAGATGCTGAGTCATCCCTGCTGCGTCCGCCTCTGGATGAAATTGAGTGCCTACAAATTCATCGGAAAAACGAACTGCCATGATCGCCCGCTCGTAAGCTACATGATCTCTGATCTTTTCTAAGGCTAAAATTTTAGCTCCCCATCTTTTTATGACATGCAATTTGGGCTGAACCAATTGCCAATCTCGACTATCAATCGTATGAAAAGGATTGCCCAAATCATTTAAGATGGTCTCTTGTTCTCCAACCTTCGTTTTATGTACTGGAAAAATACCAAATGAAGTGGAATGTCGCTTAGTAATTTCTCCTAATTGAAAGTGATTGCAAACTAATTGGAAAGAGTGACAGATGAAAAAAGCATGCTTTTTATCCGTCGGTTCCGCTGTTTTATTATGCGCCCAAAGTTGGTCGATTAGATTGGTAAAATTAACCTCCCAAATACCATTTCCTTCTAATGGATTCCCTGGTCCTCCACTTGAAATATAAAGGTCGTAGCTCAAATCTGGTACTTCATTCGTCACTCGGACGTCGTAGACTTTATAGTCAATTTCCTTCGGGTATCTTTCTACAATATCACAGATGCACCGCAAACCTTGGTTTGGGTGACCGTTATTCATATCTAATACCGCTAGTTTTAGTTTTTTCATATTCAAGGTGTAAAGGTATAGAGGTATAGAGATGCAAAGGTGTAGAGGTACAAAGGGGAAAAGCTCAAGATAAGTTACTAACTGTAAACCTATGGCTCTCCTTTCTACCTATGTACCTTTAAACCCATGTACCTCTATACTTTATTCAATACCGACCATCGTCTGATCTATAATATAATCCACTACTTTTTCTAAAGAACCTGTTTCTTCGTAGACTTTTAATTGTCGTTCTGCACCCGTTCCTTTTTCTAAAATAGTGTGTATGTATTCAATTTCTGACCTAGAACCCAAATCATCTACTACGTCATCTACGAACTCTAATAGTTGGTAAATCAAGTCTTTAGTAGGCACTTGGGTACTTTTACCAAAATCAATCATTTGTCCATCAATACCATAGCGAGAGGCACGCCATTTATTTTCATTAATCAAGGCCCTTTGGTAATTCATAAAATTTAAGTTCGCCTCTCTCAACTTATGCAATTTGGCAACTACTGCTTGTATCAATGCTGCTAAGGTAATCGTTTCTTGCGCCGTCATTGGAATATCGCAAATACGAATTTCAATGGTTGGAAAGAATGGATGTGCTCTTACATCCCACCAAATTTTCTTGGCATTGTCAATACAATTGGTCTTTATCAACAGATTGATGTAGTTGTCATATTCCGCCACGCTGCTAAAATAATCTGGAATTCCTGTTCTAGGAAATTTATCAAAAATTTTAGTTCGAAACGATTTAAAGCCTGTATTTCTGCCTTCCCAAAATGGAGAATTGGTAGATAAGGCAAAAATGTGCGGTAAAAAATACCGAATGGAATTCGCCAAATGTAAAGCCATTTCTCTATCGGGAATACCCACGTGTACATGCAATCCAAAGATCAAATTAGACCTTGCTGCATCTTGCAATTCATTGATAATCTCATCGTATCTAGGATTGGGGGTAATCAATTGCTTTTGCCAAGCAGAAAATGGATGGGTGCCTGCCGCCGCAATTCGCAACCCTAATCTTTTTGTGATTTCACCAATAGATTTTCTAAGACCAAATACTTGTTTTTTGGCATCTTGAATATCTTCGCAGATGCTCGTTACCACTTCTACTACCGCCTCGTGCATCTCTGCTTTGGCTACATCTCCCAACTCTTTCTCCGCTATTTTGACAATTTGCTGCTTGTGCGAAGTCAACTCTCTAGTCTCAGGGTGGACGACTTGATATTCTTCTTCTATGCCTAGGGTAAATTTTTTCATGATGGTTTGGTTTCGTTTTGTGTTGCGGGTTGCGAGTTGCGGGTTGCGGCAGAAACTCGCAACCCGTAACTCGTAACTCGTAACTAGCCCACTTTCTTAAAATTATCACTCACCACTGTTCCCCAAGTCAAGTTCATCTTCCCAGGCTTATACATTTTCGCTTTTTTGATCGCTAAGTTCGCTGCGTGTTCTACAATCCACTCAAAGTTTTCTTTTCCGACAGAGTTGATATCTGCATCTGGTGCTGGATTACAAAAATCAATCGCATAAGGAATACCATCTCTCACTGCAAATTCTACCGTATTAAAATCATAGCCTAATGCCTTATTGATTTGAATCGTTAGCTTTTTGACCTTTGCCAATAATTTTTTATCGGTCGTTGGATTATCTACTACGTATCTTAAATGGTGTGGATTACGAGGTTCATAAGGCATGATGTGTACATCATCCGTACCTAAACAGTAACACCTGAAGTAATCATCAAATAAAATTTCCTCTTGCAACATCATTACTAACTGCTCTGTTTCTGCGTGTTTATTGTACAAATCTTGTGGATCTGTCACTCGGTAAACACTTTTCCACCCACCACCATCGTGTGGTTTCATGTATGCAGGAAAGCCAATGTATTCAAACATTTTTTCCCAAGCCAATGGATAGGCTAAATTCCTAAAAGATTGTTCACTTGTATCATCTGGGCGAGCGTTAGAAGGCAATAAAACCGTTTTAGGAACAGGAATCCCTAATTTTTCAACCAAACAGTTATTGAAGAACTTCTCATCTGCACTCCACCAAAATGGATTGTTGATAACAATCGTTCCACAGATTGCTGCATTTTTTAGATATGCTCTGTAAAAAGGGACATCTTGTGAGATTCGGTCAATAATTACCGCATATTCTGTCGGTGCTGCTTGTTGTACCATGTCGATGGTCACAGCCTCGGCAGTAATGCCCTTAATTTTTTTTGAGTTGACTCGGTCAATGAAAGCCCATGGAAAGGTGTCTTCTTTTCCGAATAAAATGCCAATCTTTTTCATACGACGGTTAGTTTTATTTTGATGGTTAGAGGATAGGGGTTGTTGTTAACTTGCCCCGTATTTTTATTAATAGCTTATTTATAATTTGATGGAGAATGATTGCGAGATTGTATGATTGTTCTCTCACTTCTCATCTTCTCACTTCTCATCTTCTCACCTCTCATCTCTCACTCTCTCACCTCTCACTTTCTAACTATGAATCAAGGATAGATAATGTGGAAACATCTGATTCCACAATGGCCAATCGTGTTTTGCCCACTTTCGCAAATCGTACCAATGCGGTATGTTTTTACTGTGTAACAAAGCAGATAGGTCCTTGTTCGCTTTTAGACAAATATCCCATTCACCGACACCTAATACGATATTCATTTTCCACAAATCAGGATGATTGTTATTAGGCATATAATCCATTGGACTGGTAAAATAGACGTTATCGTCGTAATAGCCATCCATAAAAGATTTGGTATCATAAGCTCCACTCATAGAAAATAAGTGACTTACTCGATCTGGGTGACGAAAGGCAAAATTGGTCGCATGAAATCCACCAAAACTTGCACCTGCTACCGCTACTTTATCATAACCATGATTTCTTCTGATTGGCTCCACAATTTCGTCCAAGATAAATTTATCGTACCACAAATGATTTTTAACTCGGTGGGCTGGGTGAATACTTCTATTATACCAACTGTGGGCATCTACACTATCTGGGCAATAAATTTTCACCAAGCCTTGCTCCAAAAACCAACGAGCAGACTCTATTAATTTGAAATCTTTTGCCTCATGATGACGCCCTTTGGTAGATGGAAAAACAATCACAGGATGTCCTGCATGACCGAAGACGAGCGTCTCTATTTCTTTACCAAGATTGGGTGAGTACCACTTGATGTATTCTTCTTTCAATAGGTTAGGTTTTACGTATTTTTTGAAAATCGCCGCAAAGATACTCCGTATTCAACGTTAAGTAAAGCAATCCAAAAAATTATTTCCCATAAGTGACTTACTATCAGTCACTTACAAATATCATGTTAGGTAATAAAAGTTAGATTTTCTTTTGCTTAATTTTATTAAACTTAATTTTTTCTTATTCTTTGTAAAAAAAACCAAACATTATTCGTTTTTATTAAAAAATATTTTTAACAAAAAAAATCTCACAAAAACAAATAAAATTTTAAATTCAATTACTTTTTACACCTAAAACAGTTTTTTATATCTAAAAAAATCATTTTTTATTCTAAATATTTCAACTAATTATAACATTTCTGAATATTTCATAACACCTAATACGTACTAAAAAAGCACCCTACCACCTCTGTTAATCTCCCGCTAGTTAGCAATAAACTATCTATCTTTTCCTTTTTATTTTATAACCAATGGAACGACTTTTTCGACTAATGCTGAAAATTTTAGAGCGCAAGTAAAGCAAAGATGGCAAACTGCAAGGCAAGGTATTTTTACCAAGAATGAATTAATGAGCTATTTTAAAAATTATGAAGAACTGTTGGAACGTAGAAATACTTTTGGAAGAGAACAAGAAAAAATGGGCGGTTGCCAATGAATTATCGCTTGAAATAGAATATATTCATCAATGGATCGAAAGTAGATTGGTTTTCTTAGATGACTATTTTAATCAACTTTAATTGAGTTTATTCCTATTAGATTTCGAAAATCTAACAGGAATAAACAATACTATATAGTTTTTTATAAAATCTTAGCTAAGTAGTCTTTCAAGTTGATAGTGTCGGGTAGATTTTGGAATAAAATTTGTCGAGAACGAGACAAAATTTCTTAGCATAGCCATCGCTACGGTAATAAATTTTAACGAAGTTATCGGCAATATTTTATCAAAAGATACCGACAGTATTAATTTGAAAGACTACTAAGTAGTATGACAAATTTAAAGTAACATCTTTTGTAATAGGGTTATTAGAAGTTATTAATGCCTGTCTACCGACAGGTAGAGTTATTGGAGGTTATTTTTTAGCTAGTATTTCAAAATCTAATTGGGTTTGTTTAGCTTAATAGATAATCAGATAAAAAATGGATATTATAAAGAAGAAATATGTCAACGCTTGGATCAGTTGTCCTTCATTAATCCGTTGTATAATAAAAATATACAACGGATTAATGAAGGACAACTGATTTAGATGTTGACAAAACAAGTCTTAATAATATTAATCTTTTACCTGACGATCTAAATAACTTTTAATAACATGA
>CALDTJ010000585.1 GCA_937924145.1 uncultured Saprospiraceae bacterium
TCTTGGTTTACGTGATTACTATACCGAATTCCCCCTTTCGTGGGTGTACGGTGGTGAGAATGTTGGACCCGATAGGCCTCAATAATCCGATATTCGTTGCCGAATTTTACGGGGAAATTCATTTTGTAAATAGCATTACAGAGGCGAATTTGTTCTAATAAGCCAGCATGTAAGCCGGTGTGTGGAGCAGCTTTATCAAAATACTGCTGTACACTGCCCAAAAAATCAGGTTCTTTCTTAGCCATTTAAATTAATTTGGTTAGATATAAAAACAATTAAGTTATCATTAGACTTGCCATCCAAATAACTAATTCGTATATGAAATATCTTTTTCCTTTATATTTCCGCTTTTTTTGCTTCTATAGCTGGGCTATGCAAGCAAAAAAGAGCGTCATCTAAAGAAAAAATATAAATTCATATATCAAATTCTTATTTAGATAGTAAGTCTAGTAAATTCCCCCATTTTCTACATGACTAAACTTGTCGTAAAACATAAATTTTAAAGTTTACTTTTTCTTAAAAGTTTCTAGCCCTGACTTTGCTGAGTCGGGGCTTTTTAGTAGGCGATACTTTTTTAGTATCGCCTACTTTATTAGTGTTTATTCTAAAAATTTTCGAGAAAGAGGCCTCCAAGGTTTCGAAAACCTTGGAGGTCTAAGCACTTTAGAATAAGGTTTATTAAAACCTCCAACCAGTCAGAAACTTAGCCTTTCATTAAACGTACTCCATAATTATTCCTAATTTTGGTTTTGAAAACAAACTGGAAGCTGTTTATCCTACTCTACCATACAAAAATTAATTTTATTAAAATGACTTAAGGAGAAAATGACTAAATATGGTACAAATTTGGAGACAAAGGTCCCATATTGACAGTTCAGCCTAAATTTATTCATTTTATCATCTATTCATTTACTCATTTTTAAAAATAGTAGAGTTCAGTAAGTTTATCCAATAAATTATAAGTACATGAAATTAATTACCCAACTTTTTGTCGGTTGTTCTTTGCTTTTCAGTTTAGCTTTTTTTACTAATTGCAGCGGAACGGAGCCATTTGATATTGATACTAGTATAGAAACGCCCAATAATTTAAATGCGCTTGGCTTCATCAGCTACTTGGACGGCTTAGATACTTTAGAAAGAGTGTTGAATGTAACAGATTGGCGAGCTAATTTAGTAGATACTGGGTTCACTTTTTTTGCGCCTACGAATGAGGCTTTCTCTCGATTGGTAGCAGATAATGACGATTGGAATTCTGTACTAGAAATACCTCAAGAGGAGATGATTGCCATATTAGATTATCATTTCATGCCTACTCTTAGGTTGAATTTACAAGACTCTATTGCTCAATATTTTCCAACGACTTTGAATACTAAATTTGATACGCCTGCTAGTATTTTTATAAAAACAGATGGTAGTATTCGAATTAATGGAGAACGTACCTTGGCATTGCAGGATGTCAAATTAACGAACGGAAATTTGCAGTTAGTCAATGAATTTTCTGCGCCTGTAACGGTTGCTACCCTCATCAAAGCCAATCCAGAATTGTCCATTTTGGCTGATCTGTTAGAACGAAAAAATTTCTCTCAAGACTTAGAAGAAGTACTAGAGAGTGAAGGACCATTTACGATTTTTGCACCTACAGATAGTGCTTTTCTTCTGTTAACTCAAGCTTTGGGAATTGGATCTGTTGAACTTATCCCAGCTGAAGTTTTAGAGCAAACCCTTTTATATCATATTTCTAATACAGGTAATATTCCTGCCAGAGACTTAATGCCTGGTGTAACCATCAATACTTTGAATAATAGTGATTTTGAAATTAAGGAAAGCAGCAATTTCAGATCCATTCAAGGGGTTAAAAATACCGTCGAGATTATATCGACAGATGGGCAAGGAAACAATGGAGTCATTCACCTAATTGATGGCGTTTTACAAGTAGAGTAATAGGTATCAAGAAATTCAAAATGGGGTTAATGTAGCTAAACATTAGTGGTTATTTTGTACATAAGTCTTTCCAGCACTGAAGTGTGCTGGAAAGACTAAATCGTTTTAGAATACTCCATTTTTATCAAGAACTGCCTGCATTTCGTTACCCTCTCCCCACATAAGGCATCCCTGACGCCATTACAGTCATGAATAATACATTTGCCGTTAGCGAAACTGCAAACTGCCTACTGCCGATTGTAAGAGGCCACCAATTCTGGTACTTGATTATAGCTAATCTTCTCTGCCTTTGCTAATAAAGTTGGATGATCTTTTAGCAATACCTTCATCGTTCGAGTATAGGTGTCAGGTGTTAGCGTAGCCAATCGCTGATCAGATCTGCCTATATAATATAACTTTCGATGACGTTTCACCTGTGCCACCTCTTCGCTTTTATTGTATTTATACAATTTTACAGGCCCTTCATCTAAGATTTCTACAAACATACTCTTCCCCCTTAAGTTGGTAATAGACTTATACATTCTGTAGCTTCCATCCTTATTTTGGATACCAAATGCTTGTAATGTTTTGGGATGAAAATAAATTCTTTTACGATGGTGAGTAAATGTAATGTGTTGGTCTGCTGGATTCAGACTAATCTTTCCAAAGACCGTATCTTTTCTTAAAGTCAAGATATAATCCTTGTTTTTCTGTGCAAAACTTACCGTTAGGAAACCACTTAGCAATACAAGTAATAAGATTCTTTTTTTCATGGGATGTTCAATTTTAAAGAGTTAGTGGTTCAAGTCATAAGTAATTGATAGTTAAATCGAGTGTATTTTTTCATTAGGCTAGATGAGCAAACACCGTTTGTGAACCGCTTGCGGAAGGGATGCTTTTGAGAATAGCCGTAGCTCTTTGAGAAAAAATAACGACGCATAATGGAAAAAGACGCCGATTTAACTTGTCAAGAACTTATGTCTTGAACCATTAGGTAATTACAAAAAGACATAGCGAACTTAGGCTTACAGTAGAACATTTGTTCTAAAACCATAAGCTGAGGTCATAGTATAGCAGGGGGAATTAGTTTGACTTTTATGTTAGTTAACTAGTAAAGAAGTATTGACCTCAACAAAGTCTGAGGCATTTATAATTTGTGAGTTTTTACGAAGACGATTATAGTTATAAAAATATCAACTAAGTGATTAGGGGGAGATAGACTGCTTTTTGATTGGCTACAACATAATTTACAAAATAATATATTTAAAATCAAGTTTTTAACTCAACTTTATTAAACCTTTTAGTGCGCCCTAGCTTTCTTTACTAGACCAATAAAAAAAAGCTGTTTTTTCGTATCTTACCGATTCATATTTCCAACTACTAATTAAGCCTTCATACAATACTCTAAAAATCAACACCTTATATAAAAATCGACGTCTATTTTGACATCCGACTAGTTATCCATGTATGCGTTTTACACTCTTTTTAGTTTTCATATTTTTTCATTGTTGTTTAATCGGGCAATCTAATGATTCCTTGTTAATCAGTGGTAGTCACCAGAATGAACCACTCGATCAAGTGCTCTCTAAATTAGCAACTGAGCACCCAATTGATTTTTATTACCAAAAAGAATGGGTATCTAAAAAATCAATCACCCTAAGTTATCAAGAAGAACCAATTATTGAAGTGTTAACCAAACTACTAGAAAACACTAATTTAACCTTTAGCAGTTTTGATAACTTTGCTTATATCATCGCCAAAAAAACGGATTTAGGGCGAGCATATTCTGCTGATTATTTTGCCGCAAAGTATCAAGTCGAAGCACCCACCACCAATGACTTGCCTACCAAATCTAACCTTATTACAATAGGAAATGCTAATAATGTTGCCAACTCTGGTAAGGCAAGCATCAAAGGAAAAGTATTAGGAAAAGGTAACGAACCATTGATAGGTGTACTAATTTTTGTAGAAAAATTAAATATTAATACTGTTACTGATATTGATGGATCTTACGAGATCACTTTACCAATCGGTAAACATACACTAGAAATTCAGTCTATCGGCTATACCACTTATGCTCAAAATATAGCATTATTCAATGATGGAAATTTTCCCATCAATATGCAAGAAGAAGTCTACGAATTAGGCGAGATTGTAGTGGCAGGAACCGCCTCAGATGACAATGTACAGTCCGCCGCTATTGGTGTGGCACGCCTCTCTCCTACTCAGATTCGGCAATTGCCTTCCTTTTTAGGTGAGGCTGATGTTATCAAAAGTTTGTTTACGCTCCCTGGTGTGAGTACTGTGGGCGAAGGGGCGAGTGGCTTTAATGTACGTGGTGGAAATATTGACCAAAACCTAGTGACTCAAGATGGCGCTTTGGTATTCAATTCTTCTCATGTCTTGGGCTTCTTTTCCATTTTTAATGCAGATGTTATTAAAGGAGTGGCGCTATACAAAGGGCATATTCCTGCTCAATATGGTGGTAGATTGTCCTCTGTCTTAGATGTAGAAGTGAAAGATGCTGATAATGAACAATTCAAAATCAGAGGGGGTGTTGGAATTGTTTCTAGCCGAGTAGCATTAGAAATTCCCTTAATAAAAGGGGCTACTTCTTTACTATTAGGTGGTCGAAGTTCTTATTCTGATTGGTTGATTCGACGGGCTAAAAATATAGATTTAAAAAAGAGTTCGACTTATTTTTATGATTTTAATGCGAAGTTAAGTCACGTATTAAAGAACGGGTCCAACTTTGCTTTGGGCTATTATCAAAGCTATGATTTCTTTCGATTTTCGGATGAATTCGGCTACGATTGGGGCAATAAATTAGCTACTTTCGATTGGAATCAATTGATTAGTGAAAACTTTTCGGCTGACCTTCAATTGGCCTACGGTGATTTGGATAATTCCTTTTTTGATCCTGATGGGTTTGATGGATTTACTTTGCAAAATGGTTTAGAACACCTCAAAGGTCGTTTAAACTTCTTCTTAACTGCTGTTGACAATCATCAAATCCGATTTGGTGCAACCGCAGTCCGCTATATTGGCTCTCCCGAAAAGCTTTCCGCTAGAGGTGAATTTTCTGGTATTCAAAGTAAAACAGTCCTGAAAGATCGTGGACAAGAGGCGGCTGTTTATATTAATGATGAGTTTGATCTTGGTGATAAATTATCTTTTTCGGTTGGTCTTCGCTACAGTTTCTACCAAAATATTGGCCCTAAAGCATTGACACTTTATGCCAATCAAGCATTATTAGATGCGGATGAAGTTACAGGGACGACCATTTTTGAAGATGGTGAAGTGATTACTGACTATTCTGCTTTAGAACCAAGAATCTCTATGAAAATTGGTCTAGCTACTGATAATTCTATCAAAATGAGTTATAATAGAATGGCTCAGTACATTCACCTTATTTCTAATACGACAGCTTCTACTCCGATTGATATTTGGCAGGTTAGTACCCCCTATATTCCTCCTCAATTAGCCAATAATTTTTCTATCGGTTACTTCCAAAATTTTAATAGCAATGAATGGGAATCTTCCATCGAATTGTTCTATAAAGACATCGAGCAGCTAGTGGAATATAAGGATTTACCACAGTTGTTACAAAATGATTTATTAGAGACGGAATTGCTTACGGGCGAGGGCCGGGCGTATGGTGCAGAGTTGGCGATTAAGCGTAACAAAGGCCGTTGGACGGGACAATTGGCTTATACTTTTTCTCGCTCTGAACGCCAAGTTATCGGTACTACTCCTGAAACGACTATCAATAATGGAGACTGGTTTCCGTCCAATTTTGATAGCCCTCATAATCTAAATTTGGTCTTCAAATATCAAGTGAATCGACGGCATTTGTTTTCGGCTAATTTTACTTATCGGAAAGGGCGTCCGATTACTGCCCCTGTAGCGGCTTATGCTATTGGTACAGTGGAAGTCCCTCATTTTTCACCTAGAAATCTATTCCGAATACCAGATTACCACCGTTTAGATTTGGCTTATACTTTTAATCGAAATGCGGTTCGGACCAAACGCTTTAAAGGTAGCTTGACCATTTCTATGTATAATATTTATTTTAGAAAAAACGCCTTTTCTATTTTCTTTCGACGGTCGGCAGGTTCTCCTGCTAATGCTTTTCGCTTGGCAGTTTTGGGTACCGCTTTTCCTTCTTTGACTTATAATTTTGAATTTTAGGCATACAGGATGACAGGATGAACGACCGATCCCGCAGGGTGAATGTTCGGGGAACATTCAAGGAAGAGAACCGCAAAGCAGGTGGGACGGCTAGGTCTTACTTTCAGGCATTCAAAGTAGGTCGTGTTACTAAATGTGCTTACTAGGTAGGATTGGAACACGGATTAGACGGATTGGAACGGTTTCTTTACTAGATTTGCTCTAGGTTGTGTTCTTAGATATTAAATTATATGTAGTACTACTCTCCAATGGTAGACATATGCTTGAGATTTTGTGAAATTCCGAAGGAATCTACAACGTCCCTACCTCCTCGTCGCTTTTGTCATTTCGCAGAAATCTACAACGCCACGTATGAACTATTGTACACAAAAAAATCCCCAGATATGAACAAAATAAAAATCACTTTACTCACCTTTTTATTTTTGGGTATTAATAGTTGTATTGACCCTTTCACTTTGAATTTAGAGAATAATCAACAAGCTGCTTTGGTCATTTATGGGGATTTTTCTACCGACAAACGTGCTCACCAATTAGAGATTTATACGACTGATAGCCAGATTATTCGAAACAAGCAACCTATAACTGGTGCTACAGCTACTTTGGTAGCAGATGATACAGGTGAAAGAGAAGATTACCAAGTGGTTTCTGCGGGTGTTTATGAAGTCAATGGATCGACAATTTCAGGGGCTACAGGCAGTCAATATCACATCGAAATCTGTTTACCAAATGGTAATAAATACCAGTCCCGACCAGCTACGATGCCTCGCAAAATTAGAGGAGATAGTGCTTTTATTCAAATTAATGCGGTGGAAGAATTATTGGTAACAGGTGCCATTACTACCAAGTCTTTTTTAGAAGTTTTTGTCGATAGCCCTTTACCAACTGATAATAATGACTATTGGCTAAAATATGATGTAACGACCCTCTATTCTTTTTTTGAAATAATTTGCTCACCTTTGGGCCCGCCTCCTGATATTTGTTTTATTCCCGGTCGGAATGATCCTCAGCAAATTAGCTTGGTGAATGGACAACGGTTTAATGGTAGTCGATTGGAGAATTTTAAAGTCAATCAAAAAAGGTTGTTGCCTGATAATTTTGAATATCGAGGTAGACATTATTTTCTGGTGAATCAACAATCTATTACGGAGGATGCTTTTGACTATTGGGATAAATTAAATCGAGTGGCTAATCAAACTGGTAGTATTTTTGATGCCCCTCCTGCTGGTGTTCCAGGGAATATTTATAATGTGAATGATCCAGCGGAAACTGTTTTGGGGTATTTTGAATTAACCAATACAGATAGTTTACGGACTTTTATTACAGAAGGTGAAATCTTTCAAGATTACCAGTTTACGACTTTAGTCTGCCCGTCTCCCTTCCGATTTAATAATCAGTTTTTTCGAGAATGTTGTAATTGTGAATTGATTGAGGGGGCTACGCTTGAGCGGCCTAGTTGGTTTTAGTATATTTTGCAAAGTCTTTCCAGCACTTGAGTGCTGGAAAGACTATACCATTTTAGAATAAAGTTAATTTTGCTAAATCTTTTTTTAGAAAATTTGACCTGTCTACATTTTACATAATTCTAAATCATTTTCACTATAATACACCAAAAAGGGCACTCAGATTTAACTGAATGCCCTGAAATTTTGTGTAGTTTCCTAGTATGTATGTAGTCTTTATTGAGGCTGAACCTCTTTGCAATACTTAATATGAACTTGGTTAATAACGGGGTCACTTTTAGTGTGCCCCCGTTATTTTTTTAGTAAAAAAAAATCTATTTTCGGTCTATTTAAAGTTTCGGGGGCACTAAAAGTGACCCCGAAACAGTACTATTCAATAATAATCATCTTCTTAGTAGCGATGTTTTTCGCTGACTCTAACTGGTAGTAAAGTACACCTGTTGCACTTAATTCATTGGCTTTCAAAGTAATCGTATTCGCACCTTTTGTGTAGTCTGCTGCGATTACCTTTAATACTTTTCCTTGAGCATCCATGATTTTTAAAGTCGCATTTCCTGCTACTGGTAAAGTAAAGTTAATTGCCGTCTCACCGTTGAAAGGGTTAGGTGAATTTTGACCTAATTCAAAATCTGCTGCCGTTGCTGAATTGTTGAACACTAATTTTACATCCATCAAGTCACCTGCTGTGTTATAAGCCTCAGCGGTCGTGATGTCTTCACTTACCGTTATTAATTCGCTTAATAAACCTGTTGCAGTAGCTGTGAAAGAAAGTGTAAATAATTCATCATTAGCGGTAGCTTCCCCATTCCAAGAAGTAGCGATTAAACCTCTACCCCCTAACTTGGTATTGAAGTTGTTAGCTTTAGCAATTCCTTCTGCTACTTTTGTGTTAGTTCCAGCAAAGTTTAGCGTGAATTGGTATCCTTGAACTTGTTCGATGTTCGTTCCATTCAAAGTAACGGTTACGTTTTCTCCTACTTCCACCATGCGATCCGTAGTTGTCAAAGTCAATGCACCGTTGGTATTTCTTGTATCAGCAGCTAACAAGCTATTGGCTTTAGCATTACCATTTACATCTCCTACTTTCACACCTACAAAATCCATATTTTCTAAATCTGTGCTGTGATTTTCGATATTGTAAAACTCACCGAAAGTCTCTGCTGCTGGATTGTTGGAAGTAAATTCATACGCTGCATCTACAAATCTCCAACTGTCGTTATTCGCAAACTCCGTATTAATATTCAAGATCAATTGACGCAATTGAACCATATCAAAAGCAGTGATAGAACCTGATTTATTAACATCCGCTGCAATGTACTTGTAAGGTGAATCAAATGGTGTAATGCCTAAAATATGCTTACTAATCAATACTAAATCGAAGGTAGATACTCCATTTAATGGGTTGATATCCTTAGTTGGTGTTAAGGTATAATCTTCACCTGTTGGCATCATGAACATGAATTTACCATCTGTTCCTGTAGTCATCGCCTTTTCGTCACCACCTGTGATAGTCATATTTACAGATTCTACCTTTTCTCCATTTGGATCAAGGATTTGACCTGCTACCATACCATCCATTTTAGGTTCGAAACCAAAGCACGCATTCCCATTATCCTGAACGATAATGTAAGTTGTAGCAAAATCCCAGTTACCTGCTTCATCAATTACGTATACAGAAACTTCGTTGGTTCCTACTCTTTCACATGGGAAAGTAATCACCTTTCCTAAGTTTAGCACACCCAATAAATCCGTTGGTGCGTCGCCTAAAAATTCTGACCAAATTCTTAAATCTAATTTAGACTGATCTGAACAGTTATCGAAACTATTTTGATCTAAATCAGACGCCCAAACTTGGATCATCCCCGTTGGCATTAATTCAACTGCTATTCCATTTAATAAATAAGGCGTTGGTTTCTTACAATCCTTGAATTCTATATCTTCGCCTCTTTCTCCACCTGAATTTCCACAATTGTCATATGCCCAAAATTCAGCATAGAACGTTTGTCCATGATAGACAACTTGTGTAATTTCATTCGTTTCCACTTCTTGTACTAATTCATTCGTTTCTGCATTGTATAATCTACCTACCCATGAGATATTTGCTGAACAATCTATAGCTATGGCACTCCATGTTTTTGGCTCATCACATTCGTATGGTCCAAAACCAGGTGTTATGTCTTCTTCACCATAAGGTTCTACATCGAATTCTACTCCGTTAATACATGGATCAGGATTAACTACAGTTACCGTTGGTGCCAGATCATCATGTACTTTTAGTACTTGAATATAAGTCCAATATCCAACGTTCTCATTGCCCTCACTAGTGACCATTAGACCTTCTGCAAAACCATGATCGCCTTCGATTCTTGCAATCTCTACTGGGTCTGTTCCTGCCACATATTTACACCAGTTAATGATGTGGTAAGTTCTTTCTAATTTGAAACAGGCATCGCCTGGCACTTCAAATTGTCTTTCTGTCACTTCATAAGCCAATAGGTCACAGGCTCCATTTTCGACTAAAATGTCTTCAGCTGGTGCCATGTCTCCACAAGTACCTTCCCAATCTGATGGGAATGTGATTTTCCAATTTTGCTTGGCTGTGATGGTAATCAATTGAGTATTCCAATTTGAGACATTTCCAGACCAATCTTTTGCTCGGTATCTTCGCTGAATTTTATATTCACCACAAGGCCATGCTAATAATTGATATTCTTGCTCATAATCTAAAACACCACAATCAGCCCCATCCAAATTATCCGAACAAATCTTCAAAGTAGCTGGATCACCAAACTCCGTGTTATACAAGGCTAATAATTCACCAGTTAAATCAACATATTCGTCTTCGTCCATTTCAAGATCACCATCTGTATCTGTAGATGCACCTAAAACACCATCGTGATAAGCCTCACAATCCCCTACAACGTTTTCTAATGGCTCACAGTATGGGTTGATTTTATCTTCTACAGCTACATCCAACCAGCAAATATTCTCATTTCCTTTTTTATCCAATATTTGTAATTCTAGTTGTAAATCAGGATGTATGTATTCGCACCCAATCGTTACATACTCGGCAAAGTCATCGCCAGAATCTTTAATTCTAATCAATCTTGATGCGATTCCACAAGCATCGTAGCTTCCAGCGTCAATGTCATCTACATAAACTCTAGCACCCCATTCGTTTGGTACTGATACATTTAATTGGTCCACACAAACAGCCGAAGGTTTAGTAACATCTTTGATTACAACGATTTGATCTAAGGTATCATTGACTAATTGTTCATGACAATCATCTTCTACGATCCATCGGATTTCAAAAGAATCACAGTCTACTTTCGTGTAATCTGTACTTGGGACAATCCACAATGTTTTTCCATCTTCAATTCTAGCTACTCTTCCGATTCTCACGTTTGGAGTTGGGTCACAATTATCTGTTGCTTTCGGTTTCGGTAATTTTGTAAGGTCATAAGTACAAGAAAAATGCTCAAGCTCTACAGAAACCGCTTCGCCTTCCCCTTCATCGAATTCAGGAGCAATCGTATCAGTTGTTTCAACCAAGGTAGTATCAATTGCAAATACACCGTCACTTGAATTACACCAATCAATTACGGAGTAATACACATATTTTTTGCTACCACAGTCTGTACTTGGAATGTCTTCTTCCTCAGCAACTAAAATATATCCACAGATATATTCTTCTGTACTTAAAGTGACTGTATCCATATTTGTTGGATCAAGCATACCATTTTTCCAAACACCTATTTTCACGCCTGGTTTAGCAGCATCAGCAGAAGCATTGCAGTCGATCTTTAGTGATTGCGTTTTTACAACATATCTTTGGTCTGATAAATCTGGTCTAATTAAAGTAACTTCTTTAGTGGCTTTTCCAATGTTTCCACAATCATCCGTAGCTGTATAATCTACATAAATCAAGGTCGTATCTGGACTTCCTAAGTCAGAAAAACAAGGATCTGTTTCAGTATATCTAATACTATAAGTAACTGGAACGTCTTCATCACAATTATCTACCCCACCAGCTTTTAGTAAGCGATCTAAGCCTGTCGTATCACAAGCAATTAAAGTATCTGGTGCCGTTTGGATATCAATCCACGGTTGCTGCTTATCAATAAACTTAACATTTGTATTTACAGATGATGTAACAACCCCATTGTAATATTCGATTGGTAATGGTGCGTCAAATGGATAAAGAATTCGATCCACCTTCACAGTAGCCGTAACATCACAAACGCTTTGTCCTGCTGCTTTAATATCTGCTGCCGTTACCGTTGGATAAATTACTCCTCTCAAGGTATCTAAAACATTTTCACTACCAATCACTACATCTTTAAAACCATGTGCTCCAGGAATCGTTACCGTTACATCATAGTATAAGACCTTGAAAATGGTGTCGCATGGATTTTCTAGTACAAAATCTGGTTCTATTGCTGCCATACAAGCCGCCCCTAATGGAATCGTCACATCATCATTTCCTACCAATGAAGGTGCTTGTACTGAGAATGGTACTCTTTCTACCTTAGTCGTGTCAGACTTTAAAAGATATTCCGCCATGTACTGACCAGCTCCTACCCAAAGTGGTCCTATGTCAGTATTCTTTGTATGTACTTCGAATAATTTTTCACCGTATTGGTTTAATAATCTTATGATATGTTCTCCATCGTGAGGATCAAATGTCTCTCCACATGCTTTAACTGTTGCAAAAGGTAAAGTTACCGAAGCAAAACTTTCGTCACACTTCAATCTAAAATCACCAACATTCGGTACGTCTAATTCAATATCTCTTGCTTGACAATCCACCCAAGCATCCCAACCTGCTCCTTTCTTGTTGTCTCCATTCGTTCTTAAAATGAAAGTCAAACAACCAGAAGGGTTGGCTGAAGGTGAACAGCTTGCATCTACCCAACCACCAAATGCCTTGGCAACACCGACACCAGTTCCTGTGCCTGCAATCGGAATAGCTGTTGGTGTAGGACCTGTTCGTCTAAAACCTACTCCCGGTGTACTAGTAGCTGGAAGGGTCGCATCTTGTCCACCATTGGTTGCGTGTGGATTGCCTGCCGTCGGTACTAATGCAGAATCCCAAATAAAAGAATCTATTCGAGCAGAACCTGCTGGAGGTAATGGATCAGCTAAAATAAATCCAATGGTTTGTGTCATTGTTCTAACTTCGGCCTTACTACCTTGGTACACATTTAAGAAATCATCTTCGGGATCTACTTCACCGTCACCATCGGCATCATAAAGATCAAAATCTGTAAATACGACTCGTACTCTATGCCATTTGTCTTTTGGACAAAATTCGATAGAATCCATACGAGCATCCCCCATTGGATCAGCATAATTGCCATCATTAAATCCATCATCTGTCCAACGTAAATCATCTTCGGTAACGGTGCCGTCACAGGTTTCTAATTTGACGGTCTGGCAGGTATCAACGCCCGTTCTTTGGGCATGTGGTATAGTAACTTGTGCAGTTAATTCTTGATTAAAAAAGCCTATTATTAAACATGCTAATAGGGGCATCATAAAGGATCTGCCTATCTTCGGCGTCCATTTAAAAAGAGGGTAAGTCATTAGTTGTGTAAGAATTGAAAACTCCTATCAACAAAAGTTAGTATGATTATTTTGGCGATTGTTAGCTTTTATTGAGTTTGGTGCCAAAACTATTAATTTAACGATGTTCCGATTTGACTAATAACGCTTACTGATACTTCTACTAATAGACAAAGGAAATTTTGGATACTAAACCACATTGGTATTGTATCTAATTTTAAAATAAAAATCTCCTTAATATTTGTCGTAATAAAATCTGAGTATCAATAGGTCAATAGCCTAGATTTCTTGTTCGTTAAATATTCTATAGACTTTACAAGCCTTCTAAATTGGTGGCTGCAAAGGGTGCTTTACTAACTTTTGTGTACAGAGTGAGGTTAAAGTAAATGTTCGAGGGCGGGAATAGAATCTTTCTATGTTCTTTTCCCTGTGTAGTTTTATCTTTCTAATATTTCAAATATAGGTTGTCTTCTTTTCCTGTTACTTATAGTGCGTCGCTTTAGTTGAACCCTCCAAGGGTTTGAAACCTTTGGAGGGTTCTTACCATTGGAGGGCTTTACCAGATATATTCTTTAATCTATAATAATCATTTTCTTAGTTGCCACATTATTAGCAGATTCTAATTGGTAGTATACTACACCAGTTGCCTCCAATTCATTCGCTTTAAGCGTGATTTGGTTTGCTCCTTTTGCATAGTCTGCGCTGATTGCTTTTAGTACTTTACCTTGGATATCCATTACTTTTAAAGTAGCCGTTCCTGCTTGTGGTAAATTAAAGGCAATAACCGTTTCTCCTTTAAATGGGTTTGGTGTATTTTGGTTTAATGCAAATCCAGCACTTGCTTCTTGCGTGAAATTGATGTTTACATCCATCAATTCTCCTGCCGTATTATAAGCCTCAGCTGTAGTGATTGCCGACCCTACACTTACTAATTCACTTAATAAACCAGTTGAATTAGCCGTATAATTCAAAGTGAATAATACGTCATTGGTAGTTGCCTCCCCATTCCAAGAAGTCGTAATGATACCTCTTTGTGCTAGATTGGTATTGAAGTTTGCTGCTTTCGCAATACCTTCTTCAACTGTTGCTGTACCAGCTACATTTAAAGTGAATTGGTATCCTGTTGCATTTTCCATATCCGCAGCAGTGAATGCCACGCTTACAGTTTCACCAACTTCTACAAATCTATCTGTTACGTTCAAGTTCAACGTACCAACAGTTGTTCTAGCATCAGTACCAACTAATTGATTAGCTGCGCTACTTCCGTTGACATCACCAATTTTCACAGCTACAAAGTTTGCTTGTTCCATATTGGTCGCTAAATTATTCACGCTTACGAACTCTGAGAAGTTTTCTCCAGCTGGCTGTTTAGTCGTAAATTCATACCCTTCTTCTACAAATCTCCAACTTTCGTTGTTTGAGAATTCAGTAGTAATATATAGAATCAATTGACGTAGTTGAACCATATCGAAGGCAGTAATTGAACCTGACTTGTTGACATCCGCAGCAATATGCTGGTATGGAGATTCAAAAGTAGTTACACCTAAAATATGCTTGCTAATCAATACTAAGTCAAAAGTAGATACGCCATTCAATGGGTTTAAGTCCTTCCCTGGAGTGATAGTATAATCTCCTCCTGTTGGTAACATAAACTGATAGTGTCCATCAGTGCCAGTAGTCATTGCTCTTTGTTCTGCCCCATTTACTGCGACATTTACGAATTCTACTTCTTCACCAAATCCATTGATGATAGTACCTGCAACCATGTTATTATTCCCTGGTTCTATATTAGAACAAACGAACATATTGTCTTGGACTAGGATATAAGTTTGGGCAAAATCCCAGTTTCCTTCTTCATCAATTGCATAGATTTGAACATTTTGAGTTCCTAATTCTAAACAACCTAATTCAATTACTTTAGGTAAGTTTTGTACACCCAATAAAGTAGTTGGTGCATCGGCTAAAGTATGGTGCCAGATTCTTAAATCTAATTTAGATTGATCTGTACAGTTATCGAAAGTGTTTTGATCTAAATCTGTTGCCCAAACTTGAATAGTACCAGTTTCTCCTAATTCTACTGCTATTCCATTCAATAGATATGGACTTGGCTTCTTACAATCCCAGAAAGCAATTGGCTCTCCTTTTCCTTCTCCTGAGTTACCACAACCGTCGTAAGCCCAGAATTGTACAAAGTAAGATTCCTTATTAGAAACTACATAACTTAATGTGTTAGATTCTACCTGCTTTACTAAATCTCCTGTCTTTGAGTTGAATAATTTACCAATCCAAGCAATTTCATCCGAATTTGTACAATCTTCAGCCGTTGCCGACCATGTTTTTAATTCATCACATTCGTATGGTTGTGCTCCTGGTGTTTGATCTTCTTCACCGTATGGTTCCGCATCAAATTCAACTCCGCCAATACATGGTTCTGGATCAACAACAGTCACTACTGGTGCTTCATCATCATGGATTTTTAATACTTGCGTATAAATCCAATAACCTGTATTTTCGTTTCCTTCATTCGTAATGGTGAATCCTTCTGCATATCCATGTTCTCCTTCTACTCTTGCTAATTCTACTGGTGCATTACCAGCAACATAAGTACACCAGTTAATGATGTGATAGGTTCTTTCCATCTTCAAACAAGCATCACCTGGAATATCAAATACTTTAGAAGTTACTTCGTATCCTAATAGGTCACAGGCTCCATTATTGATCGTAATGTCTGGATCAATTACAGTTGAATTACATGCTCCTTCCCAGTCATTCGGTAAGGTAATTGACCAATTAGCTCTATAAACAATTTTGACTGTTTGGTAAGCATAGTTAGACTTATTGCCTGACCAATCAACTGAACGATGTCTTCTTTTAATGTCGATTTCACCACAAGGCCACTCAATTAATTGATATTGCTCTTCATGAGTTAATTCGCCACATTGAAAACCGTCTAAATTATCTACACAGTTGAAAGTACCGAAATAATTATTATACAACTCTTGTAAATTCTCTGATAGATCAGCCCATTCAGCATCTTCAAATTTTCTGTCTAGATCAGCGTCTGTTGGCGTACCTAACTCTCCGTTGTGGAATTCATCACAGTATCGCTCTTCATTCGGTAAATCCTCACAATTTGGTGGGAATTTATCCTCGACATTGATATCTGTCCAACAGATATTCTGATTTCCCTTCTTATCCGTAATTCTTAACTCAATTTGTAAATTGGGGTGAACATATTCACAACCAATATTTAAAGATGGGCCCCATTCTCCTTTTCCTTTCACTCTAATCTCTCTTAGTTTGATACCACAAGCATCCCAACTATTTGCATCTACATCTTCTGCATAAAGTTTTGCACCCCACGCATCTCCAACAGATACATTTAATTGGTCTACACATACAGCAGTTGGCTTAGTGACGTCTTTGATCACTACAATTTGATATAGTGTATCATTTTTATCTTGTTCATGACAAATGTCTTCTGCAATCCATCTTAATTTAAATGAATCACAATCTAACTTTGTATATAGACTAGCAGGTATACCCCAGTTTCTACCATCTTCAATTCTGAATACACTATCCAATCTTACCGTTGGATTATCATCACAATTATCCGTTGCTGTCGGCTTCTCTAATTTAGTAATATCATATTCACAAGAAAAATGACCTAATTCTAAATCAGTAGCCAAACCTTGTCCTGCATCAAAAACTGGTGCAATCGTATCGACGAATTCAATGAAAGTTGTATCACAAGGAAGTGGACCTTGCTCTGGCTTACACCAATCCAATAATCCCCAGTATCTGAATTCTTTCTCCCCACAATCAGTACCAACAATCGCTTCATCACGTTTGGTCAAAATATATCCACATACATAATCAAACGTATTCAATCGAATTGTATCTTTTACCTGAAATTGTCCATTTATATAAGTACCAATCTTTAAACCTGGCGTCTCTGATGCATTATTACCTGATCTAGAACAATCCATGAATACATCTCTTGTTCGTGCAATATGGTCTTGTTTATTTGGTCTTATGAAAGTATAGGTTTCTACTCTCTCCCCTACGTTTCCACATGCATCTACTGCTTGGAAAGTAACAATTGCCTCTGTTGTATCCGGCTTTCCATTGTCAGAAAAACAAGGGTCTGTTTCTGCTAATCTTACAGAGTAAGTTACAGCGATATCCTCTTCACAATTGTCAATTGCTTTAGCTGACAAAATTCGAGCTAAACCAGTTGTATCACATCCAATTAAGGTATCCGCCGTTGTTTCTACTGTGATCCAAGGTTGAGAATCATCTGAGAATGAAATATTTGTGCTACAGCTTGAAGTTTTTGTACCATTATCACAATCTATCACGCCTCCTCCTGGTAAATCAGGGTTTCCATCTTTGTCTCTATCTGCATAGAATACTCTTTCCACATTTATAGTTGCGTTAGCATTACAAACTGTATTTCCTGTCTCTTTTATATCATCTACTGTGATAACTGGGTATTGTACACGCCCTAAGTTATCATATCCAGTAGTCCTTAAAATTTTATCTTTAAAACCATGAGCACCTTTAATCGTAATTGTTAGGTTGTAGTACATGTAGTTTTGAAAATCTGCCGTATCACATGGAGCCTCTAATACATCATCTGGCGAGATGACAATCATACAAGCCGATCCTAATGGAATATTTACATCATCGTTACAAACCAAAGCAGGTGCTTGTACAGAGAAATACTGCGTACGAGTTTTCGTCGTATCAGATTCTAACTTATAAACTACGGAATAATTTCCAATTGCAAATTGTCTTGTAAAAGAAGTAGAAAGCCCTCCAGCACTAGTTGCAGAAATTATTTCTTGAACACAAACTTCTCCGTGTTGATTTCGAACTCTTGCAATCACGCCGTCGTTAGCAATCGTTGAACCACAGCCTGTAACAGCAGGTGCAGGAATTGTAATAGATGTATAAGCATCATCACCACAATTTAACTTAGCGCTATTGATCGTCACTTCCTTGACTTCGATATCTCTTGGCGCACAATCAACCCATGCCTCCCAGCCTGATCCTTTAAAATTATCACCATCTGTGGTGAATCGGAAAGTCAAACAACCTGTTGGATTATTCGCTGGATCACAATCTGCATAAACCCAACCTCCAAAAGCTTGAGCTACACCAACACCACTAGCCACTTGACTAGCAGTTAGTCCATCTTCACGTATTTGTTTTTTAGTACCTTGGTAAACGTACAAAAGGTCATCACCAGTTTCTGTATCGAACTTAGTAAAAACCACTTTTACATGATGCCATTTATCCGTTGGGCAAATTTCAACAGTATCATTTCTCATCCTTCCTGGATCAGCATAGTTACCATCATTACTACCATCATCGGTAAATAATGTACTTGACTCTGTAACTGATCCGCTGCAATCATCTAATTGTAAAGTAGAACAGGTATCTATTCCACTTTGAGATAATTCCATTGTAATCTGAGCATGTACACTTTGCAGTCCTGAAAGGAACATGGCAAAGCAAATAAATAAGATGGGCTTACCTTTTCTGGCAAACCATCTGAGTTTTGTAAGACTCATTCTGTTCATGTGATGTAAATTTTTATAAATAAATCGGTTAAAGTATATTTAATTAAGAGTGTAAGTATCTTATTTACATTGATCTACGTGTCAGTCAAGCAACATTTGATGCTTCTGCTATAGTCAAAATTGAGTCAGAGATACAGCCGAACTGTTACTCTATTATGTTTTGGTAAAATTTAGATAACAACTATTATTAAAAAGTATATTCCTTTTAATAGTGGTTATTTAAGTGTGTGGCTAATATCGGAAAGAAAAGATTATATACTATTACTAATATTTCAACAATCGTGCTAAAAAAGTAAGTCGTATTTTTTTTAGGTGGGAAAATAGCTAGTATTATGCTAAAACAATACATTAAAAAATTACTCCACAAATAAATCATTAATAACAAACAAACTAAGCATGATGATATATTTTAATTTAGAAAAAAAAATTATTTTTATATTTAAAATATATTCATTAAAAGCAGTGAACTTCTTGCAAAAGCTGATCTGTAAATAATTATCGAATGCTAAAAACTAAGGGGCCCTTTTAGAGAAGATAGCTTTGATTAAGACCTATGCAGCAGTGTAATACTGATGGAGATTCACAAATGGGCATTCATAAAAATATAATATTAGAGCAGCTTATAGGCTAATATAATGAGTCCTATATAAAGTTTAATCGCTCGATTAAATTACTCTTATAAGAACGTCCTATAGTAATGGTAAAATCATCCCAGAATAGGTATTCATATCAATAGATTCTAAAAAATGGCTACTATTTTATAGTTGTGAGTGGGAAAAAGGAAGTGTAGTATAGCAATGGTGGGAGTAATTCAGGAAAAACGGTAAGAAGCTAAAAAAGGGCATAAAAAAAGCTCAACCAAAAGGCTGAGCTTAATTGTGTATGTCTCCGTCGAAACATGTTTATTCCTAGTTTTTTCTTTTAATTATCAAAACTAGTAAAAAATAAAAAAAAAGGCAGCGACTTACTCTCCCACCCATGGAGGGCAGTACCATCAGCGCTAAAAGGCTTAACTTCTCTGTTCGGAATGGTAAGAGGTGATCCCTTTTGCTATAGCCACCTTAGTCTTTTGATGTGGAACTCTGTTCCTCGGTTCATCGCTTTGATGCAACCTCATCTATTTCTTTAGTTTATCATTTGGTCTAATTAATTGATCTGCTAACGCAAAGTAATCAATGTTCCGACACATTCATTTACTTCACTTAATCAATTAATCTGCTTGATTAATTAACATTGACATGGGAAGAGGTAAGGATTCAAACCTTTAAGCTGTTTCTTGTTTGATAGTGAATACTATCGACTAATTTCATTACACTATCTCTAATGCAAATCCACTAGTAAAAGAAAAAAAGGAAGCTATCGGGTAATTAGTACTACTCAGCTTCATGCATCACTGCACTTCTACTTATAGCCTATCTACGTAGTCATCTTCTACGACCCTCTGTTCCGAAGAACTGGAATACTCATCTTGGAGTTGGCTTCGCGCTTAGATGCTTTCAGCGCTTATCCTTGCCCGACATAGCTACTCTGCAATGCAGCTGGCGCCACAACAGATACACTAGAGGTCAGTTCATCTCGGTCCTCTCGTACTAGAGACAAATCTCCGCAATATTCCTACGCCCGCAACAGATAGGGACCGAACTGTCTTGCGACGTTCTGAACCCAGCTCGCGTGCCACTTTAATGGGCGAACAGCCCAACCCT
>CALDTJ010000586.1 GCA_937924145.1 uncultured Saprospiraceae bacterium
CCATTAATCATTAAATCGGCTACTTCGGTATATGGTTGGAAAATACTTTTATACTTAGTTGGGTTTTTGAAAAAGTGTTGTAAATCAAAGGCACTACCATCTTTTGTGGCCACATAATCTTCACAGCCCAATTGGGTGAAAACAACATTCCCAAATTCTTTATTTAAAAAATCAGCAGGCGGCACTTGAGGAATCCCCATATCTTTTAGAACCTTCGCTGCACCACTTGCTACTCGCCCTGTACCAGTCAATACAATTTTAATAGGCGGGAAGTCGATAAAAGGAAATTGCGCCTTTGCAGCCGCATAATCATAACAGTCTTTCATTCTTTTTAAGGAGAAAGCCCTAGATCGTTTGCCGTAAGTCATTAAACCATTGTAAGCACCGACCATGCCCGCAAAATAGCCGAAAGCAATCACTCTTTGTCCATGCTTATTGGTCAATACCTCATAATCCATCAATGAAATATTTTTCGCCAAGACCGCTTGTAATAACCCTCTATTATAAGGTTGTTCTTTAAAAGTATGAGAAAAGAAAAAATAGCCTTTATTGGGGATTAACTGTTCAATCGGTACTTCTTTCACGCCTAATAGGACATCACAATCATCCACATTTTCCACCACGGGTACGCCCAAAGCAGCATATTCTTCGTCTTCATAGCAGCGAATAGGAGAGGCCTGCACGACTAAATCAATCCCTCTATTTTTGATCAAATCAGCACATTGACTCGGAATTAATGGAACTCTAGAATCTGGTGGATTTTTGCCTTCTCGGATGATGCCTATTTTCATAAGTTGTTCTTTTTCAGTGGTTTGTTTTGTATTTTACCACATAGTCACATAGTTTTTTCACATAGAGCACATAGTTTTCTTAGCTAGATGTTGACCGAGCGGTAGCATTTTTGCTAAGTTATATATTGACATAGAAAGCAAAATTTTAGGCAAAATCTAGTTTGGAGCAAAGCCTAGCTTAGCAAAAATGCTACCGCTCGAAATTGTCAAAGCTAATGCTCGAAAACTATGTTTTCTATGTGATTTACTATGTGGCTATGTGGTAATCTAGTGCCTAGTCTCGTTAGAATTATGTAGTAAAAAACAACACCACCAGCCATTATCAAATTAAATATTGCCGTAAAAGTAATAGTAAATTTTTATATTCATCTAAAACCTAAAAAACAGATAGATTCTAAGTAAAAAAAGTCCTATTTTTGCCCACTATTTTAAGATTAATGTCTAACCGTGTACCGTTAGCCGTGTACCGTTAACCGTCAAAAAATATGTTTAACAGTTTAAGTGATCGTTTAGAAGGAGCGTTTAAGACGCTAAAAGGAGATGGAAAATTAACCGAAATCAATATTGCGCAATCGGTCAAGGAGATTCGACGTGCCTTAGTGAGTGCGGATGTAAACTATAAAATTGCTAAAGAATTTACAGATACCATCAAGGATAAAGCCTTAGGATCTGAAAATATCTTGAACTCTGTCAAGCCAGGAGAATTGATGGTGAAAATCGTCAACGATGAGTTGGTAGATTTGATGGGTGGACAATCGGTTGGGATCAATATTAAGGCGAGTCCAGGGATTGTATTGATTGCAGGATTGCAAGGATCTGGTAAAACGACCTTTTCTGGTAAGTTGGCAAATTTCTTAAAGCAAAAGCGAAAGAAGAAGCCACTATTGGTTGCCTGTGATGTTTACCGTCCAGCGGCGATTAACCAAATCACGGTTTTAGGAGAGCAAATTGGCGTTCCAGTTTATAAAGAAGAAGAGAACAAAAACGTAGTCGAAATTGCACAAAATGCAATTAAGCACGCTAAAGTTCACGGATTTGATGTAGTGATTGTGGATACAGCAGGTCGTTTGGCAGTGGACGAGGCGATGATGACCGAGATTCGACAGATCAAAGAAGGCATCAACCCAACGGAGTCTCTATTCGTAGTGGATTCGATGACGGGGCAAGATGCGGTGAATACAGCAAAGGCATTCAACGAAGTCATTAATTATGATGGAGTTGTTTTGACGAAGTTAGATGGTGATACGAGAGGTGGTGCAGCTTTATCTATTAAATATACCGTTGGCAAGCCAATCAAGTTTGTCAGTATGGGAGAGGGCATGGACACCTTAGATGTTTTCTATCCAGAAAGAATGGCTCAGCGGATTCTAGGAATGGGAGATATTGTCTCTTTAGTAGAAAAGGCTCAGGAGCAATTTGATGAAAAAGAAGCAGCAAGATTAGAAAAGAAAATCCGTAAGAATAAATTTGATTTCAATGATTTCTTAAGTCAATTGAATCAAATTCGAAAGATGGGAGATATTAAATCGCTTTTGGGCATGATCCCAGGAATGAGCAAGGCCGTAAGAGATTTAGATATTGATGATAGTGCTTTTGGTAAAGTAGAAAGTATTATTTTCTCGATGACGCCAAAAGAAAGAAGTAACCCTGAGATATTGAATATGAGTCGCAAGCAAAGAATTGCGAAAGGTTGTGGTAAGAAAATTCACGAAATAAACATGTTCATCAAGCAATTCGACCAAATGCGGAAGATGATGCACAAGATGAGTAAAGGACAGATGGCTGGCATGGGAACTGGTGGTAGCGGAATGGCTGGAAAAATGGATAAGCCTAAGAAACGATTGAAAAAGAGAAAGAGCGGAAAGAGACGGTATTAGTCCAGTTGGCAGAATTCAGTTAGCAGTAGGCAGTGAAATAGTAGGCAGTTGATTTATCTCTTTGATAATCAATTGAGTAAATATGAAAATTCAGTCTTAAAACGGCAATTCTTGGCTTTGTGCTCGGAATTGCCGTTTTTGTTTTGATTTAGAATTTTTTTTGACGCAGAAGGACGCTGTTTGAAGTTATGACTTTTTTATGTTCTCTTCTCTAACGTGTCTCTAACGTGTTCAATACTAGAGTAGAAAAACATAAAAAAGTCATAATAGTCAGCGCCTGCCCGAATGCTCAGGCGGGCGGGTCTCGCTGCGTCAAAAAATTAAAGCGTCTTAATCTCACTAACCAGTTTCTGTAAGCTAGCCTTAGCATCGCCAAATAACATCTTATTCTTTTCATGGAAAAATAGCTGATTTTGAATGCCAGCATAGCCAGGGCTCATACTTCTTTTCATGACAATGACGTGTTTCGCTTCCCAAACATTCAAGACAGGCATCCCGTAAATTGGGCTACTTGGTTCATCTAATGCTGCGGGGTTGACGACATCATTCGCACCGATAATGACGACCATATCTGTATTAGGAATTTTTTCATTAGCATCTTCCAAGTCTAATAATTTAGGATAAGGTACATCCGCCTCTGCCAATAAAACGTTCATGTGACCAGGCATCCGACCAGCTACAGGGTGAATGGCATATTTTACATCCACTCCATTATTAGACAATAAATCATCCAATTCTTTGACTAATTTTTGAGCCTGTGCAACTGCCAATCCATAACCAGGGACGATCATAACTGATTGAGAATAAAATAGTTGAATAGCTGCATCATTGATCGTAACTGTCTTAGCTACTTGATCTCCATCGACTCCTTTAGCTGCGGCAGCACCGCCACCAAAACCACCAATTAAGACATTAAACAAAGAACGATTCATTGCTTCACACATCAAGACGGTCAAGATCACACCAGCTGCACCAACCAAAATACCTCCGACCAACATGATATTATTATCATAAATCAAACCAGCAGCAGCGGCAGAAAGCCCCGTAAAAGAATTCAATAAAGAAATGACCACAGGCATATCTGCACCACCAATTGGGGCAACAAATGAAAAACCATAAACTAAAGAAAGTACCATTAAAGCAATTGCCATCGTCATGCCCAAAGCAACGCCACCCATATAAACGTAAGCCGTTAAAGCTATAGTGGCAGCTAGAAGAATATAGTTGACAATATGATGTTTAGGCAAAGTCACTTGACTATCCCAAACCAATCCTTGTAATTTGGCGAAAGCCAGCATACTTCCCGTAAAAGCAATAGCGCCAATCAATAGGGTAGTAAGGACAATGAATAATTGACCACCACTCATTTGTGCAGTCCCATCATAATAATGGACCAATTCTGTCATTGCCAAAACAACTGCACAGGCTCCACCAAGTCCATTAAAAATAGAGACCATTTGAGGCATAGCGGTCATCTGCACTTTTTTAGCTGCAAAAAAGCCAATAATACCTCCAACGAGCATCCCGCCAATAATCCAAGCATAGTTATTAGCTGCCCCAGTCATCGGAAGTAGCAGTGTCGCAATAATCGCAATGCCCATTCCGAAAGCGGCTAATAAATTCCCTTTTCGGGCAGTATCGGGCGTACTTAATTGGCGTAAGCCCCAAACAAAGGAAGTCGCACCGAGTAAATAAGCCAAGTTTACAAAAGAACCTAACATGTGTGTATAGTTAATTGATTATCCCGAAATGAATTCGGGACAAGTTTAGTTGATTAATGTAATTTAAGCGCACTTTTAAAAACAATGTCAACGTTTAAATTCGTTGGAAAACAAACCAGCACGACTGCGCATGTGGGCGGGTCTGTATTTTTATCTATCCGTGGGGAAAAGTCAACCTCTATATCCATCGAACAGCACCCCTAATCAGTAGTCATTTTACGAGACCGTCTCCAACTTAAAAAAGCAGCGACCAATAAAAATAAAGGCGCACTTTTCCGTAAGTCAAATTCATTACCCATTGCATAGTCAAACAACAAAGTTAAACCACCAAAAAGCACCAAGTAAACGACGAATAGTTTTAAGAATAATTGATTTTGAGCACTCATATATTATTTAAGTTTATGAGGAGATAAGGTAAGGAGGTGATGAGGCTAATATTTCGTTGACCACATTGCGCTGTCAACATCTAACCTAGCACCTGAAACCAGTTACCTGACATCTATCTACGATTTCTTCTTCTTTTTAAACATTTCCAACATTCTGTCCGTCACCGCATAACCTCCGACTACGTTAATCATCCCTAGAATGACGCCTAAAGTTCCTAAGGAAAGGGTCAATAGATCATCAGGCGCAGCATTTCGAATAAGGATAATTGCACCAATGATTACGACGCCACTGATAGCGTTAGCACCTGACATCAAAGGGGTATGTAAAACCGTAGGTACTTTAGAAATAACTTCAAAGCCAAGGATAATCGTGAATACCAAGAGGTAAATCATGATTAAATTGCTGTCTATAAATTGTAATATTGATTCCATGTTTTGTGATTTAGTACAGGCGACTTCAGTCGCCAAAGTATATGATTGGCGACTGAAGTCGCCCGTACTTTTAGCCAGTAATAAGTGCAGATTTGATAATTTCATGTTCCATATCCAAGACCATTTCACCATCTTTAATAATCAACTTCAAAAAATTGAGGATATTATTACTAAAAAGGGTACTAGCATCTTGAGGCATATCAGAAGCTAAAGCAGAATTACCAATAATTTTCACCCCATTATAGACAACGATTTCATTATCTTTGGACAGTTCGCAATTACCACCAGTAGACGAGGCTAAATCAACAACTACGGAGCCAGCCTTCATCTTATCGACTGTTTCTGTCGGCAATAAAATAGGCGCTTTTCGACCTCTTACTTGTGCAGTTGTAATAATGACGTCTGCTTTAGATGCTCGGTTTTGTACTTCTGCCCGTTGCTTTTTGATGAAATCTTCGCTTTGTTCCACCGCATAGCCACCTGCGGAAGTATCATCCGCTGCACCTGCCACTTCTACGAATTTAGCACCCAAACTTTCTACTTCCTCTTTGGCTGCTTTTCGTACATCAAATGCTTCTACCATTGCCCCTAATCTTCGTGCAGTTGCAATCGCCTGTAAGCCAGCGACACCCGCTCCGAGTACCAAAACTTTAGCAGGTCGAATACTACCCGCTGCCGTAATCATCATAGGAAAATAACGAGGTAAATGACTTGCCGCCATCAACACCGCTTTATAACCAGCAACTGCAGCCATAGAAGACAAAATATCCATCGCCTGTGCCAAGGAAGATCGAGGAATCATATCCATACTGACAGCTTGTAAGCCATTGTCTTTAAGTTTTCCAACGATGGTTTCATCTGCATAGGGCGCAAACATCGAGATTAAGAGCGTCCCTTTTTTGATAGCAGAAAGTTCATTATCAGATAATGGGTTAACCGTAACGATGATATCTGATGTTTGAAAAATAGTAGATCGGTCCGTAATTGTGGCAGTTTCAGCAAATTCAGCATCTGATAAACTGGCAGCACTACCCGCACTTTTTTCTACTAAAAAAGTCACCTTATCTGAGGCTATTTTTTTCATCGTAGCAGGCACCATTGCCACTCGGTTATCTTGATTTTCTTTAGGTATTCCTATTTTCATAAAAAATATTGAAAGATATAAGTACTAAGGGTCATCTCTCTAGTTAGAAAGAAATAACGTTCTTTGATAAATTTAAGCACACTCAAATAATTACCTATTAAAAAAGAATTCTTATTAGGTGTTATCAAGTAGTGATAAGTCCATTAGAAAATATGTGTTGGTTATATTATGGTAGAGTAGTGTAATTAATTAGGTAATCAAACTAATTTTTAGGTATGTGAAAAATGGATTACCTATTATTTTGGTCTATTTACGTTGAAGGTTGGTCGTTAAAACAGGGGCAAATATATAGAATAGGATTATATTTCCTAATATTTTAGTTGAAAAATTAGCCTAATTTAATATATTTTTTATTTTATCAACTATTAACTACCACTTATGAACTAATACAAATTAAGGCTTTAGGAGGTTGGATAAGTTGATTAGATAAAATTTTAAAATGAAAAATATGATAGGACCCTACGAAGAAAAACAACGATTTAAAGGACTTTGGCTCATAATTCCAATTGCCATTTTCACTTTGCCTACTTTATTATTAGCTAAGGATGGCGGATTGGTAACCTTATTAATTGGAATTGGGGTTCCTCTATTAACTGGACTATTATTATTTTCTTTGAGGCAAACTATTCGTATTGATAAGGAAGGAGTACATTTTAAACAGACGCCTATACATAGAACTTATCGAACCATTAAATGGGCAGATATTCAAAGTTGGCAGGTTTATAAAATAAGCCCTTTAGGTGATTTTGGCGGTTGGGGATATAGATTGACCAGCAAAAAAACGGGCTACATCATAGCAGGGGATTATGGTTTAGAGTTAAAAACAGATGCTAAGAGATTGACTGTTTTAAGTGTAAAAGAGAAGGAAGAAGTACAGCAAGCAATGGAGAAATTTGGGCAGTTTGTGTAACAGTTGTCTGTCCTCAGTTGTCGGTAGCTAGAAATACTCGGAAACTACAACTGATACCTGATTAAAGTAAATAATTTGCGTATAAATTTTAATTTTTAAATAATTTGTTTTAAATTTGTGACATTGATTAGTATTTTTAGTCTAAAAAATAAAAGAAAAACGATTAAAAAATAATATTATGCAAATTCAATTATTGTCTTGCGACGCTAAAAAACCAGACAGAAGAGCTATTGCCAAAGCATTAGAAACCTATGCAGGTATGGATAATTATACAGCTAGAGAAAATGCTGGATTTTTATTAGACGGATCTCCTGTTGAAATCGAAGTAGAAGGAAAAACGACGAGTTCTGCCTTTAGAGCCTTCCGAAAATTAGATGTTGATTATGAAATAATGGATTAAAGTAATGCGACTGATAGTCCATACTTCCATTTATAATAAAAAGCAGGAGATACTAGATGCATAGTATCTCCTGTTTGGTTTTAGAATAGTTAGTCTTCTAATTGAGGTATTCTTTCTTTAATATCTGCCTCAAAATCCACAAATTTCCATTTTTTAAGGTACCCTTTATCATCTCCCGAATAAATGTGTTGACCGTCTAGAGAGAAGGTAGCAGCAGTAATTTTGGTATCGTGTCGAATCAAACTCGGATATTGTTCAAACGCTTCCCCTTTCTTTTCATAGATTTGAACTGTGTGGTCTCTACTTGCTGTTAAAAATAGACTGTCTTGGTAGAATTCGACATCTTCAATATCACTTGTATGATGCGCATAAGTAGATTTTTTAGTATAGTTTCCAGACGCATCTCCTTCCCAGAGAATGGATTTATTATCTTTAGAACCCGTCAATAAATATTGTCCAGATTTCGAAAAAGTAACATCCATTACTTCATCAGAATGATCGTTAAAGGAAGTGATAATATTTGATTCTACATTCCATATATAGAGTAGGTTATTAGCTGCTGCACCAGCAATTATAGGTAAATTAGGATGAATGGCAATTGCATTAAAGTGAATATTTTTTAAAGTATCTCTTTTATCGGCATACTCTCTTTTTCTAGTAGTGGTATAATTTGGATAAAATCTTATCCCATTTGGTCGAGCCAGTGCCATTAAGGAATCTCTAATAACTAAATCATTCATTTTTTCATTGCCAGAAATACGTAAGGAGGATGAGTTTGCATTAGTACCAGCAATAAGCCCTGTCCAATTTGTTCCTACAATTGGTTGGTTTTGTAGACCAAAGTCAAAAGCAGTTAGATGCCCCAATTTATCGTCACTTTCTACCTGTTGTATTATTTTTTTAGTGCAACATTCGTCCAGCAAATCCAAATTTTCGCATACCGAATAAAGGAAACCATCAGGGTTTTGGGTATTTTTAAATGCAAAGCCAATGTAGAGTAAGGAGTCTTTTTTGTTAAACTTCAATTTAGTAATTTCATCTACTTTTTTCACCTTTTCAATTCGACGTTCTATCGGACGCATATCCCAAATTTTTAAAGTTCTATCAGCACTGACAGTTAAAGCATAATAAGGACTACTACTATTAATAAAGCTAGCATGTAGAATTTCATCGGTGTGACCAATAAGTGTTCTAATTCGTTTATTATTATCCCAGATGCTAGCCGTGCGATCTTGACTTCCTAAAAGAAGGAGTTCTTTCTTAGATGAAGCATAATAATCTATACTATTTATAGCATCCTCGTGATTATGAGGTAACCACTTTGTTGAATAGACATTACTTTGAGTAACAATTTTTTCGTATTCTCCTATAAAGAATTTATTCTGATCAGTTCCTTTGATTACGTTATGATTGGTTAAGACTTTTTCAAAACCATATAAATATTGCCTGCCGAATTGCGTTTTAAAAGCCTTCTTTTCACCTATTACCAAGTATTCATTATTACTGTAAGGTTGCAAATCTTTGATTGCTTGCTTGATACCTTTCCCTGTTTGTTGCCAAGTGATAGAGAGAGTATCTTTAAAAACAAACTCTAGAGCCCCTTTGGTATTATTTGTAACAAACTCATTATCAGATAATTGGATTAAGGCTGTTGCACCATTAAGCGATTGTTGTTCATACTTAAGTAAGGTCAACTCAGTTGAATCTACAATACTTTTATATAAACTATCATTCTTAATGAGTAAGACACATAAGCGATTTTGGTCATCATAATAAGGCAGAAATTGACTTACTGTATCGGTTATAAAGTGCCTTTTAGTAAATCCTGTATTTGCAGCGGTGTAATTTGTACTCGTAACAAATAATTCATTATCAGGAGTTTGTAAAAAAATATGAATCGAATCTTTATTTGTTTTAGAGATAATAGTTTTTGTTTGCTTGATTTTATTTTTTGATAGTGGTCCTTCGAATTTTAAATTTTTAGAATAAACAGGATATTGATTAAAGTCCTTATAGAATTCATTTTTGATATCCCCTATGAAAAAATTTTCGTTTTTATCCTCTACATTTAAGTACTTTTTTATGCTTTCGAGCAGAGAGTTGTATTCTCGCAAACCCGTTTCAGATTGAATTATTTTATTGTAGGTATTCGTGCGGTCTTTATTCATATTTTTAAATGCATCTCCCGTACCTTTGTAAATTTTACCTTCATGACCACTTTTTTCGCTCATAGCTCCACTCTTTCTTTTAGAATCTTCTAAATCTTCAGACTTTTTTGCTAGTTCATCAGATTGTTTTTTATAAGAATAGAGATTACAACCCATAATCAATGATAAAAGAAAAAACGATAAGATGATAAAATTTCTTTTTCGTATCTCCTTTTCTCTTTTTAGTTGTACAATTGCCTTACTATCTCGCCAATAGATTTTCTTTTTTAAAGCTCTAGTCTTTTTAGGATCACTTAGGATATATTCCAATGTTCTTGCATTATTTTCATCCTCATATTGAATAACTTGTCTTGAACTTAAATGAGTCTGTTCAATAGTCCCCATTTTTTCATAAACCCTATAAGAGTACTCAAATTGATCTTTATAAATCTCCCTCAAATCTGAATCAATATGATACTGATTTATAATTTTAGCCAAAACATCATGGCTCAATTCTACATATTCTTGACTGATTTTTAGTAGTCTATAATTAGTATCTAATTGAATCAAAATACGGCTAATCTCAGGTAGATAAAAAGATTCATTGACTTCACCCCAAAGACTCATTTGAATCTGATTACTCAATTGTTTATTCTCTAAAAAAAGGATAGTTTCGCTAGCGTCAATTGGTTGATCTTCAGTTTCTTGTACTAGTTTGAAATTGATTTTAATTCGTTTTTTTGTGTTGTCATTGGTCGTGAAAAATTTCAAGAATTTCACAATAATATTCTGACCATTTTCCCCAAGGAAACCTTTCACTTTACTACTAAATACAAGCTCTTGATTGACCTGATGCAAATACTTTTTTAAGACCTCATCAATGTTCCCAAAGTTTTTAATTTCTTCTAGTTCGAATTCCAAAGGTAGATAGCCGTTAAACTCCGTCGGTAGGTTTTTAATAGGCTTAATTGGATACGTTTTTCGAAAGTCCTTACGGTATAATTTGTCTAGGTAAATCTGTAAAAATGGGAGGTGATATTTTTTATTTCTATCTACCAAATCTACATTATTTTCGTTTTGCTCATTGACAGGTGTGAGTTGGTCGATGATTAGATAGATTCGATCTTCTTGTTCCTGTTCGGGAATTGGTTTTAACCGTGTCCAATCTTCCCCTTGATAGTATTGATTAATATTAAACTGTTGGAATGACTTGCGAATAATTTGTGCAATTGTCTGCCGATCAGGGTTATCAATAAAGGAATTTCTATAAAGAATTTGCGGTAAATATTTCTCGAAAATACCCAAGCGACTAAAGTATTCTTCTCGAACGGTCAATAAAATTTTGAAAGGAATATTATTATCCAAAAGTCCTGCTAAAAAAGCACCAAATGCCTCAATCTCCGCTTGCGAACCAAAGATGAAAATCTCTTCAAATTGATCAAAAATTAGATAAGGACTTGCTTTTAAGTGCCGCAACAGTCGATTCATCAACTCAATAAAATCCTTTTCTAGCTGAGTTTCTAATACTTGATAAGCATCCAGGCTTACTTGTAAATCCTTGCGTTCGAGTTTAAAACCATCTATCTGTTCCGTTAATGCTTGGCGATTAATTTTGCCCCTTTGATACTTGGCATTTGCAATCAGAATAGCCTTTTTGATTTGCTCAATCTCCTTAAGATTAGTGGCTATATTTGATTTTACTCGATAAAAATCTTGAGTTATTTTCACAAAATGGTTTTCGGGCAAACCTGTGAGATCATCAAATAATTGTCGTTGAATCGCCGTTAGAATATGTTGATCTCTTCTAATTTCATAGACCTTTTCTGCATTGATCCCTTTAATCAATCCACAATTGATTAGGCTCGATTTTCCAGATCCTGAAGGACCATATAAAATAACGAAGGAAGATTTTTTAAAAGCTGAAATAAGGTGCTCTGTTTCTACTTTTCGACCAAAAAATAAATCGGCCTCGTCCTTTTGATAAGCCTTTAAAAATTTGAAAGGGCTATGTCCGACGGTTTCTTTAAGTGTTTGTTTTTTTAACATGGCTAGGAGATTAAGCTGAGGAAATCCTTTAAATGATTGTCTACCTTGATACTATCGGATAAATAAGTGCTGTACAATTTATTCGTATTGACATTGATCTTCTCTTCGATATCGTCTAGTTGTCGATATTCCAACAATAATTCGTCATCGCTCACTTCATAGTAATAATCATAGCACATCAAGTGAATTTGATCTGCATTCTGTTCTTCTACATTGACATCCACAAAAAATGGGGACAAGTTCAGCAGCGGCTTAATGGGTAACGCCTCGTTGTGATCTACACTTCTTTTATCGACTAGTATAACAGAGTAGACGTCATAAATTTGTTCGTCTGCCTGCGTCTTATAGTGCTTTTTACTTTCCCCTTTCGGGAAATATCGGATTTCAAATTCATAGTCTTTTTGCCCCGTTCTATATTTATAAAACACTGAGCCATAGACGGATGCAAGGGCATAATGTTGTAGATAATTACAGTGGTCTACAAAAAAATGAAGAAATTCTTCCGTTTGGAATAAGCACTTAGGAGCGATTTTAGGTGCATCTTCATCTAAAGAAAAACAGGGACAAAAATCTATCAATAACTGCTGTTGATCTGTCAAAAACTGGAAGGTTTCTTTGGCAAAAATGTTATCAATTTTCAGGTCATGAATATGTTGATAAATATCTGTAATGAGCTTTAGTCGATCCTCAATTTGCATGGCTTTATCGGGGTTGTTTAAAAACCAACTGACGCCCAAAGCTTCTTGCATTCGATTTTTTAAATCATCGGGCAATTGTTTGTCTTTTTTGTGTTTTAAGTAATAAGTCCAGAGGATCGAAAAGCCGCAATGTCGATAAAAAACAAGGGTAGAAAAGAAGATCGCCTTGATAATTTTATATCGTTCCAAACAAAGCATTTTGCTCGCATCAGAAGAACGGTCGGGAGATAATTTTTCTAATAGAAATGATAAATTTTTAGGAAAATAGCTGTGGAAAACTTGCTGTGGATGATGACTTTCTGGTACGCCCAAGGTATCATACCATTTATAAATCCGATTTTTAAAATCGACCTTAACGGGGACTTCCTCAAGGTTCATATTGTAGTTGACCCGTTGTTGGAAATCATCCGCATTTTCATTGATTTTTAATGTATAATTATCTAGTTGAGCGGTTAATTCTTCGATGCTACCTTCGCCTCTTTTAGTCCCATCTCCCTCAATAGAATCAATACTTTTTGCCAATTCAAATTTCTGCTGAATTTCTGTGGCATCCTTGAAATACTCAATATTGTCTACCATCAATTGATAAAAACGAGTAGATACTTCTTTGGCAAAATTATCTAAAACGGGCGTTTTTGTACCAATCACAATCGGAACATTTTTGAGTTCCGTAACAATGGATTCTGTACAACAGCCATTCAAGAAAACCATCTTTAGTTTTCCACAATTATTGAGGGTATCAATAATCCCTTCATCCCTAATTTTCTGGTCAGACAACTGAATTTTACCTTTTCCATGGTGCCCACTAAAATGAAAAATGGTCATTCGATTAGCATACCTAGTTAGATCTCTCTTTAAATCTATTAGACCAATATCGTTTTTAATAACTGGTCGAATGTAAGCAGTGTTTTCATTGTCTAATGTAGCCAACGTATCTTCTATTGCTCGCCGTTCCTCATCTAGATACGCCAGTTCTCTACTTTTATCATTGTCAAATACGCCATAAAAAAATTCCATAAGCTAGTAGTTTGTTTTGCAGCACTAAATTGTGTCAATTGCTGTTTTGGGATATAATTTTTGAATAAAAGGCCATAATTTTTCCTCTTTTTGATAATAAGTCCAATGCTCCGCTAACTCACCAGTAATAGTTTGATACTCGGGGTTCAGTAAGCGAATCGTGCTGGTATAAACTGCCCAGTGTTGAGATGCCATTTCTAATTTTTCTCTAGGAATAACATTCATCCAATTCGCTCTTAAAGTTGGAGTAGGTAAACCTGCTTGCAGACAGGTAGGAATCGAACTAGAAAAATCTTCCTCGTAATGAATAATAAACTGGTAGTGAAACCATTCTGCGGGCCAATTATAGACAGTTTTATAGTCGTCTAAAACCGCACTAGCGATTGGTTGAGCTAAGTGTTTATAGAAAAATTGACTTTCTCCTTTAGGTAATAAAATAGACTGTTGATCGAAGGGTTTGGCAGTGATACTCATATCAGATCCTAAGGTCAAAACACTTAAATAATAATCTGTGTCACTGACATTTGTTACCTTGATTTTGTAAGTGTCGAACCACAATCCTTGCCTAGTCTTACGTTTTGGATTTAAGTCAATCGACTGATTCGTAATATTTTTAATTAGTTGATTATCAGTATTTAATAACTCAATTTTGATTGGAGGTGTTTGCTGAAACTGATCGGGGTTGTGCAAGTTTTTAAAGTGCATCCATTTTTGCAGACTAGGTAATAAATGCTGGATTTCTACGATTATTTCTGCCTCTTTTAGCAGCCCATTAATCTGATGATGCAGTGGACGATAAGGCTCATCGGGCATCGAAAAATAGACTTGTTGATTAAAGAAATTTAGGAGAAAATCGCAATTATTAGCCGATGTTAACTGGCAGGAGCTCTTGAGAAATTGGGATGCTGATTTTTTTCCTAACGATACCGAATCGTCTATATGATTGACGAATATTTTAAGTGCCTTTAAGTGATTTTTGGTTTTGACTTTATAAATTTTTTCTTTGTTTAATTGCGCTAATTGCTTAGAAGTTAACGCTACTAAAGCGTGTTCAAGACTTACCCTTTCTAAAGTCGTTGCAATCGTTTTTTTAGCGGTTAATTGGATGTCTATCTCCGTGTTATTGCGAATACCCATGAGTAGACCATAGGTATAATGCCAGCCTAATTTTTCATTATAAATAAGTGCTCCTTGTGTCTTTTCTGACTTCTTGAGATCTAAATTTAGCCAATTAGAAAAAGCGGTAGTAATACCCTCTCCATGCGTACTTAAAGTTGGCGTTTGACGAATGTCAGTAGTCAGCCGAATCCCAATTTTTGCCCAATGAACTAAAGCTTGATAGTTTAACTGATGCTTAGTTTTAGCCAATAATTTTAGTAAATAATTGGTGAAAACACCGCCAGTTTCTGCTGTTTCCCAAGCAAGTTGATTAGCCTGACAAGCAGAAATATGAAGGCTATTTTTTAAAGGAAAACGTTTAGTAAAATCCCCTTTTTTTACCGCCTCTAACGTAATTGCTTCGTGGAAAATAAAGTCCTCGTATTGCCTTTCGGGAAAAGGCCGACTAAGTCTTCTTGGTAATTTTTGTAATGTCTTATCTCCTCTAAACATATTCCCAGAATGGCAGCAGTCAAAAACAGAGAGAATGTGAGGATTAGTTGGACATTTAGAAAATAAATACCTTAATTCTTTGTTCGTCAATAAATAACTACCTGTTCCTGCTTGAGGAGGGAAACAGACCATCCCTTCTAATAATTGATTGGTTGCAGAAGGAAAGGTCGAACTGGCTATTTCCTGCGCTCCATGACCACTGAAATAAATCAATAAACTGTCTTCCGATTGGATTTTTTCAAAGATGTCTAAAAGGGCAGTCTGAATAGCTGTTTTAGTGGCGGCTTGGTCCGTTAATTTTTTAGGGTAAATATGATCGAAATGACCTTGAAGTGTTTGAAAATAGGTCGTCATACGTTCTACATCATGGAGGCATTGGTGTAGCGGACTATCTGGATAGTTGTTGATGCCTATGAGTAAAGTGTATAAGTTTTTCATTGGAAATGGGAGTTAGCTAAATTTATCTTTTCAAAGTTAAATATTAGTCTAACTAACTGATAACCAATGCAATTAAATTATAATTAAATTGTAATTAATTCGAAGAAAGGAAAGAGGTAGATGATAGGAGAGCAGCTCATAATTTTAGAGTGGAAAAGTATAGGAGCTTGATTTGACAGTAGAAAGGTATAGTTTGAAGGTATATTTGAAACCTCAAATATACCTTCAAGTAATCTATTTTTGCTTAGGTAAGACCTCCGTTTGTTCGCCAAAATACTGAACAAACTTCTGCATCTCAGTTGCCAATTGCTGATTTTGAGTTGCCTTAAAATAGGTATCAGCTAAACCTCGAAGCGTTTGGAAAAAGAACCGATCCATTTCGTTGACCTGCATATCTTTAGTCCACAAATCCATTTTCAAAGTATCTCTAGAGTCTTTATCGAAGATAGACAAAAGAAATGCCTTTGCTGGTGCTTTTTTGCCACCCGCAGGACCACCGTCTGCTTCCCAGTCAATTTCGATAGGCACTTTATCCTTGTCTAAGCCAATTTTTAATTTTATTTCAGATGTTTTTACAACAGACATTTTTATATTTTAAAGATTAGAGAATAGAGAGCAGAGAGCAAAGATTTATAGGAAGGACTTAGGACAATGATTGAGGTCTCTCCTTTCTATTCTCTGCTCTCTAATCTATTATCTATGCGAAATAATCCTTCATACGCTCGAAGAAGCTCTTTTCGCCTTTACCTGGCCGAGGGTCAAAGTTCGACATGCCACGCATTTTTTCTAAAAGTACTTTGTCGTCATCGTTCAACTTCTTTGGTGTCCAAATATTGACGTGAATCAATTGGTCACCTGTTCCATAACTCTGGACAGAAGGTAATCCTTTACCTTTCAGTCGGAACATCTTACCTGCTTGAGTCCCTGCTGGCACTTTTATTTTTACTTTTCCTGTAAGCGTCGGTACTTCTACTGAAGTGCCCAAGGCTGCATCCGCAAAGTTGAGGTATAATTCAAAAACCACATTCATGCCTTCTCTAGACAAGAATTCGTGATTTTTTTCTTCGATATTAATTAATAAATCTCCTGGAGGGCCGCCTTTCATACCCTTGTTTCCTTTACCTCGCATGGATAATTGCATACCTTCTTCCACACCAGCAGGGATTTCGATTTCGATCATCTCTTCACCAAACACTCGACCGTCACCTTGACATTTGCCACATTTCGCAGTTACCTCTTGACCTGAACCATTACACGTGGGACAAGTAGTTGTGGTCTGCATTTGCCCTAAGAAAGTACTTCGCACTTGTCGGACATAACCAGAACCTTTACACGTCCCACAAGTTTTGACAGAGCTACTATCTTTTGCACCACTGCCACTACAAGTGGTGCAATTGGTTTGTTTTTTGACCTTAATCTTTTTCGTAACTCCATTGGCAATTTCTTCCAAAGTCATTGCCACCTTGATTCGGAGGTTCGTGCCTTTTTGACCTCTCGGTCTGCCGCCGCCACCTCTCTGACCACCTCTTCCACCAAAGAAAGACTCAAATGGACTATCATTAAAGATGTCGCCAAACTGGGAGAAGATGTCATCCATAGACATACCACCACGGCCACCACTGAAACCACCTTGTTCCATACCCGCATGACCGAAGCGATCATATCGAGCCTTTTTATTCGGATCATTGAGTACTTCGTAAGCCTCGGCTGCCTCTTTAAATTTTTCCTCCGCTTCCTTATTATCAGGATTTTTATCGGGGTGATACTTGACCGCTAATTTACGGTACGCTTTTTTCAGCTCTTTAGCATCTGCACTCTTGGAGACACCTAATACTTCGTAATAATCTCTTTTTGCCATTTTTATTATATGGTTACAAGGTAATGAGGGGATAAGGTAATGAGGCTATGAGGGAAACCTCATTACCTTATCACCTCATTACCTCATAGCCTTTCTTTATTTACCTACGACTACTTTTGCGTGTCGAATAATTTTATCTTTTAATTTATATCCTTTTTCTACCGTATCGATGACTTTTCCTTTCATCTCTTCCGTTGGAGCAGGAATTTCAGTGATTGCTTCGTGTAATTCTGGATCAAAGGTTTCCCCATTAGATTCCATAACTGACAATCCTTTACTACCTAATACATTATAAATTTTGTGGTATAGTAGCTCAATACCTTCAGAAAATTTTTCTTCTGAATCGGGAGAATCAGCAGATTTTTTGGCCCTGTCAAAATCGTCCAAAACTGGCAACATAACTGACATTGTGTCCTGTGCTGCCGTTTTCATCATATCCAATTTTTCACGAACGCTTCTTTTTCTAAAATTTTCGAACTCAGCAAAGACCCTCAAATATTTGTCTTTTAAGTCTCCTACCTGTTGTTTCAGTTCAACAATTTCTTCTTCAGGTGTCAATTCTACCTTTTCTTCTGTCTTTTCAGCCGATTTTTCCTCCTGCTGTGGCTCAGCAGTGGCTGTATTAGTGTCATTTTCTTCAACTGTCTCTTCCTGTTGTTTCTTTTTCTTTGCCATTATGTCTTTGATTTTTTTAAACACTTTAGTTGTTTATATAAAATGAGCCGCAAAAATACGTTTCTTTCTCTAATTGTTGTTCAATTACTTTGCCATTGGGAAAATTAGGACATTTTGACAGGATTGAGGAGGAGGTTTTTAGCTTCCAATCAATAATATTTTACATTTATTTGGCAGAAAATGAGTAGATGAATAGGTATAGGCGTCCCCTGTATCAAACTGAAAGAAAGAGGTGCTACAACCCAAATAGCTATCGGGGCGCTTTCTGTAAGTCCATAGAAGGCAGTGCTTTGTAAGCACCTCCTTCTTTACACCCAGTACAAACCAAAAGAAGGCAATACTAAAAAAGTATTGCCTTCTTAAAAGATTAATCCCGAAAGCTTTCGGGAAACCACCAACAGCCTTTGGGACTTATGGGGTATCAATAGGTTGAATGTCGTCAACTTAAGGTCTGTAGTTTAGTAACAGTGTTTCGGGGTCACTTTCAGTGCTCCCGAAACTTTAATTGCAAACCAATCCAACTAATAAGTATATCCACTAAGTTGACGATATTCATCAATAGGTTCCCTCGTGACTTACATTTATATCATGATAGAATCGATGAATTAACCGAACGATTGTTAAGAGCGTTTCGAAAGAACAATTAGGCAATCATTCAATCAATCTTCTATTTCAATCGCTTAGTTAAGAAATTATCCAACTCTTCAATGGATTGATTTACGCCAATAATTACCCCATTTTCATCTAATAAAAATTTTGAAGGTACTTGCTTGACGCCAAATTCACTAGCAATTGGAGAATTAATAAATTTGAAGCTAGTTGTCAAATCAGCGATGTGGTATTTCCACGGCATACCAATTCTATTAACTGCATTTTTCCATCTATTTTCGTCTCTTTCAATAGCTACACTGACTAAAGCTAAACCATCTGCATTTTTGAACTGAACATCTTTGTATTTTTGATTAATCAGCTTAATGCCTGGCATTTCTACCATACATGGTCCACACCAACTGCCCCAAAAATCCACAAGTACATATTTTCCTTGCAAGTCCTTTAGATCAAAAGATTCACCATTTAGTAGAGTACCTGAAATTTTAGGTGAATTTTCTCCATTAACGACTTTGGGAGCCATGTAAAAATGACGTCCAATATATCCGACTACCAAAACTACCAGTAGCGCAAGTAAGAATTTATTAAATTTCATAATAGTGGTTTATCGTTTTATTATTTAAAATGAGTAATAGAAAAGTGGCTGCTTCCGCCAAATATTCTTTATAAACTCCTTTACATATTGTGTGCCTTTCCAAAGAAAACCCCAAAAACGATAATCCAGTTGACAAAGGAATCGAATTTAGTGAAATAAATATCAGAAAGTGCTAAAAAACGTCTCAATGAAGGCGAAAGGAGTTGTTTATACTTTATTTTCGTCCGAGTAGATAGGTGGACAAAAAGAATCATCATTTTTCAAAAGGTTATTAAAAGTTATTTGAGGTTATTATTTAACTCCTTTACTGTCAATAGCATTCTACTGCTTTGTTTCAAAAGTTTTGATTGAAAACCACGAAGTGGTTAAACCCGATTAGCTCCGAGTGCAACTCGGGGAAAATGATTAAATAATGTATGGACAACCACGAAGTGGTTGAACTTAACTCGCTCATATTCAACTACTTCGTAGTTGTGGGCGAGAGGGGATTATTTTCTACCCCCGAATTTCATTCGGGGCTATTCATGTTCAACCACTTCGTGGTTATCGCGACAAATTGCTAATCAAAACTTTTGAAACAAAGCACTAGGTAAGGGAGTTAGAAATAAATAAGCTACGCAAATTTGACGCAGGATTTTTTATCTCAGACAAGGCAAAAAACGCAGACAATGCAGGGCATTGGCGAGTATTTTTAACGCAGTATGAGGTAAAAAAGACAAGCTCAAATGCG
>CALDTJ010000587.1 GCA_937924145.1 uncultured Saprospiraceae bacterium
ATGAATATCATACTCGTCTCCTGACGAATTTACATCAATAAATAGGTTCATTTTTATCTAAAACAAAGTGAGTGTAGAAAACACTCACCTTGTTAAACTAACAAATATGAAAAGTAACCCGATATTTCAAGTCTCTAGACTTGAAATGAATATCATACTCGTCTCCTGACGAGTTTACATCAATAAATAGGAAATCACTAACAGAATATGGCATTCTTGCAAGTGAATTGTCGTCAGAGACGACGACGATATTGATTCCGAGTCTGGAGACTCGAAATATCGGTTAAAGGAAAAGCAATTAATACAAAATATAGAATCAACTTTACAAAATTTAAAATAATATAAGAACATCTCAAACAAAGTGAGTGTAGAAAACACTCACCTTGTTAAACTAACAAATATGAAAAGTAACTGGAATAACGCAGACGCAAAAAAACTAAAAGGCGATCTCTTGAAACTAAGAGTTTACACTTCAAATATTTTAGGAAATGACGAAGATTTGGTCATGCATGGAGGTGGCAATACCTCTGTAAAAATCAAAGAAACCAACATTTTTGGAGAAGAAGAAGAGATCTTATATGTCAAAGGAAGTGGATGGAGTTTGGACACAATCAAAGCCGAAGGTTTCGCACCTGTAAAAATGAGTGCTTTGAAAAAATTGGTCGAATTACCTGAATTGTCGGACATTGATATGGTCAAATATCAGCGGATGGCGATGACCAATCCCAATGCGCCTAATCCATCGGTGGAGACGATTTTGCATGGTCTGATTCCTTATACCTTTGTCGATCATACGCACGCAGATGCAGTGGTGGTGATTACGAATTCTCCGAATGGGAAAAAGCGAATTCAAGAGATTTATGGAGAAAACATGCTGATTATTCCCTATGTGATGCCTGGATTTATTTTGGCAAAAACGATCTATGAAATGACGAAGGACATAGATTGGGACAGCTTGGATGGGATGATTTTGATGAACCACGGCGTTTTTACTTTCGATCACGATGCGAAGAAGGCTTATGAGAAGATGATTGATATTGTGGATAAAGCGGAGAAATACCTCAAAAAACAGGGCGCAACGAACATCAAAGGAACAAAGAAAGGGGAAGTAGATACTATTCGTTTGGCCACGATTAGACGACAAGTGTCCAACATTTGGGGAATGCCGGTTCTGAGTAAGTTGGATGATGCTCCCGAATCTGTGGCTTTTAGTAGTTTGTCTGATGTCAAAAAAATCACTAATCGAGGACCAATGACCCCCGACCATATTATTCGAACTAAGCGAACGCCTGTTGTTTTTGGGAAAGATACTCAGAAGGATTTAGACAAATATGTAAAGGAATACAAAGCTTATTTTGAAAAGTATAATAAAGGAGAAACGCTCTTAGATCAAGCACCTAGGTGGGCGATTGTGCCGAATAATGGTACGCTTGCTTTTGGTCCTAGTCCCAAGCATTTGACGATCATCGAAGATATTGCTCGCCACACGAAAAAAGCCATTTATCAAGCGGAACATCTGGGCGGTTGGAAAGCATTGCCAAAGGCTGATTTGTTTGAGATGGAATACTGGAGTTTGGAACAAGCTAAATTAGCGAAAGCTGGAAAATCTAAAGCCATGGCTGGTAAAATAGCGATTGTGACTGGTGCAGCCAGTGGTATTGGTAAAGCTTGTGTCGAAAGTTTAGTCGCTCAAGGTGCAGTTGTAGCCGCTTTTGATATTGATAAAAAAATTAAGACTTGCTTTGCGCAAAAAGAAGTTTTGGGTGTCCAATGTGATGTGACGAACGACAAGCAGATCCAAAAAGCCATCGAAGAAACGGTTTGTCATTTTGGAGGGATTGATATGCTAATTAGCAATGCTGGCATCTTCCCAAAATCGGCAAAAATTGCGGATATGGATGCCAAAAATTGGCAACGGAGTATGGACATCAATCTAACGAGTCATCAGCATTTATTGCAATTATGTGTGCCTTATTTAGCACTTGGTTTTGACCCTGCGGTCGTGTTTATTGTTTCTAAAAATGTACCTGCTCCTGGCCCTGGTGCCTCGGCATATTCGGTAGCCAAAGCTGGTTTAACACAATTGGGTAGAATCGCAGCTATGGAGTTAGGCGAAAAAGGAATTCGAGTGAATATGATGCACCCTAATGCGGTTTTCGATACGGGTATTTGGACAGAAGAAGTGCTGCAAAGTAGAGCTAAGCACTACGGCATGACGGTCCAAGAATATAAGACTAATAATATTTTAAAAACAGAAATTACTTCACATGATGTGGCGGATTTAGCAGTGGCGATGCTTGGTAAGACCTTTGCTAAAATTACAGGGGCTCAGGTTCCTATTGATGGTGGGAATGAGCGGGTGATTTGATTTTTAATTATTTTTAATTAGATAGGATTGGATCACGGATTGGACGGATTTGAACGGATCTTTTTAGGTCGTGTTCCCACACAAAATAAAATTAAGACTTGATCTAATAAGGGGTGGAACACGACCTAGAGCAAATCTAGCTTAGCAACCGTCTAAATCCGTCCAATCCGTGATCCAATCCTCCTAATTTAGTAAAGTATTATGTTAGGTTCTCTATTCAACAACAACAAAACTTTTGATAGAAAAAGACCAGACTTCTACGAAGGCATTGTCACCAATAAAGAGTATGCTAAAATACTCCAAATGTCTGAAGAAGAATGTAAAAGAATTGGCGAGATTAACTCTATCCAAGCAGGCACGATTAAAGTAGCTAATCCAAAAGAGGCGGAAGAAGAGTTTGCCTTTCATCTGGATAATCTGGTACGGAAGTGTAAGTATTACGCCGAAGAAGAATGGCCGACAGTGATAAAAAACCATTTTAGTAGATTTCCTATTGATGAAAGTAAGGCTAAGTTTTTAGCCAAAGATTTTGAGTATGCTCAACCTTTGTTAAAAGTGTTAGTTAGAAGTCCGGAGTCCATGTCAGGTGATTTGGTTCATCGTTTGGATATACCCGAGACTCACTCTTTTTTAATTCTAGATTATGATGAGCGTTTTCATTTTCTAACCCCTGATGATATTGTTGAATGGGCAATACCTCAATCAGAAATTTTTGAGATTGCCTTGGCTAATATTGCCACAGAAAAAATAGACATTCAAGAAGTTTATTGGAAAGAAGAATTTCAGTTATTCACCTTTTTTAGCGGAGATTTTTCTGCCTCTTTTATGGTCGAATTAACTAAAAATGCGCCCTTTGCTTTGGGTGATTTTGGTGCAGTCGTCGCAATTCCTACTAAGGGTTCTGCTTTTGTGCATCCGATAGATCAGAATACGGTACTAGGTTTTATTGCTGCTTTTGATACTGCATTTGATTCTTTCTATCATCAAGATGAAGTACCAATTTCTTCGAATTATTATTGGTTTTATAAAGGGAAATTTGAAGTTATTCCAATCCTAAAAAAACACAATAAAATACAACTCACCTTACCAAAGCAACTAAACGAACTGATAACTGATACTTTTAATAGTAAATAAGATTCGAATAGGTTGTACGGATTAAAGGGATTAAGCGGATTTCTAAGATTTTTTATTAATTTCACTCTCAGATTAGGTATATTGATAATTTTCAAAGTTCCTACTAGAAAAATCAATTTTAAATCCGCCTGATCCGCTAAATCCGTACAACCTATTACATTAAAAAATGAAATATCAATTACTATTTTTTCTGTGCTACTTCCTATTCAGTTGTCAATCAAAACAACCTTTATCGGATGAGGTACAAAAAGAAGTTGAATCACTTACTGACAAACAAAGTCAAAGAGCCTTCCTAGAAAAAATCGCCAAGTCCGACCAATACGTTCGAGAACAAGAAACCATTATTCTACAGCAACACGGTTACGAAAGCAAAGCACATAAACAAGCTATTGAAATGACGATGAAAACGGATGAAAATAACCTTAAAAAAGTAGAGGCGTATTTAGCAAAATATGGTTATCCGAACAAATTAGATCATGGTAACAAAGCAGTTTATGGGCCGTGGATGGTCATTCATCATCAGCCAAGTGAGGCACCTAGACGTAGAAATTTCAAGTACCTTTATCAAGCTTATCTAAAAGAAGATTTAGAAGGCGATCGTTTAACCTTTTTCCTTGGAAGAATGTATAATCGAGAATTTGGGGAGCGGATTCGGTGGGATGGGCCTTTTACGATACAGCAGGAATTGGATTCTATGATTAATGCTTTGGATTTACAGGGAATTGTTGAGGAAATTAATAAAACGAAATAATATTTGAGTTTACTGATTTGATAAGTATGTTGTCAACATCCAGACCAGCACGACTGCGCATGCGGGCGGGTCCGTAATTTTATCTATCCGTGGGGTAAAAAATTATATCCCCACGGATAGATAAATATACTGATCCAGATGTTGACCTTTCCTACATACAATACTTGATTGATCTTTTGAATTGAGTGTATCACAAAATGGTAGTTTTTTAAGCTGCCATTTTGTAGAGACTATTTTGTTCGTCAATAATAAATTTTGCCGTGTATTGGTCCCAATCACCATTTTTCTTAATGGCTCTAATATTTAGCATATCTTGAGCTCCTTTTTTACTCCAATGCATTGCATTTCTCTCCATTCTACTTTTTACAAAATGCCCACAAGCACTTTCTATTGCGCCAGTCGTAATTGGGTATCCCTCTTTTAGATAAACATCATATTGCATCATGTCTTTATGATTGGTAAAATAAGTAATCCCTCTTTTTATATTATAAGCCTGATTGACAGAATAAGTTTTTAGCGTGCTTATTTTTTCCCATTGTTCAATTACCTGTTCTACTTTCCCTTCTAATAATAGTAAGGACTGTTGCTTAACCCATTCTTCTCGCTCTTCACTTTTTTCTCCTTTATAGGCATTTGCTACCTTCCAGATATATTCCACCACATGGATAAAATCTAAAATATAGGCAGTCACTCTATGTTCTATTCCTCTCTTTTTTATGGCTTCTTGTGCCCCGTTTCGTAAAGATCTATCTCCATCTATCAGTACTATAATTGGCTTTTTTTCAGTAATATCTCGCTTTAGTACATTATCTAGACCATAATTAATCGCTTTTTCTTTAGCCGATAAAAAGGCTCTTGTATGCTTATTCTCATGCCATTTATGTCGTTTCTTCGGCAATGTAGCTACTTTATCCTCCTTTACCTTGAACAGATTATCTAGTATTTCCTTACTCTGTCTTGGTCTTGGAGTAAAGGAACTACTTACACAAACTGTTGCTTCTTTCTTCACCCCTTTCTTTTGTCCTTTACCTAATCTAGCGGATACACTTTCTTTTGCTCTATCTGTTTCACTTCTTATAATTGGTACTCCTTTCCCGTCAAAGCCTACACTTAAATGACTGCCCTCTTCTTGGGTTGACCAGTCTTTGGCCTCATAATAGGCAGATACATCTTTTGACAAATGATAAGTTTGCCGACTACTTTGTTCGCCTTGTAATTTTTGACCTAGTATCCGTTCTATAAAGTTTACGCTTTCTGCAAAATCCAAATCAACAGCCCCATAACCCAACCAGTCTGTTAATACGTAAGAATATTTGCCTGATGGTAACCCCAACGTTTTATCCAGCGGATAGAAGGTCTTATCTGTTGAAGAATAATATTTTGGACGATTTATCCCTAACTCCCCAAATACACTCCGATAGGGGCTTGTATAACGACCACTATGTTTCATCTTTTCTCCTTGACTATCCTTCGGTACGCCTTTTAATTTTACCAGTTCACTAACCGTAAATATATAATAACTCAACAGCGACAAACCCATTTTTAATACTCCTCTAAATACCGTCAATTCTACTTCATGTAGTTTTACTTCTTTTAAGGCTTTTTCTTCTATGTTCTCAATTATATTCGCTAACTGTTTGCGTATATCTTCTATTTTTTGTTCTTTTAAGTCCATGAGCGAGTTTTTTTAGTTGTTCTAGGAAAACCACTAAAATAGAGCGTTTTTCGCTCGCTCGCTCTTTTTTATCTTTTACTACCGTTTTGTGATACACTCTTTTGAATTAGAAATTAGTATCAATCTATCATTCTACAAAATAAGAAAACATGATTACACCAAGAACGTCAAGAAAAGCCATCTTAAAAAAATTAAAAAAGAAAGTCAAAAAACGGATTCCTATTCTAATTGCTAGTGCAGGAAGTGGTTTAGTTGCCCAATTATTAGAAAAAGCAGGGGCTGATTGTATTAATACTTTTTCAGGGGCGAGATTACGATCTAATGGAATGGGTACGATGTCGATGCTATGGCCTATTTTAGATTCTAATAAACAAACCTTGAATTATACCAGAGAAGATATTATGCCTGCCATCAAAGGGGATGCCTTTATTTGTGCTTGCTTAAATGCAAATGACCCTTTAAAAGATATGCGCATGGTTTTAAACGAATGCAAAGCTATGGGAGTAGAATCAGTTTCCAATATAGGGCCTTCGATCAGTTATGTAGACCATGACAGCGAAATATTTAAAGTGCTCACAAAAAGTGGTATTACGATAGATAATGAAATAGAAATGCTTAAATTAGCCAAAGAAATGGACATGGTTTCTATTGGCTTGGCGTTTACGATGGAAGATAGTATTCGAATTATGGAAGAGGCACAACCCGATATTTTCTGCTTTCATGCGGGTACGACCAAAGGTGGTTTGAAAGGATATGATTCAGGAGAAACCATCGAAGGAACGGCCCAAAGAACCGAAGCTGCCAATAAAATCTTACGCAAAATCAAAAAGGATGTGATGCTAATTGCTCATGGGGCAGCCATGTCTACTCCAGAAGATGCACAGTATATTTTAAATCATACGAGTTGTGACGGTATCTGGACGGGTTCCTCCACAGAACGGATTCCTATTGAAAAAGCAGTATATAATGCAGCTAAAGAGTTTGCTGATCTGCGATTTCCTACTAAAAAGAAGAAATAGTTTTTTATAAGAACGATATGTGTTTTTACCACATAGGCATATAGAACTGAAGTTCAAATTAGACGCTGATTACCACATAGACACATAGTTAAAACACATAGTTCACAATAGTTTTCATAGCTAGACGTTGACCGAGCGGTAGCATTTTTTCTAAGCTAGACTTAAATATAATTACAGTCAACATCTAGCTTAGAAAAAATGCTACTGCTCGAAATTGTCAAAGCTAACGCTCGAATAACTATGTGCTCTATGTGAAAAAACTATGTGTCTATGTGGTAAAAAAAACTGACAATCAATAAAATTATCAAAACGAAATGCGAAAAACCATAGCACTCCTCATCACCCTCGATACCAAAGATCAAGAGGCAGGATTCTTAAAAGCACAAATCGAATCCATTGGTCATGATGCACTTTTGTTAGACATTGGTGTGATTGGAAAAGCAGGCATCAAAGCAGATATTTCCAGAGGAAAAGTCATCTCCACAGGGGGTGGCTCCATCAAAGAAATACTAAAAGATCCAACTAGAGAAAAGTCCAATCCGTTCGTCGTCAAAGGTTCTATCAAAATCTTAAATCGGAAGATTGCAAAAAATGAAGTCCATGCTGTTTTAGGTTTAGGTGGCACCCAAGGAACTTCTACTTGCTGCGAAATCATGCAGGCCTTGCCTTATGGTTTTCCCAAAATTATGGTTTCGACGATTGCGGCAGGGGATATGACTGGTTTCGTAGGGATTAAGGACATCACGATGATGTTTTCGGTGAGTGATATTTTAAAATTGAATCCCTTTACTCGAAAGATACTAGCGAATGCAGCCGCTGCCGCTTGTGGAATGGCAGCCGTTACGACCAAATTTGTGATGGAAAAAGGGGATAAACCTTTGATTGGTATGTCCAACCTTGGCGTATTGACCAATGGTTCAATGGAGGCGATTAGATATATTGAGTCCAAAGGTTATGAAGTCATTGTTTTTCATGCAGTAGGATCTGGCGGTCAAGCGATGGAACAGATGATGAAAGAAGGCATTATTGGGGCTGTTTTTGATTATGCGATGGGAGAAATTGCAGATGATGTTTGGGGTGTTTTACGGGCTGGTGGGCCAGAACGATTGACCGTCGCAGGGAAGTTAGGTTTACCCCAAGTTTTATGCCCAGGAGGAGCGGAGCATTTGGGGATTTTAGTGCCACCTAATGAAGTGCCCGAAGAGTTTAAAAATCATCAGATTGTTTTTCATAGTCCTGTTGTTTTTGTCCCTCGTTTGAATGAAGAAGAAATTATTCGAGTAGCTGACAGTATTATTGAACGCTTACAGCACACCAAGGATAAGGCTTATTTCATGATCCCCAAAGGTGGGGTCGGTCGGTACTCTATCAAAGGTGGTGTTTTAGAGGATAAAAAATCAGATGCGGCTTTTTTCAAGCGTTTGAAAGAAGGATTGCCAAAAAATATTGTTGTGGTGGAACGAGAAACTTATGCGGAAGATCCTGCTTTTGTTAGGGAGGCGGTGGATTTGCTAATTGAATTAATTGAAAAAAAGACATAGCATTGAGTTACTATGGTCTGCGGTATAATATTATTCTAAACGTTAAAAAATAATCTTTTTGTGAAAATCTGCGTTTTAAATGTGCATCAGATGTGTTAGAAGACCTTTCTCATTTATATCATTTAAACCAGCGTAATTCTATTGTCGTTATCAGATTTATATCTTTCCTTTTTTTATAAAAAGCAACTTGTTTTCGGGCTACTCTCATTGCTGACTTTCAACGCTTTACAAGCTCAATCCTATTCGAAAAACTGTTTTGAATCTAAAGAATATTACAACCCTTCCATCCAAGAAGAATTAGAAATTTTCACTAAAGCATATATTGCAAATCAGTCTAATAAAGCTATCAATCGGGGAAAAATTACAATTCCTGTAGTGGTACATATTGTCACCCAAGGCTTTGAAAGAGGTATTACAGATGAACAGGTTCAATCCCAAATTACTGCGCTGAATCGAGATTATAATTTAGAAAATGCGGATATAAATATCGTTCATCCAGATTTTCAAGACAGAATTGCTAATGTTGGTTTTAACTTTTGTTTAGCGAGCGTTGACCCTAACGGAAATCCCACTAACGGAATTACTCGCAGAAATACGCCTATCGAAAATGTGGCAAGTGATGACAACTCTTGGTGGTACACTCCCGAAGAAGGTCAGCCTGCTTGGGACCCCGAAAAATACCTCAATATTTGGGTGACTAAAGTTACTCTAGGTTTCGCTGGTTTTGCGACCAACCCAGGACAGGTATCGCCAGATCGAGATGGTGTGGTTATTGATCCTCGCTTTTTTGGTATGGATGGACTAGCGACTCCACCTTTTCACCTTGGCAGGGTCGGCGTACACGAGGTAGGTCATTATTTTAATTTAAAACACCCTTGGAATACCAATTGCGAAGAAAATGATTTTGTTGCCGACACTCCTCTACAAAATACGGGTTACTCAGGTTGCCCAGACATGGATGAATCAAGCTGTGGTTCTAGAGATATTACGGCTAATTTTATGAATAACTCTGAAGATGCTTGTGTAGCTATGTTTACTCAAGGTCAAGCCATGCGGATGCAAGCAGCTTTGATCGGGGCACGTAGTGGTTTATTGAATGGAAATAGTTGTGAACCTTATTTTCCTACAGTCTCTGGAACTGAAATTAAGGTTTATCCTAATCCTGCAAGTTTTTATTTTTGTATAGAGGTCGGCAGTTCTAATTTGGAGCAGATACCCTATTTTATTTATGATATTCGTGGGGCTAAGGTAGAAGAAGGTGTGGTTTTACCCAATAGTCGGCAGCATTTTCCTACTTATCGGAATGGGGTTTATTTTATACAGTTTATGAATGGATTGGAAGAGTCTTTTGTGCAAAAGATTGTCATTCGGTCTTAAAGTCGCTGATTTAGATGTTGACTTTTCCCCCACGGATAGATAAAAGTACCGATCTAGACGTTGACTGTTAGATGTTGACTTTCTATAATTGGAACTAAGCGTGGATGTTTTGCCACGTATCTGACAATTCAAAATTCTAACGACACCCCATATCTTTTAATCATCAAATCCTGAAAGGATTGAAGGTGAATAGCCCCCAATAAAATTGGGGGAAGTGATATTTTAAGCACTTCCTTACAAGTCTGAAAGACTTGAACATTAAAATTCCTATT
>CALDTJ010000588.1 GCA_937924145.1 uncultured Saprospiraceae bacterium
AATGGTGATGAATAAAATAGTTAACAGACGATTTATACGAAATTAGTTACTGTCTACTGCACTCATCCGAGCCTTCTGCTCTACAAAATAAGGTTGAAATTTATAAGAAGAATGAATATTCCACTTTACATTTGTCTTTGGCAAATGCTTTTTCAAAGCAGCGATTTCGGCTTGGTAACTTGGATTATTTGCTTGATTGGTCCATTCGTTGGGGTCGTCCTTATGGTCATATAATTCTTCCCCACCATCTTCGTATTGAATGTATCGAAAGCGATTAGATTTTACAGCATGATTATTCCTGCCGAAAGTGGTTATGGCTACAGCAGGCGATTCGTTATTTTCGCCGAGCATCGTAGGGACCAAACTTTTGCCTTCATTTCTTTCGTATTCAGGTAAACCGCATAATGCTAAAAGCGTTGGATAAATAGACAACATTTCTACAGGTTCATCAATCACTTTTCCTTGCGGCAAAGTAGGGCCAGCAAATAGAAGAGGCGCTTTGGTGGCGGATTCCCAGAGGGCGTGTTTGGCAAAAGTACCTTTCTCCCCTAGTCGGTAGCCGTGGTCAGACCATAAAACGATAAGCGTATTATCGGCATGGTTACTACTTTCGAGTGCATCTAGTAATCTGCCAATCTCATAATCCACAAAACTAACACTAGCTAAATAGGCTTGAACAATCTTTTTCCATTCCCCACTTTCAATTGCCCAATCGGTGGTGGGCATCATCGGTAAATCATTTATTTGTAGCGCAACTGGCGGAACATCCATTAAATCATCGACTTTATAAGGAGGCGTTTGGATGCTGTCCAAGGGGTGTATATCAAACCACTTCTGCGGGACATAGAGTGGTACATGGGGTCGCAAAAAGCCAACGCCCATAAAAAAAGGTTGGTCATAATTTTTGTGCAATCGTTCTATTGCCCAATTGACCGATTGGTGGTCAGGCATCAAGGAGTCAGTTTCGGGGAAAGCCCCCCAATCCGTATTGGTTTTGCCATAATTTTTTCTATCGGAAGTGCCAAAACCATCCCAGACAAAGCGTTCAGAAGGGTGTGGACCAAATCCTTTTACTCGACTGCCCGATTCATCAAAAGTCCCTTTGGGTGCATGCACATGAAATAACTTACCTATCCCCATAGTATGATAACCATGATTCCGAAAGTATTCTGGTAAGTAAATAATATCTTTAGTCGCCTCATTATCGGAACGAATTTTATCATCTGGAGTCATGCCATAAATACCTGTGGTAGAAGGACGCAATCCTGTCATAATGGATGCTCTGGAAGGACCACATAAAGGAGCTTGACAATGGGCATTGGAAAATAATACACCTTTGGCAGCCAATTTATCAATATTAGGTGTTTTGGTATTGGAATAATTATTTAAACAACCTAACCAATTATTCAAATCATCTACCGCAATGAATAGTACATTAGGTTGTGCTTGTTTTTCTAAGGCTATCGACTGGTTATTCTCTTTGCAAGCGTACAGCGAAGCAAGAAAGAGTAAGATTGTTACATAATTAGTATTTTTCATTATTTACGACAATTTATTTTCTAGTTCGGATACCATTTCCTTTGACCCTGCATAAAATGGTGTTCGCTCATGAATTTCCATAGGTGCCTTATCTAAAATAGCTTGTTGACCATCAGTAGCCTTTCCACCAGCTTGTTCAATTAAAAAAGCCATTGGATTGCATTCATATAATAGTCGAAGTTTACCATTTGGTGCCTTGGCAGAATCTGGATATAGGTAAATCCCTCCTTTCAAAAAATTCCGATGTAAATCCGCAATCATAGAACCAATGTATCGTCCAGTATAAGGGCGATTAGTAGTCGCATCAATATCCTTACAGTAATTTATATAAGCCTTCATTTTATCAGAGAAATAAGCGTAATTCCCTTCATTTACACTATAAATATTCCCTATCTTTGGAATGGTCATATTTGGGTGAGATAAATAAAAAACGCCAATAGAAGGATCAAGTGTAAAGCCATTCACACCATTGCCAGTGGTAAAAACAAGCATTGTAGAAGAACCAAATATGACATAACCAGCGGCTACTTGATGACGTCCTTTTTGCAAAAAGTCGGCTAAAACCGCAGTTGTTCCAACTGGAGAAATACGACGATAAATCGCAAAGACTGTCCCAATAGAAACATTAACTTCAATATTGGAAGAACCATCTATCGGGTCTATCAACACGATGTATTTCCCGTTCTTACCCACCTCGTTTTCAAAGATGATGGTTTCTTCCTCTTCCTCAGAGGCTATACCACAAACTTCATTTCTTGCCTTTAAAGCATTGATAAATATTTTATTGGCATAAACATCTAGCTTTTTTTGTTCTTCACCCTGCACATTTTGAGTACCTACTTTCCCCATTAAGTCATCCACCAAACCTGCCTTATTGATTTGGCTATTCATCACTTTGGAAGCCAAGGTGATAGCGTTAAATAATCTAGTCAATTCTCCTTTAGCATAAGGGAAATCTTGTTGATTCTTGATAATAAATTCTCCTAGGGTGATTAGATTGGACATCTTTTAATTTTTAGTACGCATTATAAACCTCCAAAACATATTTAAAATCTTATTAAATTTAGCTAAAAGTAAACATTCTTATTATTTACACTATCCTGCCCTGTTTGGTAAATCCTTTAAGATTAGAATAGTCGATACTACAGGATACTTTAACTTTTAGAAAAATTTAATTTTAGCAATATATGATTTTAGAAAAATACAACAGTACAATTCAGAGGGAAATAAATCAAAATTTAAATTAAAATCATACTTAATATATTAATAATCAACTACTTACATCAAAAATGACTTCCAACCGCCATTTTAAAAATTATTATTCAAAATCCAGTAATTAGACGATTTTACCACTCATTCTAGATTTTTATTCACTTTTCTTGACCTACTTTTAGCTCAAATTTTAATGCAAGTAGCATCTCTGACACAATAAAACAATGAATATGAAAAAAATCTACCTATTCTTTATTTTTTTTCAAGTATTGGTCAATGGCCCTTTACTATTAGCACAAACAGGAATCATCAAAGGAGTGGTAACCGAACAGGAAACGGGCACTACCTTACCTGGAACCACCGTTTATATTAAAGGAACAAATACAGGAACAGTTACGGATATAGATGGAGCTTACTTGTTAAACAACGTACCAACTGGGACACAAGAATTAATTTTTAGTTTTACTGGATTCGAGGAAATAATAAAAACCATAGAAATTGTAGCTGGGCAAACTTTAGAAATTGATGAGGCAATGGGTACCGCACCAATTATGGGTGAGGTTGTTGTAGTCACGGGACAATTATTGGGTCAAGCCAAAGCCATTAATCGGCAATTAAATTCAGAATCTATTGCGAATATTGTTTCAGCGGATAAAATTCAAGAACTACCTGATGTGAATGCGGCAGAGGCAATTGCCCGTTTGCCAGGGGTAGCCATCAATCGAAATGGTGGAGAGGGACAAAAAGTTGTTATTCGGGGGATGGAACCGAAATTTGCAGCGATTACCGTCAATGGAGTTCGGTTGCCTTCCAACTCTTCTACGGATCGTTCGGTTGATTTATCCTTACTTTCTCCTGAAATGTTGGACGGGATTGAAGTTTTCAAATCTCCATTACCTGATATGGATGCAGAATCTATTGGAGGAACGGTTAATTTAAGTCTAAGACGTGCGCCAAGTAAACTCAATTTTCTAGCGAAAGTATTGGTTGGCTATAACGATTTAAACAATTATTTTGGAGATTATAAAGGAGTTTTACAAGGTAGTAAGCGTTTTTTAAATGATAAATTAGGTGTAGTAGCACAAGGTAGTTTAGAACGTTTCAATCGAGGCGGTGACATCATCAGTAAGTCATGGGGACAAGGTAGAACTGATCCAGAAACGGGCATCACAGAAATCATAGGCAATAGTTTAACGCTTGAAGATAGAATTGAGCAACGAAAAAGACTAAATGGAAGTGTTAGTTTGGATTACGATTTGGGAGAAGGACATAAATTGGGCTTTTTTGGACTTTATAGTAAAACTACTCGAGATCGTTTTCAAATGAGTAATATCTATAATCCATCAGAGCCAGTTATCCAATACAACGGTCAAAGCATTGAAAATGAGTTGGACTTAATAACGGGTTCTTTGAGTGGTGAACATGCGGTAGGTAAACTATTTGTAGATTGGAGTTTGTCTGCCTCCGAAACCGAAGGTACAACGCCTTATGATTTCGCAATGCGCTTTGATGATAATGCCAATCCTTACGATACAGACTTAGATGCAGATGGAGACCCAGGTGCTTTTTTAGAAAGCAGTAACCCAGATTTGCAGGAGGCTTTTTTGTCTAGAAATAATCTACAATCAACCAACAACATAGAACAAACGAAGACGGCAATGATTAACTTAAGATTGCCTGTAAAACTTTCTGATAAAATTGGTGGTTACTTCAAGTTTGGTGGAAAATATTTCGTTGCCGACCGATCTAGAAATCGGACTAGACTAGCAGAGAATTTTTATTATCTAGGTGGCGAATTTACTAGAAATGCCGCCGCCGCTTTCCCATCTGACTTAACCAGAGTCGCCTCAAATGGTAGTTTAATTAGTGTTCAAAGTTTCTTAGGAGATGCTGACCGAGTAGCATTTGAATTGGAAGATGGTACCTCCAGCGACTTTACTGCAACTTTAGACGAAAATGCGCTTAGAAATTGGTCTGAATTCCAAACGCCCCTTTTGAGTAATGACCGAGCAGTACTGGTAGACAACTATTCGCTTACAGAAACAGTGACGGCAGGATATGCTATGCTGAAGTTAAATCTTGGTAAAAAGTTATCCGTGATTCCTGGATTTAGATATGAGTACTCTGACAATGAATACAACTCTGGAGTGTCTTCTGTAAACGGAAGATATGGTGTAAATGGTTTCTTCATTGATACTACTACGGTCCAACAATATGGTGAATTTTTACCCCATTTACACGTCAAGTGGCAAACAACGGAGTGGTTAGACATTCGTGCATCTTACGCCAATACTTTGGCTCGACCTGATTATAACTTTATTACTCCAAGAGCGCAAATCAATAACACTTCTACTACGATTAGAGCAGGAAATCCAGATTTAAGACACGCTCGGTCTACTAATTATGACGTATTTGTCTCCGCTTACAAAGGAGGATTGGGACTATTGACCGTCGGAGGATTCTACAAAGATATACAAGATGTATTTATTCCAAGAACGATTCAATTAGCAGACTCAGAAATCGCTGCTGACAACGGTTGGCCCAATAATTCGGGTTATGAATTGACTTCCTATACAAATTTAGAAGATACGAAAGTTTACGGTTTTGAAGTCGATTTGCAAACCAATCTTAGCTTTTTAAATGGTTTTCTGAAAGGATTGGTCTTTAATATTAATTACGCTCGATTGTTCTCTGAGACAAAGGTATTCTTCTTGACTTCTGAGACAGTCCTAATTGTGCCATTTCCACCGCTTTTTGAAACAACCTTTACTTCTAACGAAAGATTGGTAAGCATGCCAAGTCAGGCACCGCACGTACTGAATATGTCTGTCGGATACGACTACAAAAAATTCTCTGCTCGGGTTTCTGGTAGTTATCAAGGTACAAAGGCTAGAAGTTATTCTCTCAATAAAGATTTTGATCAATTTGATTTAGGTTTTTGGCGTTGGGATGCCTCTGTTAAACAACGATTTGGTAAAAATTGGAGTGCATTCTTAAATATCAACAATTTTACGAATCAACAAGATATTTCATTCATTCGAAATGAAAGTTTCACTCGACGCATCGAAACATTCGGAATGACAGGCACTATTGGTGTTCAATATAAATTGTAGCCTAAATTTAGCTAAAAAAATTTCTATTCTTAATATCAAACAAAAACGGATGACCCTCAACCAATAACCGTCAACTGTTTTAAATTTAAAATTTTCAAAATGAAAAGATTTTACAAATGTTCCTTATTTATTTTGGGCCTATTTCTTATGAATAGTCTACAAGCCCAAAGAACGGTAGTTATTGAACCCAGTACCGACCCAACTGCTATTGCAGACATCTTCCCAATTATCATGGGAGATACCTTAGCAGATGGAAATAGAATGGATGAAAATACCATTTACAAATTAAGAAATGGTGCAGTCTATATCACTAGTGGTCGATTAGTTAATAAGCCCAACTGGACTTTACACATTGAGGCAGAAGATTTAACTAATACAGTGGATAAGCCTATTCTAACAAGAATTCCTAATGCCTCTGGTTCTTATCCAGATATTATGAGAGCAGAAGGAAATGTTACCTTAAAAAATCTTTGGATTATCTCTGGTGAAAAAGGACCAGGAGAACAACACGATTGGGGTAAAATC
>CALDTJ010000589.1 GCA_937924145.1 uncultured Saprospiraceae bacterium
GGAACTAGATGTTGAACCATTTCCATACGGATTTTGACGTTGACATTTTTCCACACGGATTTTTTTTCCCACGCAGATTAGACGTTGACATTTTTCCACACGGATTTTTTTTAACACGGAACTAGATGTTGATCCATTTCAATACGGATTTTGACGTTGACATTTTTCCTACGCAGATTAGACGTTGACAGATTTTAACACGGATTTTTTTTAACACAGAACTAAACTTTGACAACTAGGTGTTGATCCATTTCCACACGGATTTTGACGTTGACATTTTTCCACACAGATTTTGTTTCCACACGGATTTTTTTTAACACAGAACTAGATGTTGAACCATTTCAATACGGATTTTAATTCCACGCGGATTTAGACTTTGACAATTTTCCCCGCGAATAGATAAATTCCACAGATCTAAACGTTGACAATTTGACGTTGACAACTAGATATTGTCCCATTTCCTAACGGATTTTGGTTTCTCAAAAAATAAAAAAGCCTTTAGATCATCATACGACAATCTAAAGGCTTTAATGTATATGATTGCTGATAAGCTATCAATGGAATCCCACTCATAACTTCTACCTATCGGCAGACAGGTATCACTCATAATTAATTCATAACTACGCTAAAACTGGCTCTGCAACTGCCGCAAAAGCTTGCTTAAAGTCATCCTTGATATCTTCAATGTGTTCGATACCTACAGAAACTCTTAAAGCATTTGGCTTAACACCCGCAGATAATTGCTCTTCAGCAGATAACTGTTGGTGCGTAGTAGCAGAAGGTTGGATAATCAATGTCTTGGCGTCTCCTACGTTGGCTAAGTGAGAAACTAATTTTAGGCTCTCTACAAACTTAGTTGCTGCTGCTGCATCTCCTTTTAATTCAAAAGAAAGGACACCACCAAAACCATGTCTTAAATATTTCTTCGCATTAGCGTAAGATGGGCTATGTGGCAATCCTGCATAGCTTACACTAGCTACTTGTGGATGCTCGTCTAACCATTCTGCCATTGCTAATGCATTATCACAAGTTCTCTGAACTCTCAATGATAAAGTCTCTAAACCTTGTAATAACATGAAAGCATTAAATGGAGACAACGCAGGACCAAAATCTCTTAGTCCTTCTACTCTACATCTAATGATGAACGCAATGTTTCCGAATGGACCATTCATACCGAATACTTCACCAAAATTCAAACCGTGATAGCCTTCTGATGGCTCAGAGAATTGTGGATATTTTCCGTTTTCCCAGTTATAATTTCCACCATCAACGATCACTCCACCGATAGAAGTACCGTGACCACCAATCCATTTAGTAGCTGATTCTACTACGATATTAGCACCGTGCTCTAATGGTCGGAATAAGTAACCACAAGCTCCAAAAGTATTATCAACGATTAGTGGAATATCATGCTTTTTTGCAACAGCTGAGATAGACTCGAAATCTGCTACGCTAAATCGTGGATTAGCAATCGCCTCTAAGTAGATGGCTTTTGTATTTTCATCAATCAAACTTTCATAGTCACTCCCCTCTTCTCCTGCTGTAAATCGACATTCGATGCCTAATCGCTTGAAAGCAACTTTGAATAAGTTGTAAGTTCCACCATATAAGTTAGAAGAAGAAACGAAGTTATCTCCTGCTGACAAAATATTGTTCAATGCAATGAACTCGGCAGACTGACCAGAGGCAACACCTAATGCTGCGACTCCTCCTTCCAAGGCAGCTACTCTTTTTTCAAACGCATCCGTCGTAGGGTTCATGATTCGGGTATAGATATTTCCGAATTCTTTCAGCGCAAATAAATTTGCCCCATGCTCCGAACTATTGAAAGTATAAGAAGTCGTTTGGTAAATAGGAACGGCTCTTGAGTTGGTTGTTCCTTCTACTTCTTCTTGGCCTGCATGCAATTGCAGCGTTTCGTACCTTAAGTTTGACATATCTGTTCTGATTATTAAACACCTTTAGTTTGGGGTAATTTGGTAATGGTTAGGAGCCGCCCAATGGGTGTGTTGAGTTAAATAATGTTAATCTATGAATAAATGAACATATAATCACTTTTAAATCATTGATTATTAATCATTTATAAATTTACTTTTAAAGAGATGCAAAATTAGAAAATGATACGCAAACATGGTTGGAATTGGTTCAATTTTTTAATTTTCTATTGATTTTGGGGTTTATTTTTTGAGAAGATGCTACTCATTTATGTTTTTTAAAATCATTTTATGACTATTTCTTCTAATATTATTCTTTTTTCTGTCTTGATAATAGATTAAATGAAAATGAAAAAACAGTAACCCCCCGAAGGCAATTACTGCTTTTTCATTATCACTATTAAATACTATCTTCAATAGTTATCGAATAACCATGCGCTTAGTAGCTTGAAACTTATCCGTAGAAATGGTATAAAAATACATACCTGCACTTAAATCTGCTCGATTCAAAGTAAATTGATTTAATCCTTTTCTATACCCTTTTTTGGTAGTAGAAACAATCCGACCAAAATGGTCTTGAATCGTTAATTGTACGTCCATTGATTCAGGCAACTCAAATCTGATAATTGTTTGAGTATCAAATGGATTTGGATAATTTTGGTGCAACAAGGGAGTGTTTTCTACCAATAATTTTCCTGTTGATTGGCCATTTCTACCTGTTGATTGACCTGCATCAGGAGTGGCTTTTGGAGTGTAGGTGACTACCTCAATTGTTCCGCTATCCCAAATACTACAACCTGCGGCATCTGTTACCGTTACCGTGTAGTCTCCTGCTGGTAAAGAGATCGATTCGGCTAGAGAATTAGCTACTTGCTCACCTGATTCAGTACCTGACCACGCTATGGTATAAGCTGGTACTCCTCCTTCAATATGCACTTTTAAAAAGCCATTTTTACCATTGATTTCTGGTTTAGAATCTACCGCTATGTTTAAAGACGTTGTGTTTAAATCAAGAATTGCTATAGATCTACAACCTTCTGCATCTTCTAGTTCAAACTGATAATTACCAGTCTCCAAGCCTGATACATCAACACTTCTACTTACTGCTGAACTGCCTGAGGTAGGGCCTTCCCAAGATAAAGTGTAAGGGCCTACTCCACCATTAATTGCCGCAGTAACTGTTCCTGTATTCACTCCACATTCATCTTTCGCCGCTGTCAATGATAGATCAGGCAGTCCTTCTCCTGCACTCACTGTTGCTTGCACTGTTTGCGTACATCCGTCTTTTTCAACCTCAATCTCATAGTCACCCGCAGGTAAGTTGAAAATTCTCACCTTATTACTTCTAGCAATCATAGCTGAAGAAACTGGGCCAGATACATTCATTCGATATGGTGGTGTATTGCCATCAATATTGACTGTGATTGAGCCATTTCCATTACATTTTGTGGGGTTACCTTTTGCAGTAACAGTACCTCTTAAAATATCAAATACAACTCTTGTTGCTTTTACTGCGGAACATTTCGAAAAATTATCAACTACTCGAAACGCATAAGGGCCAACGGGTAAATTAGAAATAGTAAAAGAATTGTTAGATACTTGCATTTCTCGATCTAAACCGTTCGTAAAGCTGGTCCATCCAACGGTATAGTCTCCAAGTCCATTTAGGATATTCACTTGGATTTCGCCTTTCTCATTTCCACATACGCCGATAGGAGTTAGTTCTATGGCCAATTCGCACTCAAAAATATCTTCTTCTTGTGCTTGCATTTGTTGAGTAGGCATTAGCCAAACTAAAATAAGTAATAAAAAGTAGGGAGTAAATTTTTTCATTGTGTAAATTTAAATGTGAGTAAAGATGGTAATAGGAAGGTCTTTTAACCTACCCTTATTTATAAAAACTGATCAAATATTCTATGTTAAGTGCTATCAAATTACTAATTAGCAGGCATAGAAAAGCCGTTTTTTGCACGCTTTCGCAGCTACAAAATCAGTAAAATTTAGCTTTGGTGAGATTAATTTCAGATTTCCTTCAACTGGTTATGTCGTTGAAAGATTTATTTTTTGGAATGAAAATAGGAAGGGACCTCGGTTATCCCATTGGTTGATTTTACTTTGCCTTTACGTCTCTCTATTGATTTAATTTTCAACAATATATAATAGCTTTAAAGTGTCTAAGTCCATTGCTATTTTTCAATTGAGTGCTAAATATATTAAATTTAATTTATATTAAAATAAAAATAATTCAATTTTTTACTTTTTTTTGAAACTTTATTTATTTTTCCCGTAGTAGGTCAAAATAATTTTGGCTATTTTGCAATTATGAAAAAAATAGATCTCACTGCTAAGTATTATGAAACCAATGAATGGGCTCGCCAACAAAACAACCATTTCATTATAGGTATCACTGACTTCGCTCAAGTTGTTTTTGGGGAGATTGTTTTTATTGAATTACCACAGATTGGGCAAGTATTTACTCAGGGTGATCCCTTTGCTGTCACGGAGTCTAATAAAGCAGCCAACGATATTTTGATGCCTATGAGTGGTCAAATCATCGAAATCAATACTGCACTACCAGACCATTCTGAGTGGATGAATGAAGACCCTTATGGCAAAGGTTGGTTGGTCAAAATTAAAGCGACTAACCCCAAGGAATTGGATCAATTGATGAATGCGGAGCAATATGCTGCTTTTATTGGAGTGTTTTTTAATAAGACGTAGTACCTAATTACCCAATGTCTACTGTTTTTCATCAAATAAAATTAAACCACGTTGATTTTTCCCCACTTATAGATAAATTCCGCCGATCTAGATGTTGACGATGTTGTACGTATCTGACAATTCTAAATTCTATCGACACCCCATATCTTTTAATCATCAAATCCTGAAAGGATTGAAGATGAATAGTCCCCAATAAAATTGGGGGAAGTGATATTTTAAGCACTTCCTTACAAGTCTGAAAGACTTGAACATTAAAATTCTTATTATTCAAGCCTTTCAGGCTTGTCCAACACCCTATTTATTCATTTCGGGGTTGTGTAGAAAGTCAAAATATGTAAAATATGGGCGTAATCGGAATTTGTCCGCAAGAAA
>CALDTJ010000590.1 GCA_937924145.1 uncultured Saprospiraceae bacterium
ATTATAACTTTATCGCTTATTTTACTGTTTGAAATTTCCTGTTAAAGGTTTGACAAAGAATCAATTTTATTGATGATTTTGATAGAAGATGCCTAATTTTGTCTATCAAAAAAATACGCCTTTTAGTAACAAAATAATTGTATGAAACTGAGATATTTATTATTGGCCTTTATGATAATTGCAGGAACAACTGCTTGTGAAAAGGTCAACCCTAATTTTCAAGAAGATGCGAGAAATGCTGAATTTCTACATCGATCTATGAAAAAATTGACGGATGTAATTGTTCACGATATTTTTTCGCCACCACAAGCCAGTCGAATTTATGCTTATTCTAGTATTGCAGCCTATCAAGCAGCCTTACCTGAGTTTTCGACTTATCAAACTTTAGATGGTCAATTAAAGCAATTTGCCAATACGCCAAAACCAGAAAATGGAAAGGAGTATTGTTTTCCGTTAGCAAGTGCGCACGCTTTTTTGACGGTAGGAAAGGCACTTATTTTTTCAGAAGATAAGATTCAAGCGTTTCAAGATGAACTATATGCAGAATTTAAGGCGGTAGAAATGCCATCTAATACTTATGAAAGGTCTCTAGAATATGGTCAAAAAATAGCCGAACACATTCTAGCGTATGCAGATAAGGACATGTACAAGCAAACTCGGACTTTTCCTAAGTATTCTATTCCAGAAGATCCAGGACTTTGGAGACCTACACCACCAGACTACATGGATGGAATTGAACCACACTGGAAAAAGATTAGACCTTTTGTGATAGAGTCAGCAGATCAATTTCCTCCACCTCCACCAACACCTTATGATGAAGATGAAAAAAGTTTGTTCTATAAAGAGATGATGGAGGTTTACACGGTTTTAAATGAAGAAAAAGAAGAAAAAATAGCTATCGCGGAATTTTGGGATTGTAACCCCTATGTTTCTCATCACAAAGGGCACGTTATGTTTGCCACTAAAAAAATCACCCCTGGTGGTCATTGGATTAATATTGCTGCTTTGGCTGCTAGAACAACTAAAGCCGATTTTATGAAAACGGCAGAAACTTATGCTTTGACTTCTATTGCTTTGGCTGATGCCTTCATTAGTTGTTGGGACGAAAAATATCGTTCTAACCTAGTTCGCCCTGAAACGGTAATTAATAGAATGGTAGATGAAGATTGGGCACCAGCTTTACAAACACCTCCTTTTCCAGAATATACCAGTGGGCATAGCGTCATTTCACGGGCAGCAGCAGTGGCATTGACCAGTATTTATGGCGACAATTTTAAATTTGCTGATAATACTGAAGAGGAATTTGGTTTACCTACTCGGTCTTTTAATTCTTTTTTGGAGGCGTCAGATGAGGCAGCAGTCAGTCGTTTGTATGGAGGTATTCATTATGCGCCAGCTTGTTTTAATGGTGTTTCGCAAGGAGAAAAAGTTGGCGATTTTGTAGTAAGTAATTTGAAAATGCGAAGTCAACTTGGTATGAATTAGTAGTTGGTTTGATAAAATAAACCCTAAAAGCGGCTAAGTCATCAAAAAACTTAGCCGCTTTTTTATTGGGAACTTTTATTTCCAATCTACAGTTGTTCCGAATATCTTTCAAAAAATAAAATTTTAAAGCTTTCAATCACTTCCTAAACATATCGGATAGCGTTCCAAATCCAATTTTTTGGACAAGCTATCCATGCATAATGTCGGCTTACCTAAAATAATTCAGCGATCCAATGCTGGAAAGCACGCCTTTACTATATTTTATATTTATTTTTGCAAATCTTATTAAATAGCAAGGTCTATTTACACTATAAGCAATAGGCTTAACTATTTTCAAACACTATATTATCATGCAAGAACCAAAGCGTTATTTAGTGACTTCTGCTTTACCTTATGCGAATGGCCCGTTACACATTGGGCATTTGGCAGGGGCGTATTTATCAGCAGATATTTTTGTGCGTTTTTTGAGATTGAATGGAAAAGACGTGGTTTATGTTTGTGGGTCAGATGAACATGGAGCAGCGATAACTATTCGTGCTAAAAAAGATGGAACGACACCACAGGCAATTGTAGACAGGTACGACGAGAGTCTAAGAACTACTTTCGAAAAAATAGGTATTTCATTTGATATTTATCATAGAACTTCTGCGCCTATTCATCATGAGACATCACAAGAATTTTTTAGAACCCTAAATCAAAAGGGAGAGTTTGTCGAACAAACCAAAGAACAATATTTTGATGAGTCAGCGAGTCAATTCTTAGCTGATAGATATATAATTGGAACTTGTCCTAAATGTAGCCACCCAGAGGCTTATGGCGATCAATGTGAAAACTGCGGATCAACCTTAAGTCCGACGGAACTCATTGATCCTAGATCTACATTGAGTGGTGCAAAGCCAGTTTTGAAATCAACCACTCACTGGTATTTACCACTAGATAAATATGAAGATTGGCTGAGAGAGTGGGTAGAAACAGGGAAGTTAGAAGGAGAATTATTGCACTATCCAGACGAGTGGAAAAACCATGTTTTAGGTCAATGTAAGTCGTGGTTAGACGGTGGCTTACAGCCAAGAGCAATGACGCGTGATTTGGACTGGGGGGTAGATGTGCCACAAGAAATTGAAGGCTCGGAAGGTAAGAAGTTATACGTTTGGATGGATGCTCCAATTGGTTATATTTCTGCCACCAAACAATGGGCTATAGACAATGGAAAAGACTGGAAACCGTATTGGCAAGATAAGGAGACTGCTCTAGTTCATTTTATTGGAAAAGATAATATTGTCTTCCACTGTCTGATTTTCCCTGCGATTCTGAAAGCACACGGAGATTATATTATCCCTGTCAATGTACCAGCCAATCAGTTTTTGAATTTGGAGGGTAGAAAATTATCTACGTCTAAAAATTGGGCGGTTTGGGTACACGAATATGTCGAAGAGTTTGAAGGGAAAGAAGATGAATTGCGCTACAACATGATTAAAAATATGCCCGAACAACGGGATAGCGAATTCACTTGGAAAGGGTATCAAGAGACGAATAATAATGAGTTGGTGAATAACTTGGCTAACTTCATTAATCGGGTCATCGTATTGACCAATAAATATTATGACGGCGTAGTTCCTACCATTAATCCTGATTTGCAGATTGTGGATTCTTCTAATCAGATCGAGATGTCTTATCAAGAATCTGAATTGGTTGATTTACATGATAAATTACAGGAGATAGGAGAGCATATTCGTAAATATGAGTTCAGAGCAGCGTTGAAGGTTTTGATGGAAATATCTTCTACGGGTAATCAATTATTACAATTTAATGAGCCGTGGAAATTAATCAAAACCGATGAGGAGACAGTAAAAGTTGTCATGAATACAGGCCTGCAAGTAGTTACGGCATTAAGTGTAGCTTGTCGTCCATTTTTACCTTTCACTTCTGATAAAATTAGAGATATTCTGAACCTCCCTCGTTTAGAAGACAATGGAGAATACATGGATTTACTAAATAAATTATCGGAAGGAGAAGTGATTCTTCCCGACGGTCATAAAATTAATAAACCGAATCATTTATTTACTAAAATACCTGACGAAGTGATTGATGCCCAAATTGCGAAATTGGAGGCAACGGAGAAAGCTAACAAAGGCGTTAGTTATGAGCCAGTAAAAGAAACAATCGCTTTTGATGATTTTACAAAACTAGATTTACGAACAGGCACCATATTAACGGCTGAAAAAGTTAGAAAAACGAAGAAGTTATTAAAACTGACGGTTGATTTAGGTTTTGAAGAAAGAACCGTTGTTTCTGGGATTGCTGAATTTTTCAAACCAGAAGACATCATCGGAAAGCAAGTTTTATTGCTAGCTAATTTAGCTCCACGAAAATTAAAAGGCATTGAGTCACAAGGAATGATTTTAATGGCAGAAAATTCGGATGGCGTGTTAGATTTTGTCAGTCCAGGTGATGGAATGGGGAATGGTTTTGTTGTGAAATAAACGTAGCGCCAAGCTCCGCTTGGCTTACATATAAATTAACCAAGCAGGAGCTTGGTGCTACAGAAAAGCCTCTTGCTATTGAAAAATAGTACAGAGGCTTTTCTATTTCCCACCACTTTAACATATAAAAGCATCTGGAATAATTGAACTACCTATTTTTAAATCCTAAATTTGAGCAATTCCAGTAATTTTTTGTTCTCAATAGTAAAATACTGCCTGAGAACTTATTCTAAAATGTGAACATGAAATACTTTTTTACAGCTCTATTTTGTTTGTCGTTTTTTCTTGGAAATGCTCAAATGGTCGATGGTACTTGGGAAGGTACAATCACTTTAGAAAGACCCGCACCACAAACGGAACACAAATTTCAATTAGTGTTAAAAAGGGAAGGCTCAGATGTGAAAGGAACAGCTTATATATTTTATGAGGACCAACCTGTAGCAATGGATTTAACTGGAAAATATTTTGGGGATAGGTCTATGCGACTATTTAATAAGCAAGTGTTGTATCCAACACAACAACCAGACAAAAAAAAGCACATTAGAAAATATCAAATTATTTATACAAGAAGTGTATGGGGAGATAAAATAGAGGGCTTTTGGCAAGAAGTCAATGACCCTATTTTTGACCAATATAGAAAAGGAAAAGTATTTTTGAAACGACAGGAAAAGGACGCAAAGGCATAAAATACTAAGTCCTGCCAGCACTCCAAGTGCTGGCAGGACTACACCTCGGCATTAAAAAGCCTTATTAGTTCAATAATAGTACTCCAGATGCTAAGAACTTTAATTCTTCCTTAGGCGAAGTAATCGCTGCAATTTCTTCTTTTGATTTACCTTCATCCTCAGCATAGTGGCGCAATTCTTCTACGGGCGTCACTTCCTTGAAAGCATATCCCTCCATAACTACTTTTTTACCTGCGATATCTTTAGGCATAAAAAAGCCATAATCTTTAAATTTTACAAACATATCTGGTTGATCAGGATTTTCTGATACGATATTCATCCAACAGCCTTTTGCTTGACAGACCCCTTCTACTGTTCCAACAACTTTAGTCACTAAAGAATCTGACCCTGCCATTTTTAAAATCATTTCATCATAAGAAATCACATCCGTTTGAGTAATTTCTTCACCAAAGGATAAGGCAGTCACTTTCCCATCTTCTGCCACTTGTACTTTTCCTACGGGAGCAGAATTACAAGCCATTAAAAAAATAGAAAAACTGAAAAAGACGAATACTTTATACATGATATTTATGTTAATGGTTGGAAAATGATGTTATTCAATTATACAAATATAAAATATGTAGCACTCATAGTCAAAATTAAGTTTGAATAACTGATGTATTACTTTCCTCGACCTAAATTGAATGACACGAAAGAATGACCTACAAAAATCCTGTCATCCTGTCAATATCTGATAGCTACACTCTGAATTTTGTCCCCTACTTCCATATTATGAACAGCATCCATACCCTCCGTTACCTTTGCAAAAATGGTATATCCTCCATCCAAATGAGGGGTTGGAGAATGTGTGATGAAAAACTGAGTACCTTCGGTATGATTTCCTGCCGATGCCATACCGACATATCCTTCATCATCATAATAAGCCAAAGGCAATTCTGATCGAATAGAATAATCTAAAGAACCATAACCATCTCCTCGTGGACAACCTCCTTGAATGACAAAATTAGGCACCACTCGGTGGAAATTTTTATCTTTAAAAAATCCTGATTCAGCCAAATTTATAAAATTGGTAACTGTTCCAGGTGCTAGCAGAGGAAATAATTCCATTCTAATTTTCCCTTTATCTGTTTGCATGACTGCTGCTGCACTTGTAGTAACTCTATTCAACAAAGTCATGTCAATTGGGTGATTGAATTCAGGCGTTGTAGGTTTTTTGGACTTTACTCCATTGAAAAAATCAATGGCTTTTTGTACTTCATTATACGTTTCCGTGGCATCGGGCATTTTTAATTGCTGCTGAGCAGTTACAATAATTGGCAAACTATCTTGTAAAACAGCCTTAAAATCATCATTGATACCATCTAAAACTCCTGCCGCTACTGCCATACTACCAACATCTCCATTTCTAAAAATATCTAATAGGAAATTGCTTAAATCTCTGGTTACTCTTCGACGGCTGATACCAAACGTTTTATTAAAATCTGGATGCGCTATGATTTTACCTATTCCTTCTACCAATGAAGATTTTTCGATAGCAGATGATAAATTAGGAATTTGTTCTAACATAAAAGAATAGTTCCATCCAAAATCCCCCATTGCCTTTAATACATTCGCCTTTTCAGCATCACTTTGGGCAGTAAGATACATTTTACGCAAATTTGCATTAATGCCTCCTTTAGTTTCTACCATATAGGGAGGTAAATTTTGATTAGCCGCAGCTAATAAAGCTACTTTTACTTGCCAAGGGCGTTCTTCTTTTGCCATTCGATAATAGTTCGCCGCTTGACGAGCAGTGC
>CALDTJ010000591.1 GCA_937924145.1 uncultured Saprospiraceae bacterium
CTGAACAGGACAGGCTAAAGCCTGTGCTACCGATTTTCGCATTCCAAATTTACTTGGAATTTTCAAAAAAGAGCACTAATACTACTGATAATCAACATTTTAAATATTATATGTTTTTTCCTTGACGCCAATTCGAATGAAATACGGGGTGAATAGAATAAAGGATATGCCACAACCACAAAGTGGTTGAACTTAACTCGCTCATATTCAACCACTTCGTGGTTTTGGGGAAGGCGTTTTTTTCTTATCCCCGAATTTCATTCGGGGCTAATCGTGTTCAACCACTTCGTGGTTTTTGGGGTCACATTAGCTTAAACTATGTTTACAAAGCATTATATCCTTCACTAAAAATTTTCAGACAAGAATGTTTGCGCCAAGTCAATTGTTCTAGCAGTCCCTTCTACATTATAAACCGTTACCTGTTCTACATTTTTATCAATCAGCAACGTTCGACTAGACTGCGACAAGAAACTAGATCCATAATAAAATTCTACTTTTCGAGTTTTGCCGTTTTTTAACTTTAAAAGTGCATAAGTATCCTTCATTTTTAGTGGAATACTATTGGTTTTTATATCCGTTTGAAAAACTTTCAAAGGCGCTTTGTTTTGTCCTGCTAAATAAATAGATGATCCATTTCCAGCTTGTAACCGCACCAAACTCTTTGCATCAGCAGGCACTAAAAATCCTGTTTCCGTGGCTCCTTTTATGTTAAAATTCCCCAGTCCATCACCGAAAGCGACTAATCCATCATGTGCATCCATCCTGCCTACAGAAACTTCCATACCGTAGTCATTTCCGACCATCAAGACATCTAAATTTCCATCTTGATTGAAATCTCCAGTTTGCATACCGTATATGGGAGAACGCTGCACTAATTTTGGTAATGCTTTAATAGCAAATTGTCCATTACCTAAATTTTCGAGGTAGGATGTATTGAAATTATTAGCTGCTAGAACTAAGGCCCCTTCCATTTCTTCGGCGTTGAAAATATCATGTATCGTTGCCACCGCCAATTCTTTGTGAAAGGGGAATTTTCTAGGAATGACATTGTATTGCTTAGCGATTTCTAATCGACCGAAATAAGGGAATTCTTTCATATTGCCTTCTCTATCTGGAAAATAGGAAGTAGGAAATAAATCACTCGTTCCATTATTATCAAAATCTTTATAATAAACTCTGATTGGATGATTTTCAGAAATATCCGTCGTAGTATTTCTTCCTGTATTTCCGACTATATAATCTATATCACCATCGTTGTCAAAATCACCACCAGCTAGACTATTCCACCAACCTGTCGGCAGTTCGTGGTCAATAGCTTGGAATTTACCTTGCACATTTTCTAAAAAAGTCGGTGCCATAAATTCTCCGACTATTAACAAGTCTATCTGTCCATCGTTATTGAAATCCGTCCAAAGTGCATCCGTCACCATACCTATTTCTGTCAAAAATGGAGCAACTTCTTGCGAGGCATCCACAAACCGAATTCCGTTTTCGTCACTTTCATTTCTTAGGATATAACTACTGACAGGACTTGGATATTTAGCAGGTTTGACGCGCCCTCCTACAAATAGATCTAAATCTCCGTCTTTATCGTAATCTGCTGCTTTGACATTTAAGCCACTACTAAAAATTTCGGGTAAAGCAGTGGGTGTCCAAAGATACTGCCCATTTTCATTGGTATAGATCCGGTCTACATATTGGCTATCCGCTAGGTCAAATTCGTAGCCGCCATGTACAACGTATAAATCATCATCTCCATCTTGGTCGGCATCAAAAAGAACTGCTCCTAATTCTTCGGATTTATAATCATCCTTATCAGCATATTGAATCAAATCTTTTTCTTGAAAACTACCGTCTGACTTTTGCACCAAAAATGTGCCTTTTTGAAAGTGAGAACCACCAATAAAAACATCTTCTAATCCATCCGAGTTGACATCTCCTACCGACAAACTAGGGCCATATTGAGATAATTTATGTGGTAACATGGGTTGCACATTAAAATCAATATAGTCCTGTTCTTTTTGAATAAAATTAATGCCTAATTCTTTGCCTACTTCTTTGAATAATCGGTTAGCATTTGTCGCTTGCACCAAATAATCATTAACATCTTTTGCCGAGGAATGACTAATTTTAACCACTTGATTCGCAGAAATATTTTCTAGTTTTTCTTGCTGACCATCTTGCCAAATTACCACCACACTATCCACTGTATTTTTATTAGCTAAACCAAAATGTAAATAAGGTTCTACAGAAGATAAATAGCCTCTACTTAGCGTAAAATCGTTGACTTGCATACCTAAACTGTCCACATATACCATCACTTTTGTCCCAATTCCTAATGGATTTTTATTGGAACCAATTAGCTTTATTCGTAGCCAATTATTGGGGCTCAAATTTTTATTTTCATAGACAGATGCTGCTGAATTGATATTATTAACGATGTAATCCAAATCGCCATCATTATCCAAATCACCGTAAGCTGCGCCATTGGAAAAGGAAGGTTCAGCAATGCCCCAAGCATCCGTGACCTCTTCAAAAGACAAATCTCCTGTATTGCGAAAAGCATAATTTTTGATTTTGACAGAGGGGATTTTTTCTATTAAAAAGCCTTTGGTAGCATAAGTACCAACATCCATATTATAATCAATAAAATCTCGGTCTGTCACATCTTTTGGAAAACCATTGGTGACGATTAAATCTCTCTGTCCATCATTGTCAAAGTCTGCCACTAAAGGCGTCCAACTCCAATCGGTAGCCGCAATACCCGCCATCAAACCTACATCGTTAAACATGGCTTGACTATCTTGTGCTGCTGCAACACCCTTATTCGCTTGCAGGGTGTTTCGCATCGACTGAAACTGATAGCCGTACTTTTCATTATTCAAATAATCCACGTATTTATTGGGTGGCATCATCGTTTTTCTACGATAATTATCCTTCGGCAACATATCCAAAGCGATAATTTCGGAATGTCCATCATTATCTAAATCCATGACATCATTCCCCATCGCAGAGAAGGAAGTATGCTTAAAATATATATCTGCTTGATTGGTAAAAGTGCCATCTTGGTTATTGATGTAAAGCAAATCATTGCTCAAATAATCATTGGTGATATAGACATCTTTCCAGCCATCTTGATTCAAATCGCAGATATTGATACCCAAACTAAAGCCTTCGGTCAAAATTCCAGCGGCTTTGCCAACATCTGTAAATACAGGATGCCCTAACTCTTCATTCCAATCATTTCGATACAATTTATCCGTCGTAGCCGAACTTCCATCTTTTGCCTTTTTACGATAACGACTAGGCTGCTGATCGGGTCGCATTTTATTGACGATTACAAAGAGATCTAAATCTCCATCATTGTCATAATCGAAAAAAGCGGAGTGGGTACTATTCGTCTGATCCGCCACACCATAAGCTTTTGAGTGATCTAAAAAGGTTGGAATCCCATCTTGATTTACCCCTTGATTGATGAAGAGTTGGTTCGTTTTATTCTTTACTTTATCGTGTCCACTTGCGGTAATATAAATGTCCAATAAGCCATCAACATTTACATCTGCTAAGGTTACCCCTGTACTCCATCTAGACTCCCCAATAATACCGGATGCTTGCGAAATATCCTTAAATTTTAAATTGCCTTGGTTGAGATAAATCGCATTATCTACCATATTCGCTGTAAAAACGACATCTTGTAAATCATCCCCGTTTAGGTCTCCGATTGCTACGCCACCACCATTATAAATGTACTCATAGTTGAGGACACTTAGTGTATCGTGATCTTGGATGACGTTATTAAAACGGATGCCCGTTTGGGCAGTTGGTAAGGATACAAATTGGGTGGGTGGTTCGGATTGGCATCCAACAAATAGGGCTAAAATGAATAGTGTTTTCCAGAGTGGATACTTCATTTATTTTTATCTTTTTTGTTTTTTACCACATAGACACATAGTGAAGGCACATAGAGCACATAGTTTTTCGAGCGTTAGCTTTGAAAATTTCGAGCAGTAGCATTTTTTCTAAGCTAACTTAAAAAATAATTCAAATCTAACTTAGCAAAAGTGCTACTGCTCGGTCAACATCTAGCTTAGCAAACTATGTGATCTATGTGTTTTTAACTATGTGTCTATGTGGTAAAAAATATCTTAAAACATACTTAAAAAAATCATCTCCTAATAACTCAAAACAGTAATCTCTTCATTATTTAAACCAACGAATAATAACTTTTCTCCTTGATTATTAACTAACACTTTAGCGTCTCTAACCTCCCCTTCGATAGCTGGAACAAGTTCGTTAGCAGATTTGTAAGTACCATCCGCTTGCCCCAATAATAACACCCCTTCCGAGGCATCATGCCGACCAACTTCTGGCTTTAAACCATAAAAATTACCACTCATCCAAATATCTTTCCGTCCGTCTTGATTAAAATCATCGACTACAGATGCAAACATTGGAGAAATTTGAGCAGCTAGAGGGAGCGTTTCTAAATCGTATTGACCACTTCCATTATTTCTTAGAATTGCTGTTTCTAAGGTTACTGCTTTTCTCTTCGTCGCCCCTTTTCTTTCTGCTGCGGTAAATAGAGTTTCGTAGTCCGCCTTAGCGTATTCATCGTATTTTAAAAACTTCTTTTTTAGTGCTGGCAATTGCGCCGTCAAGTCCATTTTGGTGTGAAACGGGTAGGCTTTATCGTCAGCGGGTGCTTTCCAGTTTAAGACAAATTCTGTTTTTCCATTTTGATCAAAATCTTTGACAAATAATTCTAATGGGCTTGCTGGCGTTGCTTTGAATTTAGTGTTCAATCCCCAGTTTCCTAGTACAAAATCGGTATCCCCATCATTGTCCAAATCATCAGCAGTAATATCCAACCACCAACCTTCACTATTCGGAATAGTCATCGCTTTTTCTAAACCTGTTCCTTCATTCGTAAAGAAAGTGATGGGCATATACTCTCCGACCAGCATCAAATCATCATCTTGATCGCCATCATAATCTGTCCATGCGGCATCTGTAATCATACCAATAGTGCCCAATTCTTTTTTAGTAATATCTCTCCAACTATTACCTGATTTTTTCAATAAAAAACTACGAGGTGTCAAACCATAATTTCCAGGAATAGACCTCGCACCTATGAATAAATCTATATCTCCATCTTTATCAAAATCATTCGGTAAGATCACCGAAAATTGACCGCCTGCTGGTGGCGCCTGCTCCATATTTTTAGTAAAGTTTCCTTTTCCATCATTTTCGTAATAGCGAAGTAAAAAGCCATCCATTCCTTTGCCAAATTCATTACCACCTGAGCCTATTACTAAATCTAAGTCTCCATCTTTATCATTATCGAATAAGGCTGCACAAGTACTTTCAAAAGCTATATCGGCGTCGAAAGCAGTCGTTTTTATTCGATCAAATTGTCCATCCGAATTTTGTAAAAATATTTTATCGATATCTCCCTTTGCACCCAAAACCACAAAGTCAGTATGACCATCACCATTCAAATCTCCCGTTTCTATCTTAGGGCCTTCCGTAGAATACATTCGAGGTAGCAATCTTTCAAAATCAAAATCATTGAAAGTGTTTTCTTGGTGTGCGCTGTTGTCTGCTATTACCTTTGCTTTTTTCAATAAGTAATTCTTAGTTTCTTTTGGTTGTGGGCTTACTTTTCGATTGGTATTTTTAGCAATCGTTATTTTTTGGTCAATCGCTGGATTTTCAATGATTTGAATAGTTTTGTCGGGCCAAATCACTTCTATGCTTTCCACCGTCGTTGCATCCCCTAAGCCAAACAATAAATCAGCGGTTACGCTACTTTGGAATCCTCTCGCAGTAAAATGTTGTTGAGCAAAAGTTTGATTGGCTATCTTCACTTTTACCGTTGCCCCGATTGCCATTCCGTTTTTACTAGTCTCATCTTGTAGTTGAACCGTCAAAAAATGATTGCCTTTAGCACTAGCGGTATTTTTATACACACTAGCAGGCTGGTTCACATTATTAATCACCAAATCTAAATCTCCATCATTGTCCAAATCACTATAAGCCGCCCCATTGCTAAACTCTGCCTCAACAAAGCCTAAATCCGTTGCTTTATTTTTAAATTGCGCATTTTGTTGATTCACAAAAGCATAATTATGAATCGGCGTAGAATTTAAGTAGGGTAAAAAATCTCTAAAATCGAACGCTCCTTTTTCTTGGACAATCTTTTTCACTTCGTCTCTATCGGCAATAAAACTTGTGAAATCTTGATCCATGATGTCTTTGTAAATGCCATTGCAGACATAAATATCATTCCATCCATCATTATCAAAATCAAAAATTAGTGCGCCCCAACTCCAATCCGTAGCTGCTGCATCACTCATGTGCGCTACTTCTTTGAATGCTCCATTTCCATTATTGATTTGTAAACAGTTCTGTAAAATTTGGTAATGAAAACTAGATCTGTATTTTAAATTTTCTAAATAAACAGGATCAAACATCGTGTGTGCTTTCAGTCGGTAATTATCCGCTGCCAACATATCCGTCGTAAAAATGTCCATCGCCCCGTCATTATTCAAATCTGCAATATCTGCGCCCATACTAGAAACAGAACAAATGTCTACTCGCTCAGTCAATTCTTCCGAAAACGTTCCATCGCCTTGATTGATGTAGATATAATCTCTCTCCCAAAAGTCATTACTGATATAAATATCTGGATAATAATCTCCGTTAATATCACTTACGGAAACGCCTAACCCAAAACCGATGGCACTTTTGTAAATGCCCGCTTGCGTGCTCACGTCGGTAAAAATTCCATTGTCATTCCGCATCAATTTATCACCACCAAGCTCATCTTCAATATCTCTCGTTTTGCTAAAAGAGGCTAGCTTACTAGGGTCTTTAAAGCTATTGTTTAAAATATATGCATCTAAATCACCATCCAAATCATAATCAAAAAAAGAGGCATGTGTGCTAAATCCTTCGTCTGCCAAATTGTACTCCTTTGCTTTTTCTGTAAAGGTTAAATCGCCGTTATTAATATACAGTTCATTCGTTCGGTCATCGCCAGCAATATCTCCTGAATTGGACACATAAATATCTAAAAATCCATCGTTATTGACATCGACCATAGACACTCCTGTACTCCAACCTCTCTGCCCTGCAATACCTGCCGATTCACTAATATTTTCAAACTGCAAATCACCTTTATTTAGGTATAATTGGTTCGATTCCATATTTGCTGTAAAGAAAATATCATCTAGCCCATCGTTGTTAATGTCTCCTATGCCTACACCACCGCCATTGTAAAAATTACGGTAGGTCAAGACATTAAAATCTTTACCGTCTTTTACCTCATTGATAAAGTCGATACCTGTTTGTACAGGTGCTAATTTTTGAAATAAGGCATCTTTTGGAGGCGTAATTGATTGGTTGGTAGGTTTATTACTACTATGATCGGTTTGGCAAGCAGACAAGCCAATTAGAAAAAGAAGTAATAAATAGTAAGGACTATGTGTAGTCATAGTTTTCTTTGAAGGTCAGCTAAATTGTTAGAACTAAATGATCCTATCGAAGACGACAGTACTGTCAGCAGCAG
>CALDTJ010000592.1 GCA_937924145.1 uncultured Saprospiraceae bacterium
AATATCTTCTTTTTTGATCGAGTTCGATATGATCGGCAGAATCAGTTGCCTATTTTGCCTAGTTTGGGGGTGACTTTTACGTTCTAAATTTGTGTAAAGCCATTACTTCAAGTAATGTCTTTACTTTGCAAAATAAAATAAGGAGATTACTTGAAGTAATTTCCTTATTCTGCTCACTCAGAGAGTTGTGTTACCTGATCAAAGTCAAATCCCCAACAAAACTTTCCTCAATCAAATCCAGATAAACAATTTTAGCATAGTAATGATAAACGCCAGTTGGAGCAGTACGACCAGTAAATAATCCATCCCAACCACCATTCGAATCATTAATTTCTCCGCTTTTTTGGTTGAAAACCAAATTGCCCCAGCGATCATAAATATTCAAAGTTAGAATCTGGGCAAAGCCTTTGCCCATGATATAAAACCGATCATTCATACCATCTCCATTCGGACTAAAAACATTTGGAATATAAATCCCTCGATCTTTGGTAACGATAACATTTACATTGTCGGTAGCCATGCAACCTGACGGGCTGGTAATATTCACTTCGTAGTTAGTGTCAAAAAAAGGCCGTACTTCTAAGGTGGAGCAATTGTCTACACAAGGAAATTGAACAGCTACATCAGTCCAATCATAGTTAATTGTTCCAATTGCATTGGTAACAGGATCTAAGGTTAAATAATCTCCCAAATTGATCGTAATATCATCGCCTAAATCAACCGAAATAGGTTCTTCTGAAATGATTACGGAGTCAATTTCTATTTCGCAACCATTGGTGATTGTGACCGCATAAGTTCCAGGTTCACTGACTTGGATAGCTGGTTCTGTACTGCCAGTATTCCATTGATAATCAATGCCTTCGATTGTGCCGCCTATTAGCTCTATGCTAGCTCCCTCACACAGATTTTGCTGTTGACTTGCTAAGTTGACCACCAAAGGGAAGACCTCAATGGTTGTGGAATCATCATTTAGTAAAGTGGTCGGATCATCCGAGGGAGCACGACCTCCCAATCCTGCTGGGAGATTATCCAAATAGGCTTGATTTTTATAAATTCCTTCTGCAAAAGGTAAGGTTTCTATTACAACTTTGATGCTGTCTATACCGAGTGGAATGGTCATGTTGGAGATATTCAAAATATTAGTGCCAATACCTTCAACGGTTCCTCCATAAGGATTGTAAGGTACGTCTAAAATCACGAATTCATCGGGCATCGTATCTGATAATACCGCACCCGTTCTTTCCGTCCCTGAAAGATTGGCAATTTCAAAAGTATAAGTTACCTCTGTACAGGGAACAACTTGTCTAGGAGTTACATTCTTTAATAAATCTATGGTAAATGGGCAGGCACAGCCATCCTTTGAACTGGCTCTTGGACCAGTGCCCAAATTGGTAATTTCGCCCGTTTCCTTATTGATCCCAAAAAAAGTTTTGGCTTCATCATCGTTGGCTGCATTGCCATAGCCAAATACATTTCCAAATGCATCGAAGTAAATACCTCCAATTTTATCGGCAACATTGGATTGAGGGAATGGCGTATTGACCGTACCATTATCTGGATTAATCGTAACCAATCGAGTATTATTGGCATCATAACCATACAATAGACCAGTAATAGGATCGAAAGCAATATCCGTAGTTTGGACATCTGCTCCACTCAATGGAAGCCTTTGTTTGATCGGGTAGGTAGGATCGGTTAAATCAATTTTTAGCAATGCAATGGTACTACGACCAACTTGTTCCAAAATAATCATTTCATCGCCATTTGGAGTGATGGTGGCTGCCCAGAATCCATTACTATGATTAACATCCAAAATAACTAAAGGGAAACTTCGACCCGTCGCATCAATTTGATAAAGTCTTTCGTCGAGAGAACCAACTGCATAAATTAGATTATCGGTCGAACGATATCCGATGGCATTCAACCGTACGTTCGTAGAGTTAGGCAGTGGAACAAAATCTACATTTCCATCAATATCAATAATCACTTCATGCAATTGACTATTTCCGCTACCTACACCGAAAGAGAAATAAAAATTATTCTGACAAACAAATGGCTGTTGAGCAAAAAGAGGGAAGGTTAGAAGGGGCAAAACGCTCAGCCAAAGGAATTTAAGCAAAAAATCTACACGCATCAGTTCGAATGTTTTTGTTGAATCGAAAGATAGGAAAAAGCTGATAGGTTCTCACTAGATTTGATTGATAATTTAAGTTATTTTATAAAAACGCCAAGCACCTGACAGAAAAAGGGAAAACGGATTAGAGAAATAAATAATTTATGTTTTCTTTGGGGTGGGGTTCTTGATGATAACTCTAATTTTGTTTTTACCACATAGTCACATAGTAATGACACATAGTTCACATAGTTTTTCTAGATAGATGTTGACCTAGCATTAGCATTTTGCTAAGCCCGCCCGCCTGAGCATTCGGGCAGGCTAGACTTGAAAAAATTGAATGTTAGCTTAGCAAAAATGCTAACGCTTGAAATTATCAACGCTACTGCTCGAACTATGTGCTCTATGTGAAAAAACTATGTGACTATGTGGTAAAAACGAACTAACGATAACTTTTTAAAATAAAACCATGCAAATTAGATCACTCCTTTTATGTTTAGCACTCGGTCTGTGCTTTCAACTAACTGCCCAAGACAAAAAGAAAAAAGAATGGCAAGTCAGTGACCCACCAGGTGAAGGTTGGAACTGGAAAGCTGTCAATTTCACAACCGATGAAGGCACTTGGATGAGTTTAGATGTGAGTCCAGACGGCAAAACCATCGTTTTTGATATGCTCGGAGACATTTATTCGATGCCCATTACAGGTGGAAAAGCGACGCCTTTGCGGCAAAATATCGCTTGGGAGGTCCAGCCAAGATTTAGTCCTGATGGCAAAAAGATTTTGTTTACCTCAGATCATGGAGGAGGCGATAATATTTGGACGATGTCTGCCAATGGTGAAAACGCTAAGCAGATCACCAAAGAAACGTTTAGGCTGTTGAATAATGGTAGTTGGACACCAGATGGCAACTATATTGTCGCTCGAAAGCACTTTACTTCTGGACGTTCTCTGGGGGCAGGGGAGTTGTGGATGTACCATATCACAGGTGGTAGTGGAATCCAATTGACGAAGAAAAAGAACGATCAACAAGACGTGAATGAACCCGTTGTTTCACCAGATGGGCGATATATTTATTACAGTGAGGATATGTACCCTGGTGGATTTTTTCAATACAATAAAGATCCGAATAGTCAGATTTATGTGATAAAGAGATACGATCGGGAAAAGGGAGAAATCAAGACCATTATTCGTGGTCCAGGTGGTGCATTTCGACCACAGATATCGAATGATGGGAAAAGATTGGCTTTTCTAAAAAGAGTTAGAACTAAGACCGTTTTATATATTCATGACCTAGAAACAGGTTTAGAATTTCCAATCTTTGACCAGTTGAGTAAAGATCAGCAAGAGGCTTGGGCTATTTTTGGGACTTACACAGGTTTTGATTGGACGCCCGATGATCGGAATATTATTATTCAAGGTTTGGGGAAAATTTGGAACGTA
>CALDTJ010000593.1 GCA_937924145.1 uncultured Saprospiraceae bacterium
AATCGCACCCCCACAAAAACCGTCCGAGGTGCCGCAGGTCCATAAATAAAATTACTATCCCGATCTTTCCCACTATCAAAATCATTCTGATAAGCATTCGTAATATTTTTTACTCCACCAAAAACTTCTAGGCCACTATCCATATTCTTCAACTTAAAGGTATAGCCTGTCTTAATACTTAATTCTGTGAAAGACTTTGAGTGGATATATTCATCGTTCTCCACGCCTATTGCACCACCAAAATGTGCGATGGTCATTGAGCCTGTATACACCAAATTTAAAGTTGTATTAAACTGCTTAGTTGGAAAAAAAGAAAGGGTTGCATAGCCATATTCATTCGGTGTTCTCAAGAACTCTCTTAATGGTTCTAAGCCTTCAATATTGTCTACGGCTTGATCGAATAGACTAGATTGTAGGGTCAAACCTGTTTCTAATTGTACTTTTTGACGATAATTTGCTCGTAATTCAATCGTTGCGCCTTTGACAGTAGACCCTGCTCCATTTCGCTTTTCAAACCGCTCTCCGAACTGATCTTCGCCTATCGGTTGCAAATAAAAGGCATCATTTAAGTGCGTATAAAAACCTTCTAAAGTAAATCCTGCTACAAAGTCTTCTGTCGCTTTATCATAATTAATCGAACCACTGATACTATTCGACCGCTCTTCTTTTAAATCAGGATCTAAAGAAACTCTAGAAATGCCACCACCTGCAAAAGCAATGTGCAAATCTGCATCAAAGGCTTGTGGCGCTCGGAAACCTGTCCCCCAAGTCAACCGAAACTGTGTAGATAATTGAGGCTTATATAATAAAGAAACTCTTGGACTTAAAATGGTTTTACCAACCAAATTATGCTTATCCGCTCGTACTCCTGAAAGTAAGTTTACCTTCTCCCCTATTTCCCAATCACTTTGTAAAAAAGCACCCGCATTTTTAGTCAATTGGTCTATTTTATAATCATAAGCATCAATCACATCTAATACATCATCTACGATATATTCTCCTCCAAAGGTCAATACATTGCTACCACCTAAGAAATTATTTAAGCGATGATTCAACTGCATTCCACCTTGAAAAGTATTGTTTTTGGAAGTACCATAAGGTGGTGCTAGGCGATAGTCGGCAATCTCCTCTGGTGCATCAGGTTGAATACCTGTGAAGTGCGTTCTATCCGTATTTTGCCCTGCAAAGTAGGTGATAAAAGAACTATTATCTTCGTTGAAATTAATTTGATAATCTAAACTTCCCATCCATATAGTAGACGTTCGTTCCTCAGCTTGTAAAGCTAAATGTGCGGGCTTATTGACCATCTCGCCTCCGTAGCGGTATTCGTGTAAGCGACTCAAACTAACCTCTAATTTCTGATTTTCGGTAGGCTGAAAAAATAGATTTGTTCCGAAAGAAGTATTCTCAATACTCGGCAATTCTGAAAAATTGTCACCATTATGATCGTACCAATCTCGATTTCGATTATTGACAAAAATAGACGCACCACCGTTGCCTTTTTGGTTCAGTATCGTAGCATTTCCAGTTAAAATTTGATCTGTTGCCCCTCCGTTGACATTTTGAAAAGTATAACCTACATCATAGCCGCTTTTTTTAGGAATTTTGGTAATCACATTTACCGTTCCTCCAATCGCACTTGATCCATATAAAGCTGATCCTCCACCTCTCACAACTTCTATGCGTTCGACCATATTGGCTGGGATTTGTTCCATACCATAAAGACCCGTTAGTGGACTAAAAATAGGTCGTCCATTGATTAAAATTTGAGAATATCCACCACCTAAACCATTCATCCGCAATTGGGTATAATTACAAGTTTGGCAATCTGTTTCTACTCTTAATCCTGGTTGAAATTTTAAGCCTTCGGAGAGATTACAGGCCTGTACATTGTCTAAAGTTTCACTCGAAACAATATTGACAATAACGGGAGATTGGGTTCGTCTTTTAAAGGTCTTCGTACCCGTGACCACGATCTGATCAATCAAAATTTGGGTAGCCTTTAAGGAGAAATCTAAATTGATCGTTGAGCTATTTTCATCAATAATGACTTCTTTTTCTATTGTCTCATAACCTATAATAGAGGCAACAACCGTCTGCGCTCCTAAAGGAATTTCTGCAATTCGATAATTACCTTCTAAATCCGTTACAGCCCCTAAATCTGTTCCTTTAATTTGAATGTTGGCAAAGGCGAGTTTCTCTTCGGAGTCTCTTATCGTCCCTTCAATTGTAGCCGTTTGTGCTACTACTAAAAAACAGGCAAGGAGAGAGAGGATTATACTAACTATTTTCTTCATTCTTTTTTCTAAGTTTGACCTATTTATTAATAAGAAAGTCACTTAATTTAGGACAAAGTTAGAAAATTAATTAGATATGACGAAATAAATTTTTAGATTAATCTAAAAATTAACAAAACTTACTCTCTATCAACTGATTATAAACAAAAAATCCGTGTGGAATTATAAATCCGTGTGGCAAAATGAGTAAGCCACACGGATTTATATCCCACACGGATTTTAGATTATAATGCATATTGCTCGATGTATCTAGTCTCCAGACTAGATACGACTATCAGCAGGTCTCCTGACCTGCATTAAAAACTATAATTAATCCGAAGATTCACATTCCTCCCTACCTCATCAGAAAAATATCGTAGTCTATTCAGATAATCTCGATACCGAGTATTTAAAGTATTTTCAACATTAACAGAAAACTGTAAATCTCCTTCGGCTAAAGGGATTTTCGTTGAAAAACGGATACAAGATTAAACGCTATGTTATTTTCTTTTTAAGGCACTACGGTGAAAACTGTGGGTTATTGTTTTTTTGCGTAAAGAAAGAGGTGCTTACAAAGCACCGCTTTCTATGGTGCTCGCAGAAAGCGGTGCTTTGTAAGCACCTCTTTCTTTTTGCTTGATGTTTGTTCTGCAAAAGAATACCCTCGATGTGTGGGGTTGTGTAGAAAGTCAAAATATGTAAAATATTAGAATATTTTATATGTTTAAAACCAAAATAATCAACGATAAACATTTTATTAAAAATAAGAATTTATTGATAAAATCGACTTTTTACACAACCCCATACGACTATCAACAGGTCTCCGACCTGCATTAAAATACTATAATGTACGCTTTTAAAGCGGTAACTTTCCCGATAAACTCGCATTAAATAGCTGCCAACTCTTCGAGGGCTGGTAGCTATTTAT
>CALDTJ010000594.1 GCA_937924145.1 uncultured Saprospiraceae bacterium
ACATTTGTATTGGTATTGAGGTAAAAGGTAATCGTCGTATCCATTCTAGCGTACAGTGGATAGTGCAAATAGAGGTATCGACCGTCTTCTTTTTCTAGTAATTTGCCAATATTTAAAACTCCTGAATTCGAAACTGAAGCGTCTAACCATTTTTGATTTTGTAAGGATGCGATTCCGTTATTTTTGGCAATTTCTACCCATTTTTCGGTGGCTCCACTATACTGAAATCGGTATACATCTTCTAAATAATTTAACTGCTCATCTAAGTCAGTCGCCTCTGTTTTTTTAAAACGATTGGCCTTACTTTCATAGAGTGGAAATTGGGTGTAGTAATTGAGCACAACTTCTTCTAATGGTTTTAATCGTTGCCGCTTTTGACCCTGTAAAATAGCTTTAGCGATGGCGCTATCCTCTTTTGATAATTCTCTGTAAATCAATTGTTTTTGACGAGTATTGGCTACCTTTAAAAAGTCATCCGCTACTTCTGTTGCCATTTCATTTTCACCACTAAAAAGGTGATAAAAAACTGGATAGACAATCGCTGGATCAGCTTTCATTTCGGCCACCAATTTAGTTGCCTTTCCTGCTAATTCTTTGACTAAATTTTGAGCATAATCGTAGATAGAAGTGATCTTTTGGTCACCGTCTACATCTACCCAAATCGGATTGGTAAAACCAAGTGGCAAAACTGGCTTTTCCGTGCCTTGCACCATTGGCGCCATTGGCTCATCCCCATAAGCAATCAGCGCATACCAACTATCTTTTTGTGGGCGTAAAGTCACTTCCTTTTCAAATCGAATAACATCGCTACTTTGAGGGATTTCATAGGTTTCTATGACTACTCCATTCTCTATTAATTCTGCCTTGTGACAAGTTACCCAAGAAGAAGCTTGTACTTGCATTTTGAAGGTAATTTCTCGACTCTCGCCCGGAAAAGTAACCGTTGAACCAATCCCTTCTCCATTAGCTGTTTCTAAATTTACAAACAGTCCTCTTGCTACACTAACTTGCTGATTTTGAATATTTTGCGACAATTCTTTATTATCAATTTCTAAAGGATTTTCCGTAGAACTTTTGATATAATTCCTCGGTACACCTGCAATTTGAGCAATTACCGAATGACTATCTGAGTTTCCCAATCCTGTCTTCTTAATGCCTTGGTTCAGCATATTAAACCAGTCTTGTTTGACGGAAAATTTGTTATCGGGCGCATCTCTCCAACCTATCCCAAAATTCTCATTCAAGACCTCGAAAGCATCAAAATCCCAATCCCACTCTGGATGCTTTGACACTCCATAAAAAGGGTCTAATCCTTTGGTATTAAAAAAGTCAGAATCCACCCAACGTGGATGATTTATTTGAATCATCGTATGATCTAAACCTACTTTTCTAATCGTTTCATACAACTCTTTTCCATCCGTTATTTTAGCATTCACTTTTGGTATTTCCGCATCTAAAGGATAAGTATTAAAATGACCAATTGGCGTACTTACTTCATTGCCAACTGCGGTTGCCATATATTTTTCCAACTCCAATTTTTTCAGATAAGGCGTATAATCCAAAATCGCATTATGATCGGTCGCTACCGCCCATTCTAAGCCTTCTGCTACACATGAAATTAGGCGTTCCTCTACGTTCGCATCTCCATGCCCACTAAACGTATACGTATGTAAGTGCATATCTCCTCCGATGTATCCTTTGGGGTTCAATTCTCTTTTTATACTAGCTTTTAACGTCGCTTTTTGACCACGATCAAAGACTACTTTTTGCACATCAACACTATATTCCATCCCCTTTCCAACCCAAATTTCATACTCTCCTGCTGGTAGTACAAAATTCCCTGTTCCTGTTCTAGAATAAATCGTGTGCCCTCTACATGCTAGATCATCTGTGGAGGATAATTCGTGGTTAAAGGGTTCGCCGTCTTTTAAGATGACTAATTTGGCAGGAGTTGGTGTTTGCGATGTTTGATTGATTATTTCGAAGTTGATGGATGCTTTTTGAGCGGTTAGTATAGTTGCTAAAAAGAGGGGGAGGATTACAGTTAGGATATGTTTTTTCATGAACGTTTTGGTTTGGACAAGATGGCTGTTTTCCACAGCCATCTTGTTTTATATTTAAACAAGGCGACTGTAGAAAACAGTCGTCTTGTAGTAGAATACAGTCACCTCGTATTACTCCTTCGTCTTACCCATAAATACATTCACAAACGGGTTCATTGGATTACCTGAAGATCGACGGAAGGATACAATTTGCCCAACATGGTAAATCGCATCATCAATTGGGCCATTGAATAAATGCCACACAGGAACTTTATTTTGCTCCTCGCCCCGTTGGAAAATAATATCAAAATTGGCTATTTCTTCGTCCGAACTAGCTTTAAAAATATCACTTGCTGCTTTTATATTTTCTAAGGTGACCACTCTTTTTGCCTCCCATTCCATCGTAGATTCTGGTAATGGTCGGATATTTGGCTGCTTTTCTGCCGCCGCTCTTATCATCATAGATAAGCCATATAAATGTTGTAATACGTCTTTTGGAGGACGGCCATCATTCCCTGGATCATAATTTAAATCCTTGTCCGTCAAATCTTTAGTTGCCCAGTAATAACGATAGCCCAAACCATCAAGCGTTCTGCCAATAGCTGTGCCAGCCGTCATTTTTTCTGGATAATCTGGAATTTGGTGATATGGAATTTCTGGAGTGGTCGCAACTGTCGTAGTCGCTTTTTCAGTAGCAGGTTGTTGGGCTACCGTCGCACAATTCATTAAAAACAAACACAAAAATAGTGGGATGTAAATTTTCATAGTTCTAACTTTTTTTAATAAAAAGCACAAACTAGCTGTTTTTATTTTTTCAACCAATTGTCGAAGTAGATTTCTTCTATTTTTTGTCGGCGTGAATCTCTAATTGACTATTAGATCGTCAGGTAAAAGATTAATATTATTAAGACTAGTTTTGTCAACATCTAAATCAGTTGTCCTTCATTAATACGTTGTATAA
>CALDTJ010000595.1 GCA_937924145.1 uncultured Saprospiraceae bacterium
ATCAGTTCGCAAATGTAGTATTTTTTTGTCTAAAAGTGTAATAGGGTAGTGGTAAAATTTCTACTTCACCTCATGAAATTCATAAGATGCTCGTTTTGGTGACAAAGCTGCCGTCCGTTCGCCCTCAGCAATGATATAGTACTTCGTACCAGCCGCTTTTTCAATAGTTGCCGCATAAATATCATCATCTTTTGAATAATCTTTATGACTACCGTCATCAAACATCTCTACTCTTTGCCATGCACCATTTTTAGCATTTTTATAGACTAAAAAAGCAGGCTGACTTTTACCATCCTTATCCTCATTATTAGTAATTTTAGCACTGATGAAAATACCTTCTGGATCGTTCTGATGCTCTACTTCTGATATAGTGGGAGGTGGTTTTTGGAAGACAGGATGATTCGTCAAATAATCAACTCGGTTATCCATCAATTCGGTGATACCAATGATTTTAGAGGTCTTTGCCATTGCTGTAGTGTTCAGATTTTGCTTGAACCCTTCATAATCATACAGTTTGTTGTTGTCATTTTTGACTTCTGCGTCGATGAGATTTTGTATAACGCTTGCCCTTTCTTTATATTTTCCATTACTAAAATGGTCCTCGACAATCGTGCGCATGTGTGCTAAATAAACCTTTCGATATAAGTTGTTTTTTAGCAATAAACTGATTAGCGGACGTTCTGTATTCTTTGACTTATAGTGAATAAAAGGACTTAACGTCTGTAACTCTTTATCGTTTAAAGCTTTGCCCGTACCATCAAATCTAAACCCACCTAAAGACATATTTAAATCCCAGATCATTGGTTGAAAAATACCATTAATATCTTGATATAAATAGTAGTTATGAACCAAACGCCCCGTGTAACTGTCCAAATTGACTAAAACATTATTAAATGCCAACATCCATAGGGTCTGATCGACATTTAAAATGGTCTCAATTTGCTCTGTTTTATTATTTAAAATATCGGTTAAATTGATTAATTGAGGCCAGCCTGTTTTGGTCTTTAGTTCGTAAGCATTGGTATAGCAAGTACTATCTTTTGCCATATAAACTAGGGTAGATTTTTGGTTGGGTTTGCAACCTGCAATGGCTTTAGCTTTCCAAACAGGATCACACTTGAATAAGGCACCATCTTCTTCTTTAAAATGATCCATCAAGAAATGACTGTCTATACTTTCCGTATTATTGTAAAGTCCAAGATATTCATCATTTACATAGACTTTTGCAAAATTTGCCCTTGGTGAAGGCATATAGTTTTGAGCGATTTCGTAGGAAAGCACCTCTCGCAAAAAACTAGGGTCTCTAAAGACATTAGATAGTTTTAATCGCTTAAATCCGCCTGGCAATCTCTGCGATTTCTTGATATGGTTTATCTTAATGTTGAAAGGTAGTTTAGAAGTATTTTCCTTTCTGGTATTAAAATAGGAGCTATTCCCCTTATATCTGACACCAACACTATCATAAGTTACGCCATTAACAACCAATTTAGCAGGAATCCGTTTGTCTAAACCTTGCTTTTTATAAGCATTTAGTCGGTTGTCCCAATTAGGCGTATCAATATATAATTTGATCGTCTGAATTCGATTCAAATTATAAAGGTCCTGACTTTTTAATGGGGAGAAAAAGAAAATTGCAAAGAGTAGACACCAGTATTTATTCATGCTTGTGAGTTACTGAGTTACTGGTTGCTAGTTGCTGGTTTGCTCAACTAGCAACCAGCAACTAGCAACTAGTCTAATTCAATTCTGAAATATTAACTTCGTATAGTTTATACATGTAGTTCGAAGGCTCAAAATTAATAGCGGCCTTACTTTCTGCCATGATGTAATATTCTAAATGCGCTCCTGAATTAGCGCTCACTTTTGCAGTAAAAATACCATCTTTAGCTGCGACATCATTGTTTTGACCATCATCCAACATTTCTACTTTTTTGAAAGTATCTTTATCGTTGTAGCGATAGACAAGCACTACTTTTTGTGGCAATTTGTCAACACTCGCTTGAATAGTGAAATTGTTAATAGTAGCACTTTCGTATTGCCCTCTCTTCTGTGGACTTACGTTGGTAATAGATGGTGGAATTGCCCTCAAAGCACTACTTTTTCGAAGTATTTTTGCTCTTTTATTCATCAACTCCTTGATACCAGGGATTCTACTTCTTTGTCCAATGGTTGATTTCAAACTCTTCTTGAATTCATCGAAAGAATATTTCCTGTTGTTATCATTAATGAAAGGCACCTGAATCATTCGCTGCAAAGTCTCTGCTCGATCCAAATAAGCACCGTTAGCAAAGTTTTCATTTAAGATGGTTCTCACATGCGATAAATAGATTTTCTTTCGCTCAGAATCTTTTAGTAATTGGCGAATCAATGGCTTATATTCACCTGCTACGTGCAACAGCGGATCTAATTCTTGCAATTGCTTCAATCGGAAATCAGAGCCAACTACCGCACTTTTATAACTACCAAAAGCTAAGTTCAGATCACCCAAAATTGGATTGAAATGTCCCGTAGAATCTTGATACAAATAGAAGTTTTGACTTTGACGACCACTGTAACTATTCAAGTTTACCAAAACATTATTGAATGCCAGCATCCATAAAGTTTGATCTACATTTAGGACATTATCTATTTTATTCGGTTGTTTTTCTAAAATTCTAGTTAATTGAATCAAATCATCCCATCCACTTTCAGATTTCAACTCATAGTTTTTTAAATAACAAGCGGCATCTTCTTCGTAGATTAAAGCTGAAAAGACATTCTTTTTACAACCTTCCGAAGGACTAGTTTTTTGATTTGCTATTCCTTTGAAAAAACTACCACTACTATCGCCATATTGCTTCGCTAAAAATTGATCGTTGACTTCTTCTACATTGACAAATAGCCCATAATAATCGCCATTGACATACACTTGCGCAAAATTTGCTTGTGGTGCAGGCATATATTTACGCGCAATTTCATAACCCAACACTTCCCGAATCATACTTGGATCGCGCAAAGCATCGGATAATTTTAGGGTTTGATACCCTTGGTGCGTTTGATTTTTATCAATAAAATTTAGTTTTATTTGCAATGGATTTCGCTTTGCGCCAATTTTAAAAGACCGACTGCCACGGTATTTCACCCCAATATTGGAGTAGTCCGTTCCATCAATATTCGCTTTGGCTACTAAAAAGTCTTCACCATTTTTGCGTAATGAATCCAAAGCTCCACGCCAATTATCTTGCTTGATGGTCAACTTAATTTGACGAATAGCATCCGTTTGATAAAAGTTTTCTTGGCCTTGTAATACCAACGAAAAAAAGAGGAAATTTATAAGTAATAGTAAATTTCTGTTCATGCTGTAATATGAAAATTTTTAAATCGACTTGTTATTTATTAAAATCAACAAGGCTAATGAAAGTGGGGTTTTAGATTAGACTGCAATAATATGAAAAAACGCTCACTCTCGTTGCGTTTTTTATTTATAGAAATGTTAAACGGTAAACAAATAGGGCGGTTTCTCTGTAGGTCGATAACTTTAAGTTATCTTCCTACTTCTTTTACAAATTACTCGTAGTTATTCAGTGTTGTCTGTAACTTCACTATTTTACAATTTAGACATTCAAGTGCATATGAGTTTCGTTCTAAATGTTCTTGAATAACTAAATGGTAGGAAAATAGCTAGTAAATCTAGCTAATAAAGAGATAACTTGAAGTTGTCGCTTTATCATAGCTCCACCGTCTTCCCCGTTTTAAAAGCCTCATCTGCGGCCAATACAATTCGCAAACTATTCACCGCATCTCGCATGTGTTCGCCCAAATCAACATCTTCTTTAATCGCTTTTAGCAAATATTCTTGTTCCAACAAACAAAGGCCATCATGATTTGGCTCATCCGTCGTATCTAGCATTTCGTCTTGTTTGACAAATTGCCCGTTTTCATCCGTTAGTGCGTGGTGCAATTTGAGCCCACCTGTATTAGTATGCCCTTCTACATCTGCCGAATCGCCTACCTTGTCAATAATACTTACACAGCCCTTAGGTCCGATAACATCCTTTACGAAAAAAGCAGTTTCACTCATCATTGGGCCCCATCCTGCTTCGTACCAACCAACTGATCCGTCATCAAAGGTTACTTGTAATTGCCCATAATTGTACATCGTTGGAGCAATTTCATTACTTAGGTTGGCTCCAATAGCACTCACCCGAATAGGATTGGCATTGGTCATCAAACACATAATGTCTACATAATGTACCCCACAGTCAACAATCGGTGACATTGTTTTCATTAACTCTTTATGTGTGCTCCATTCTGCCCCACAACTTTGTTGGTTGAGGTTCATTCGCATGACTAAAGGCTTGCCTAAAGTACGGGCTATTTCCGTGAATTTCGCCCATGCAGGATGTACCCTTAGGATGTATCCGATAACTAACTTTTTATTTAATTTTTTAGCTAAATCAACAATAGTTTGTGCTTCTTCTACTGTATTAGCTAAAGGTTTTTCTAGGAATACGTGTGCGCCTGCGTGCAAACTTTTAGTAGCATATTCAGCATGTGTCTCAGGATAAGTATTAATCGAAACAACGTCAGGTCTTGTAGTTTTTAAGGCAGTATCAAAATCTCCAAAAGTCGGTAAGCCACCTAATTCTTTTGACAATGTTTCCCTACTCGAAGGGCCTCTGCTTACCAAACCTACAATTTCAAAATCAGCTAAGTGATGATAGGCACGTGCATGCGAGGTTCCCATATTTCCACAACCGACGACCAAAACCTTAAGTTTATCTTTCATATTTTATTATTTTTCGCGTAATATATAATTTTATTATTTTTAAAAAAGTTACTTTAGCAACTTTAAAACCCTAAATATATGGAAAAACAAACCTTATTTTGGTTATTCGTTGGAATTTTTGCTGTCACTGCCGCAATTACCCTACTAGGTATTACGGGGGTGATAAAAAACATCAAAGAAAAATATTTGAATACGCTTTTTACAGCTTTAATTTTAGAAGTGGTAGCTGCTGTTGTACTTCTATTCCAAGGCTTTAATTTTGATGAAAGGGAGATCAATCTAGCATCCGTTATTTCCAAAGCAGGACTTAATCCACCCGAAAACATTGAACTTCACGAGGACTTCATCGTTGATAAATTAGCGGAAATACCCCAACTTAAGAAATTGACTTCAGAGAATACTCAACTGAAAAATGATTTGACGGCTAAGAATAAAGAGATAGAGGATTTAAAGGGAAGTATTAGTAGATACGACCAAAACTTTTATAGTAATATTATCAAGTTGGATGATGCGCTTTATAAAATTAGAGGAAAAACCATTAATCTAGCTTATAGGCCAGCGGAAAAAGCCGAAGTTTATCAATATTTAGTTAACATCTTTGGAGACTTGGGGATGATTAAAGAGGGGGACGAGGTATATAATAATGACAAAACTATTAATAAAGCGAATGTACGTAGACTCTATAAAACTTTTAGAGCCTCTTATGGCCGACCAATAACGGATGATGCTAAGATGTATATTGAGGCTTTCGACATTTCGCGGATGGTGGGCCGATATTTAGAATACCGAAAAATTACACCACAATTTCAAGCTAGATTTAATAATGTCAAGAATAATTAGAAGAGTTTTAATCGTATTGCTGTTTATAGCAACTATTTATATTTTAGGACTTTGCGTAAGTTACATTATCTGGAAAAGTCCTGAGTTTAATATGATGCAGGTGGTGCCGCCTTATTTTGTGCTTTTCTGTTTGTATTTAGGTGTAAGAAGATGGGATGATCGACAGCGAATGATGAAGGAATAGTTTTCTAATAGGTTATAAATCATACAGGAAGGGCTGACGGATTAAGCTGATTTTGCAGATTAATACGGATTTTTCTTTGCGTAATGCTTGAAAATCCGTATTAATCCGCCTAATCCGTAAAATCCGTCAGCCAATCAAGTCTAGCTTAGTTATTAATTTTTAGGCCTAGAGTTCCGATTATTTCGGTTATTAGATTTACCAGACCATTTTTTACCACCGCCTCCTCCTCTTTTAAAAGGCTTGTTGGTGCTACTATACCCACCTCTTTTTCCTCCACGACCGCCTCCACGATTATTAGAAGGCTTGGGTAGTTTATCTGCCAATTCTTGAATATGCGGAGGTAAAGGTGTTTTCATTACCTCTTTTTCCATCAATGTCTCAATATCTCTAAATTTTCTACGATCTTTATGGCTAATTAGAGTGATGGCAATACCATCAGCATCTGCTCTAGCCGTTCGACCAATTCGGTGGATGTAATCCTCTGCATCACCTGGAACAGAGTTGTTGATTACCAAATTGATCCCTTTTACGTCGATTCCTCTGGATAAAATATCTGTGGCTACTAAGACCTGTAAATTTCCATTTTTGAAATTTCTTAAAGTCTCTTCTCTTTGCGACTGGTCAAAGTCTGAGTGAATCTGACCGACATTTAATCCTGTAGATCTCAATGCTCGACCGATTTTGTCTACATTAGATTTTGTACTAGAAAAAATGATAATCCGCTCGTCTTTACCCTTTCTACTCCCTAATAAATGTTGAAGTAATTTTGGTTTTAATTCATCTTCAATATTATAGGCGATTTGGATAATTTTTTCTGCTGGCTTAGAAACTGCAAAGCTAATCTCTTCTGGATTTTTTAAAATCCTTGATGCAAACTTCTTAATCTTAGGTGGCATTGTTGCCGAAAACATCAAGGTCTGTCGATCTTTTGGTAAAAAAGAAACGATTTTTAATAAATCATTGACAAAACCCATATCCAACATCCGATCTGCCTCATCTAATATCAAATGTTTTAGCTTGCTGATTTTTACATAGCCCAAATTCAAATGGGCAATCAACCGACCAGGTGTCGCTACTACAATATTAGCTCCTGTTGTTAGTGCTTTCTTTTCTTGATTGAACGACTCCCCACTACGACCACCATAGATTGGCAGCGAAGTTACTCCTGTGAAGTAGGCAAAACCTTCCAATTGCTGGTCGATTTGTACAGCTAATTCACGTGTAGGTACCAAAATCAAAGTGTCTATTGAATCAGAATTTGTACCAGTTAAATCATGAAGAGTAGGTAATAAAAAGGCGGCAGTTTTACCAGTTCCTGTTTGAGCGCAGGCTATTAAATCTTTTCCCGCTAGAATCTTAGGAATTGCTTTTTCTTGTATAGGTGTGGCGGTTTCAAATCCCATTGCATCCAATCCTTCGAGCAACTGCTCGTTTAACGCCAATTCTGTAAATGTCAAAAGTAATTATTTTTATTGATAATTTTCGGAGCTGCTTTTGCGCCAGAAAGTTCTCGGTTTCAATTAATTAGGAAAATATCGTTCCTCCTCCTATTATATACGACTAAAACGTCCGAATAGTTCTTTTGTCACTAGTTTGATTATGAAAAATACTAGCACATTAAGCTATTCGCCTGCAAAAATAAGGTTTTTAAGAGAAAGATGTTGGAGAGATTGTTGTCGGTTCTCAGTTCTCGGTTTTCTGTTGTCACTGGCAGATAGGCTCAAAACTGATAACGGACAACTGAAAATAAAAATCCATACAAGCATTAGGGCAGTTGTGGTCCCTTCAAATCAGGAATTAGCCAACCAAGATGGTTCAGTAATCTTCTTGCCGATCTTCGAAAAGGTCGAATAGCAGGACAAGTCTCTGCCTAAAGCCCGCCCTAGTCATCTTGAGATTGGACAGCATAATATAAGTATCGGACCCGAACAAGGTTTAATGCCTGTATGGAAATATTCTTGCTGTTCGATAAGTAGTCATACTCGGTGGTTGACCTTGAACTTGGTGAACAACGTCCGCAAATTAGGTAATTTTTTATTGTCAAAAAAGAGTCTATGTAAAAAAATAAACGATAACCAAATGGTTTTTTTAGTAAAATTAAAATTCATATTTTATCTTAAGTAATTGAATTTCAATGCTTTAAATTGTTGTCATGTATTTGAAATAAATAAATATGGTTCAATGGCTTTTATACCTTAATTTTACCCGTTCGTGACCATTCTTGTATGGCTTATGAAATACTTCTAGAAAGGACTTCGTTTAAGCTTTTTTATGCAGAATTAATTTTTACTTTTGTGGGGTAAGGACGAATATTCCTCCACCTTTCGAAAGATTGGTGTTTATTAAATAAATTTATTGCTGTTCAGTAGACGACTGAGCGCAAAGGGTAATTCATCATTGGTAATTTTTTTCTTTAGAAAAAGAAGAATCTTTACTTTAGACGTGCTTTACGCCCTCTGCCCATTGCCCTTAGCCCTCTGCGATAATTCAAATAAAAATATGCCTTTAGATCAGATAGACGTAGATAAAATGGGGGAAGTACCTCAAATTGGGCAAGAAGAGGCGGAAATGAGCTTTATTGAGCATTTAGAGGAACTAAGATGGCACTTGATTCGTGCGATTAGTTCCATTTTGGTCATTGCCATTGCTGTTTTTACTTTCGATAGATGGGTCTTTAAAAATATTATTTTAGCACCAAAAGAGCCTGACTTTCCATTATATAAGTTATTAGGCTTTGCTCCGCCTGAGTTTCAATTAGAAACGAGAGTATTGGGAGAGCAGTTTATTGTGAGTTTAAAAGTGTCCATTATTTTAGGAATTATTTTTGCTTTCCCATTTATACTTTGGGAAATATGGAAATTTATCAAACCTGGACTTTACGAAGCGGAAAGAAAGGCGGCTAGAGGGGTGGTTTTGGTTTGTTCTACACTTTTTGCCATGGGCGTTGCCTTCGGTTATTTTATCATTTCTCCCTTTGCAATTACCTTCTTAGCAGGATATGATGTCGGTGCCGTCAGTGCGCCTACTTTGGATTCCTATGTAAATTATATGACGATGTTTACCTTGCCAACGGGGATGATTTTTGAATTGCCTATCGTGGCAATATTCCTTAAAAGAATTGGACTGATCGACAGTCAATTCATGCGTACCTACCGTAAACATGCCTTCGTTATTTTTTTAGTCTTTGCTGCTATTATTACGCCTCCAGATGTTGTAACGCAATTCTTAATTGCTACACCACTTTACATTTTATACGAAATCAGTATTCGCGTAGTAGCAAGGGTAGATAAGCGTGAGGCGAAGGAAGAACAAGCATTAACGAAAAAATAAGCAAAATTTAATAGTGTTTATTCTAAATTTTTTCGTTCGTAAGTCCTTGGGGTTGTGTAAAAAGTCAAAATTAGAAACAATTATTCATTTTTTAATTTTGTAAATTATTCATTATCAAATATTATTAAATAATGAAAAGTTTTAATAATATTCAAAAATTGACTTTCTACACAACCCCAAGGACTAAACCGACACAGATGGGCAGGTAAGCAGGAAGAGGACGATATTTCTAGTCTCAGACTAGAAATCTATATTTGCTGGTCTCCAGACCAGCGTTGTCGTCAGACGACTTTAATACAAGGTGCTAGTCTGGTGCCGATAGCTATACGGCTTAAGCACCTGCAAAAACTGAAAACACTATAGTTTCATTGATAAAT
>CALDTJ010000596.1 GCA_937924145.1 uncultured Saprospiraceae bacterium
TCGGTAGAAATAGGTAATTGACCCAAGTTCTGACTGTGCCGTAGGTACAGTATGTGGTATATATTGTACCTACGGCACAATGAAAATCAAATAATTTATCAAATTTCTACCGATTTAAAGTACCTAAAGGCACTTTTAAACCCCTTTCCCAAATGTGTGCATGTGGTAGCCTTCCAAAGGCTGGCAGCTATTTAAGACATTTTATACGAAAACCACTAATCCAAAAGCGTATATTATTTTCTGAATCTCAATTAAGGGAAGGTCTAGGGACGGGTTAAAAATAGTTAGCTTTACCTTGCCTTGACGACTATGACTTAACGCCTAAAACTGCCGCCCTTCAAATATAGTAGAAACAACCTGAATGTCCTTTATCTTCTCAGGACTAACGGTCAAAGGATTTTTACCAATAATTACAAAATCTGCTTTTTTACCAACCTTAATCGAGCCAATACTTTCTTCTTGATTCAAATGATGAGCTGCGTTGATCGTGACTGCTCTTAGTGCCTCCCATGCACTAATGCGCAGTTCTGCTCCGAAGGTTCTACCGTCGATGGTTTTACGGTTGACAGCAGTCCACATTAAAGTTAAAGGTTCGACGGGCGCCATGAAAAAATCAGAGTGAAAACAAGTGGTGATGTCGTTTTGGATTAAATACCCAACAGGTGAGATTCGTTGCGCTCGTTTGTTCCCTAAACCTGTTTCGGCATATTTGCTACCCAAACTATATAAATAATAAGGTTGGATACTAGCCTGTGCCCCTACTTTTGCCATTCGCTTAACTTGATCTTTTCTCACATAACCTAAGTGATGGAAAGTGAAACGGTGATCTGTCTTAGGTTTTTCTTTTTGCAATTTCTCTAAATTACCTAATACCATTTCGACCCCTTTATCGCCATTGGCATGTACATGAACTCGATAATCTTTGTCCCAAAAGAATTCGGCATATTTAGCAAATTCAGCTGGTTCGGTCAACCATTCTCCGTGATGCCCGTCGGTATAAGGTTCTGCCATTTGCATTAATTGGGAATAGAAAGCACCATCTGCCATTAGTTTAATTTGTTTGACAAATTTTATGCGATGCGTATTGTGTTTTTCTAAACTATCAATTGTAGTGAAAGCATTGTCTAGTTCACCAGAATTTTTGGCAAAAGAAGAGGCCATAGGAATTAGAAATGTTCTAAAAGGAACTTGAGGATTATCTAAAACACCTTTTACTAAATTCAATTCCATGTCTAAATTAACCAATGGCATTGCCATATCGGCTACCGTTGTCACTCCTCCATTTTGAATAGCCTTTGCCGTTAATTGCAGTCCTTTAATCGCTCGTTGTGGATTTAGAATAATTGGAAATAAATTTGGGGCAACTACCTGCTGCATTCCTTTTTCATAAAATCGACCTTTCTCAAATTCTACTTGTGGATGCGTTTTAGCGGCTGATTCATCAATATTGAGTATTTTAATGGCTGCTGTATTCAAGATCGCCTCATGAAAAGAGTATTGCCAAATTAAAACTGGTTCATCACCATAGCGTGCATCTAAATCAGCCCGAGTAATGTCACCATGATATAGTTGGTGAAAACCCCAAGTGATAAGCGGAGTTGTTCGGTTGGTCTCTTTAGCAACGGCAGCATCTAATCTTTCCCAATAACTAGCATCATCTTTCACACCAGGGAAATTACCATTGGGCAAATTCCAATCATTAAAAGCGATAATTTCTGTTTGAATTAATATGGTTGCTAAAAGTGGGTGGAGGTGAGGTTCGATAAACCCAGGGAGCATGGTATTTCGCTCTAAATTGATCAATTGTGTGCTATCACCTGTAATGCTTTTTAGTTCTTTTAAATCACCAATTTTGAGAATTTTATCCCCTTTTGTGGCTACTGCCTTTACATAATTTGGCTCATCTCCTTCCATCGTAATAATGGTTCCATTGAAATAAATGGTATCGGCGAAGGTTTGGACGGTGTTTTCTTCTTTACAAGATAGGAGCAATAAGGTAAGTGCAAAAAAGTAGGTTAAGTGGCTTTTCATTTTATTTTTTGGTGTAAAAATAGGGAAAATCAAAATAGTAGCAATAATGAAGATTTATCCACAAATAAAAAGGATTGGTGGATAAATGTACTGGTTGAGGTGTAGATTTATCCACGGATGAAAATTATTGGTGGATAAATCTATGGTTGAAAGTGTAGATTTATCCACGGATAAGCTTTATCTTTGATGTAATCGTTTGGGAAAATAGAAAATTATGCAAAAAAAACTAATTGGTAGAAAAGCAGAAATTAAAATATTAGAGCGAGCCTTAGTCTCTCAAGAGGCGGAAATGGTTTCTGTAATTGGCCGACGACGGATTGGTAAAACTTTTCTAATTAACGAAGTTTATAGCGAACATATCGTTTTTTCAGTAACTGGAATTGAACATGCTCCACGTAAAGAGCAATTACGAAATTTTGCGAATAGTATCAAAAAGGCTGCCCCAAATGGATTGCTCATGCAAGTACCTAAAGACTGGCTAGAGGCATTTTTTATGCTGACGGAATTGTTAGATTCAATAAGTCAGCAGAAAAAAATGGTGGTATTCTTTGATGAACTTCCTTGGATGGCAACTCATAAATCTGGTTTTTTGAGAGGGTTGAGTTATTTTTGGAATAGCTGGGCGGTCAATCAAAATATAGTTGTGGTCATTTGTGGTTCAGCAGCGAGTTGGATGATAAAAAAGGTTGTTAAACATAGGGGAGGATTGCACAATAGGATTACTAAAAGAATTCATTTGCAGCCATTTACCTTAGCTGAGACAGAGGCTTATCTGAAAAGTAGACATATTAGTTTTGATCGTTATCAAATAGTACTGATGTATATGGCAATGGGAGGTGTACCTCATTATTTAAAAGAAATTGTGGTAGAAGATAGTGCTGTTCAAAATATTAATAATATTTGCTTTTCGCAAAATGGACTTTTGCGAACTGAATTTACCGATTTATATGCCTCTCTTTTTGCAGAGGCAGCAAACCATATTGCTGTGATTAAAGCATTGGCTAAAAAGCGCCAAGGTTTGACTCGACAGCAAATTATTGCGAATTCCAAGATTTCTGCTGGTGGAACAATTAGTAGGGTGCTAGAAGAATTATTACATTCTGGTTTTATTGCTACTTATCGCCCTTTTGGAAA
>CALDTJ010000597.1 GCA_937924145.1 uncultured Saprospiraceae bacterium
ATTAAGTGTAAAAGTTTTCTTTTCCATAAGAAAGTTTTGAGTAAAATGGGCTAATTCGCAAACACACAGAAGTGTCACAGGCCTTAATAGTACCGTATAGGCATAAAAAAACTAGTGCTTACTTGGTGTAAACGAAAGTGAATAATTTGAGTACCATACTATAATTAAAGACTTGCCATACGAAGACTGGCAAACCTTGTATATATCAGTTAGCTTAGCTGCTTTTTATTAAGCAGTCCAACTATATTTTAATCTGAACTTCTAGCGTTATTTTTGTAAAACGGGTTTTGGATAAAACTAAAAAAATGGAAAGTTTGCCATAATTTAATAGTTTCTTGAGTATCTTGTCTTTGGGCATAAAATGTACAGTCTACTCAATATCAATAGATTATACATTTGGTATATAGCAAAATGTTTGAAGTAATGCGCTACATAAAAAAGTAGGCATTTTTTTTAATTTGAGCGTGGAAATGCTCTATCAACAGCAGAAAAATTTATTTACTCTCTCAAAGTTAGTGTAAAACATAAGTAAAAGCCAAATATATTTAATCTTTTTTCAGTCACTTTTGGTAGCAAAAAATAGTTAAAAACAATCAAGTACACAGTGTTATGAACAAAAAGACTACACTCATAGAAATATTAGCTATGTATATCACTTTCTTCAAAAGTGAAAAAAATATATTTTTTTTTTACCATTAGAAGAAAAATCAATTATTTCTTACTTTTTTTCTAACTAAATCAAATTTGAAAATGATATTCCCTGATTTTAAAAAGGATTTTGTCAAAATAAAAAAGGTCTATAGAATCAGTTACGATTCTATAGACCTTTAAACGCTTATTTAAATTAAGCATTTATGAACTCAATACTTATCTACGTTTGACATAAGTATTAATATTATGCACATTTTCAATTTCATCTGCTAGTTCTCGAGCTTGATTGTAATTAGAAAAAGTTCTGACAAGTACAATATTACCTGCGACACCTGAACCGTTAACTACCGTCGCATCATCAAATCCAAGCTGCTGTACTCTAGATAAACGGTTATTAGCATTAGTGCGGCTAGAGAAAGAACCAGCGATCACTTGGTATTTACCACTTCTTCTAGAGCTGCTACCTCGACTACTATTTCTACTACCACCATTAATCACACTTGAAGGAGCAGTATCAACCGTTTCAGGGGCATTAGAAATATACTCTACACCTACTGGACTATTCAACTCTTTTACTATAATCTCCGTTCTACGGTTATATTGGTGATCTAATTCAGAACACGTTGATCCATCTGAGCATCCATTTAGTAATCTAGACTCGCCATACCCCACTGGTGTCAATCTATCCACACTAACACCTTTCTGTACCAAGTAGGCCACTACTTTGTCGGCTCTTCTTTGAGACAATTGTCTATTATAAGAAGTACCTCCTCTTGAATCCGTATGAGAAGCAATTTCTATTTCTAACGATGGATTAGCATTTAATATCGTCGCTAAAGTATTCAACTCATCTCTAGCATCTGGTCGAATAGATGCATCATTGAAATTATAATAAATCCTTTTAAGTCGAATAGTCGTACCACTTGCGAGACTTCCACCTTCTATATCAAAGGTCATCTGCTGGTTTTGACCACCATTACAATCAGCACTTATATCAATATTCTGAGAAGTAGTTTGCCCATTTTTAGAAACGGTAATCGTATAGGACTTACCACAGTCTAAACATAGCGAGAAGTTACCATTTGCATCTGCAGTTACATCTTGCAAGGTTAAGTCCCCTCTTTCTTGTACCGTTATTTGCGCTCCAGCTACTGGATTATTAGATGCATTCACAATGACACCTGTAACAGGGGCACAATTGTCTGATTTATCCATCAAGACCATAAATTCGCCTTGAGCATCAGCAGAATTAACCAAAACTTGCTTAGGTTTATAACCTGGTTTAGTGATATTCACTAAATAGTTTCCATCGCCTAATTTCAAGTCATAGGCCCCTTCTGAGTCGGTAAACCCTCTAACCGCATTTTCCTCAGTTGACAAGGTAACAATGGAGCCATCACTTGAAGATAATAATTGAATTATATTACCATCAGGGTCGGTGATTATTTCTGTATTGGTTAATTGTTCTAAATCTACGTATTCCACAGTCGCGCCTGCTAGTTCTGAACCGTTCAGTCGATCTGCTACAAATAGCGTTACTTTTTGGTTACCAAATCCATCACCATTATTCCCTGGCATACCTGTGTTCCCTGAACCATTTGCTAAGCCCCCACCTGGTCTATTAATATCACCATTGGATGCTAAGAAAGCAGGATGATTTTCTGGGTACTGAAAAATATCTTCGCCTAACGGTTCGTCAATAAAGAAGCTATAAATATCATCCTGTCCATTTCCACCATCTCGATTAGAAGATAAATAGCCATTCTTTTTATCACGATCAATGATAAATCCAATATCATCAGCTCCTGAATTAAATTTTGAACCTAAATTAACAGGAGAAGAAAATTGTCCGTTGTATTGTTTTGCAAAAAACACATCAAATCCTCCATTGCTATCATGTCCTTTAGAAGAGAAAAATAATGTTCCGTCTGCATGAATAAAAGGAAAACCTTCTGTGTCAGCCGTATTTACACCCGGTCCTAAATTAATAGGCTCACTCCAACCAGTAGCTGTTTTTTCGACTTTCCAAATATCTGTACCTCCAAAACCACCTGGACGATTAGATGCAAAATATAGTACATTGTCATCTACATTGATAGAAGGATGAAAGAAATCATATTCTTTATCATTAAATCCTAAACGTTTTTGATTGCTCCATTTTCCTCCAGCTAAATCAGCCGAAATAATCATTTGCTTGACGACTCCGTCACTAGCTTTATCTACTTGTCCATCTAAAAAGTCATTTCTACTAAAAAAAACTTTATCGTTTGTCTTATTAAAAGTAATGGGTCCTTCATGCCACTTAGTAGTCAACTCTTTGGCAAAAGGTACTGCTGCATTTAGCACACCTTCATCATTTCTTCTTGCTAGAAAAATAGAAACTGTTTTTCGATCAATTTTGCTGTCCGTATAACGATCATCATTTGATTCGACTTTATTATCTGAAATAAAAACAATCCCATTTTCATAGAAAGCAGGACTAAATTCTAGCGAACCCGTATTAATTGTTTTTTCGTTTTTAACATCGACTTTGATGTCTGAACTCAGGGCATTCTGAGCAAGAAGTCCAGATGCTGCGAGCAAACATAAGTTAAAAAGTATAATTATTCTTTTCATGGATAGATAGTTCAATTGTTATCGCTTTGGAAAAATTGGTTTTTATTGGCACTCCAATTCTCGATCAGCAGTATCAACCTATGCTTTGGTTGATTTATTTTGTTTCGACAAATGAATTTGTCGGTACGCTATTTGGCGACTGAAGTCGCCAGTACATTAGAAGAAAAATCTTGGATTCGTCATATCTGGATTTCTGCCCCCATTTCCTAATCCGTAAGATAACATCAATTCAATACTTCCACTGTTGTAACTCTTAATCTCAGATATTGGTAAATCGTAAGCGACCCCTAATCCAAATTGAGGAGATACTTGGTATCGTGCTAAGAAATCTATGGAATCGCCATTCTCTTCACCATATCTATAAGAAGCTCCGAAAGTAAAGATATTATTATAAATAGCACTTAAGTTAATATCTAAAGAAAAAGGTGCATTCTCTACGTACTTAAATAGAACGTTCGGATAGATACTAAATTGAGATTCTGGCAAAGGAATAATCGCACCAGCCATTCCGTAGAAGTGAGGTTTTTCCAAGGCAGCATTACCATCTCGACCAATTTCTCTTGTCAGAATATTTGGAACAGAAAAACCAATATAGGCATCTTTAATATTTAAGTACAAACCAGCACCAACATTTCCTCCAATAGAAGAAAAGTCATCTCCAATAATATCTCCAATCACTGGGTCACCAGCATTGACCACTGCTGTACCAGAGCCTAATGGGTCTAAACTTAAACTCTTGATCGTCCCCATGATACCAAATCGAAGATTTAAATCATTTTGGTTAATCATATCGTAACTGTAGGATAAGTTACCCAAATATTCCGTAAAATCACCCGTTATTTGGCGAGATACTGCGGCACCTACTCCTACTCTTTTATCCTTAAGTGGCGTGTTAAATGTCAATAGCTGAGACTCTGGTGCGCCCTCAAAACCGATCCACTGTTTACGGTATAAACCGAAAAAATTAGGATTACCACTAGATCCTACATATCCAGGATTTAGCAATTGTTTGGTATACATGAAGTGCGTGTAATGCGCCTCGTGTTGAGCATTGCCCGTAGTGCAAGCAAAAAGGACAAATAAGAAAAGGTAAAAAAATCTTTTCATAATGGGATTGATTAGTGACCAAGGGTTATGTAGAAAGTCTTCATTTCTAAAAAATTATCTGTGTAACTTCTATATTGTATTGTGAATGATTGTTTGATTGTTAAAATTGTTATATTGTTCACGTAACAATTCGTATTACAACAATTTAACCATCAAACAATCATCCAGAAGTATTTAAATACACATTTGTTTTTAGTTTATTAATTACCTTTTTTACACAACCTTTAATCACAATTAATTATCTAAAAATAGTCACATACCCTTTCATCGGGTTTGGATCATCATTATCTGCTTTATAAATATAGTAGTAAGTTCCATCTGGCAAATCTTCGCCGTTGTAGGTGCCTGCCCAATCATTATTGTATCTTTCTTGGCGATATACTTCTGATCCCCATTCGTTAAAAATGATTAGTTCACTACCCGCTTTTGGTTCACCTACAATACAAGAAATAACGAGTAGGTCGTTAAAACCATCTCCATTTGGAGAAATAAAAGTTGGAACAGTACAAGTCTCAGAAGAGAAGCCGACATCTAAAGTAATCGTTGCCATATCACATAAGTCAGGACAATCAGTGTAGCATACTTCGTAAGCTAATTCATCTTTTCCACCAAAACCATTATCTGGTCTATAAGTGAAAGTTCCGTCGTTATTGTTGGTCAACGTACCATTATTAGTACCTGACATAACATTTATCTCGAATGGTGCGCCAGGAATTAACACATCATTTTCTA
>CALDTJ010000598.1 GCA_937924145.1 uncultured Saprospiraceae bacterium
AGAGACGACTGTTGAAGTCGGAGCGTGCCCAACTACAACTCCTTGTCATCAAGGTTGTCCAGATTAATAACAAAATAGTCCACGATAGTAATCGGGGGTTGAGACCATAGCGTCAGGCTAAGCATTTTAACCCATCCCCGAGGGGTTGTGTAGAAAGTCAAAATATGTAAAATATTCGAATATTTTACATATTTAAAATCATAATAATCAACGATAAACATTTTATTAAAAATAATAATTTATTGATAAAATCGACTTTTTACACAACCCCAGTCGTCAAATTGGAAATTTATGGACAGAAATTGGTGAAATTTTCCAAATTGCCGAGAATTAGTTCCCCTCCATTCTAAAGGGAAGGGGTAGGGGCAGGGTTAAAATTAGCGATTTTTCCTTAGCCTGACGGCTATGCTCTCTATTCTCTACGCTCTACGCTCGACTCTGAATAGTTAGTTATAAAGATTGTAAGTAAAAATGTCTTTCAATGGATATAGTTTCCAACAAAAAAATCTCTACTTCCTCGGTAGCACACGCTTTGAATTATCCTATTTACAAGTCTATTTTCTACCAATGTTTTTTGAAATTGGTTAATCTATTGTTCTGTAGTATTTCATTTTTACCACTTTTGGTGCTAATACCAGTGATTAGTATTATAAATAAATTAACGGATCCAGGGCCATTATTTTATTGGCAAGATCGGATTGGCTTAAATGGAAAAGTTTTTAGGATACTTAAATTTAGAACAATGAAGGTCGATGCAGAGGTGAATGGACCACAATGGACTAAATTATCAGACAACAGAATCACTTGGTTTGGGAGAATCCTAAGAGAAAGTCATCTTGATGAACTACCGCAATGTTATAATATTTTGATGGGGCAGATGAATCTAATCGGACCAAGGCCAGAACGACCAGTTTTTGCTAAACGATTAACGAAAAAAATCCCTAATTATAATCAACGACATTTGATAAAACCAGGGCTTACAGGCTGGGCACAAATTCATCAGATGTATAGTGCGAGTGTAGATGAAACAAGTACGAAACTGGATTATGATTTATATTATTTGATTCATAGAAATTGGATTTTAGATTTGTATATCATGGCCCGAACGATGGGTTTAGTTGTCAATTTTCGTGGTCGATAATTGTGTCCAAGTACTTAGCCGTCAAACAATTTTCATTTACGAATGAGTTATATAGAAAACGAAGAAATATTTTCACTGAGGGATTTTGTCAATAATCTTGGAAAATTTGTTAAAGAATTCCTGCCATTCAAATGGTGGATAATTGGTGCTATAATCCTATGCTCAGGCATCTTTTTGGGAATAACGTTGCTAAAAAAGACAATCTATACTGCTAAACTAACCTTCGTTGTGAAAAAAAATAATACCAACAATATAGGAGCAGGAGTAAATGCGGTTTTAGGCCAATTAGGATTTGGACGTTCTTCATCAGATGGAGTAAACCTTGATAAATTAGTAGAATTTACCCGCTCTGAAAAAATTGTTCAAAACGCCTTATTCAATGTTGCAACGATAAGCGGGAAAAACGATTTTATTGCCAATCATCTGTTACAGATTTACAGTGATAAGCGGGTAAAATGGGAAATGTACATCCAAGAGATTTTAGAGGTAGAAGAAACAGCCGTAACTAGTTTTTCCTTTCCAAAAGATAGTTTAAATCAATTTACCCTTATCGAGCAGATGTTTTTTGATCAATTGTACTTATTGATAGTAGGAGATGAACGTGAGGAAGGGATCATGGATATCGTTTATGGAGATAAATCAGATATTTTAGTATTAAGAGTAAGAAGTATTCACGAGGAAATTTCGATAAAACTTACAGAGGCACTATATCAAGAACTAAGTGAATTTTATATCGAAGATGCCACAGAAAGTACGAGCCATGCCTTTCAAATATTACAAACAAAAGCAGACTCTGTACTCGATGCCTTGAATAGTGTGGAAGGCCGATTATCTTATCAGACTTCTCGAAATGAAAGCTACCTATCGGTTAAGGAAGAATTACAACGAAAAAGAATGAATAGAGATGTTCAAATTCTGACGATTATGTATGGAGAGATATTGAAAAATAAAGAGACTACCGCTTTTATGCTACAGAGTCAAATGCCGTTCTTTCAGGTCATTGATCGACCACATCGTCCAATTTATCCAAAGAAACCTTCCAAACTAATAGCTTTAATTTCAGGCGCATTTTCGGGTCTTTTTTTAAGTATATTTTTCCTTTTTATTAGGAAAGTTTATCGTAATGCCGTGAAGTCGTAATGAAAGGGGCTATCCTATATTTCGTCCATAGTATTTCGTGAGACACAAGACGAATTTTCCAATATTAACCGCCTTTATCTTTGGACTATATATTTACTTTAGCTGGGCGAAAGGAGCATTGGTATTACCCTTCACGCTCTCTATGATTGCTGGTACTTTGCTATTAATGAAAAGTGCTTGGTTACCGATTCGGTTTGTATATTTTTTTTCTTGTATTTCAGGGTTTGTATGCTTGCATACTTTACTTACTTCTAATAGTGGTACGGTATTTTTTTTTGAAAAAATAAAAGCATTTATCCTCTTTACCTACGCCATTTTATTTGCGCTTGTCTTATTGAAAGAATTATTATTGATAAAGAATCAAGTCCTTGCTCGGTTCTTCTTCAATTTTACGATTTTTATAGGCATATCTAGTCTACTCTATGTACTCTTCCCTCCTTTTCAAATTTTTAATGATTTCTTAATAGGAACAATACACGGTTATGAAGTCAATTCTGCAAAAACAGCACTTCGAGATATAGCTCAACACGGAGGACTCATACGCCCTTTTCCTTTTACTACCGAGCCTTCTCATGTTGCTAAATTCGTGTTTGTTACTTGGTCTGCGTGGTTTTATTTGGCAGAAAAAAAACAGTACGCCTTATTTTTTATAGGTACTTTACTATTGTTTTTAATTATTCGTTCCCCCATTGTTTTGCCTTTATTTGGAGTAGGGGTGATCAGCATCCTATCGGAAGGAAAAAATCAAACTCGAATTCGGAATTTTTTACTTATTGGTCTCTTGTTAATGCCGCTTGTATTAGGGATAAGTTACCAATTGTTAGAAGGAAGGCTTTTAGGAATAATCGCAGGCAATGACCTGTCCACTATCTACCGCATCATACTGCCCAACTATTTTTTGAAAGCGGTATTATTAAACAATCCTTATCTAGGAGTCGGAATAGGAAATGTAGAGCATATTATTGATTTATATAATGATTTAGATGTTCGTTTAATGTTTATTGAGTATACGCCAAATTGGTATTATTTTACGAGTTTTATTTCGCCTTTTCTCTATTTTGGGATAGTCGGAACCTTCATTTTTTATAGTATTATTTATCAATTCTTTGCTCCTAAAAACACAGGCCAATCGGTAAAAAAAATGATCTTCTTTTATTGTGTATTTATACTTGCTAACGCTATTGGAAGTTTTTATAATCTATTGTTTTGGGCGTATGTTGCTATTGTTTATAGATTTTCGCTAGAACCCAAAAAAACTAAATAATAGAGCTGTTCCTCTTTGCTGATTAACTATAAAATGAGTGTAATAAAAAATAAATTTCTGATTACTGGTGCCACAGGTTTTGTAGGGAAGTATGTAATAGAATATCTTGCTAATAGGGCTAATGCGCAATTGATTTGTACTTATAGAAGGATTCCAAAAGAGACCAATAATAGAAATATTATTTGGGAGCAAGTAGATTTAAATGATTTAGGAACACTTATTACAATTATCAAAACCCATCAACCCAACTATATCATACATTTAGCTGCAGAAAGTAGTGTTGGTTATAGCTGGAAGTTTCCTGTCCAAAGTTTTAGAAATAATATCAATATTTTTTTAAATCTATTAGAAGCGGTAAAAATAGCTAAATCAAGTTGCCGTATATTATCAATCGGTTCCTCAGAGAGTTACGGAATCGTGAATAAGGAAAACTTACCCTTGAAAGAGAGCTGTCCATTAAATCCTGTCAGCCCTTATGCGGTTGCTAGAGTTTCACAGGAGTTATTATCTAAAGTGTATATAGAAGGTTATGGATTGGATATAGTTTTAACTCGTTCATTTAATCATTTTGGACCTTATCAAGACACTCGATTTGTTATACCCTCCTTTGTCAGTAAAGTTATTGATAGAAAAAACAGTAATTCTAAAATTCCTATAGAAACAGGAAATTTGTCTATTGTGAGAGACTTTTTAGATGTTCGTGATGTCGTAAAAGCTTACATAGGTTTGTTGGAAAAAGGAAAGAGTGGAGAAGTGTACAATATTTCTAGTGGAGAAGGATTTACTTTACAAAACATATTATCACAAATTTGCGATATTCTTCAATATCCTGTCCAATCCATAATAAATCCAGACTTTATCCGACCCAATGATAATCCAGTCATTATAGGTGATAATAGTAAATTACGTGAGGAAATCTTTTGGCAACCCGCTTATAAAATGAAAGATACCTTGGAAGATATCATTTATAGCAGGAGTCCTAAAAGCAAAATTTCTGTTGCAACGCAGATTCATTAGTGTTGGCTT
>CALDTJ010000599.1 GCA_937924145.1 uncultured Saprospiraceae bacterium
TAAAAACTGGTTTTTCTTTCTTTGAAAAGGCAGTTAAGGCATTTATATGATCTTCACTATTAGACAAGGTGAGTAATTCTTTTTCTTGAAAATGTTGGGATGCCTCATACTCTAAATCGAAGGCAGTATTGGCAATTCGCTTAGTGGCTTGGACGGCTAAAGGGGCTTTACTGGCTATTTGTTGCGCCAATTTTAAAGCGGCCGGCATTAATTGATCCGATTCGTACACGCCTGTTACTAAACCGTATTGTTCCGCTTTTTCAACAGATAAGGGCGCACCTGTGTACAACATGTGTTTGGCAGGGCCGATGCCGATGACTCTAGGCAAACGATAACCCGATGCGGTCAATCCAACATTTACGCCTGCACATATATATTGAGACGTATCTACGGCTAGTCGAATATCACAACACAACGCTAACTCCAAACCGCCGCCAATACACCAACCATTAATCGCCGCAATAACAGGAAAAGGCAATGCCTCTATTCTATCCATGATATTACCGAAGGATTTTAAGTTTTTCGTAATGGCACCTTCTATTTTAGAATTGGCAATCGCCTCTTTTAAATCATCGCCTACACAAAATTTATTGCCTTTGCCTGTGATGATTAACACCCGAATCGTTTTATCATTTTCTAGTTCGTCCAATAATTTGATGAATCTAAGTTTAATGACTTTGGATAAGCTATTCGCAGGTGGATTGTCTATTTCTAACAGGACGATATGTTTGGCAGGATTACTTTTGTGGATAGTTGATTGCATTATTTTTCTTTTGCGCAAAGCTACGTTTTATCTAAAAAGTAAACCACCAAAACTCCAAGCGTATAAGCCAGCATATCCCACCAACTAAAGCCTGTGCCAATAATAATTTCTGCGATGCGAATTCCTTTTAGACCTAGTAACTCAACTATTTTAAAATATTGCAAAATTTCGATGGTATAAGCGAAGAGTAATACGCCTATAGCTACCCAAAAAGGAGTCCCCTTCCAAAAAGTTCGAACTAAATAGTATAATAAAATGACGACTAAAAAATCACCACCATAAGGTCTGATGATCGAATCTCGCACATAAAGGGCGATCAATACTTCTATTATAAATAGGAGTACTGCGTATAAAAAATAGCGTTGGTTGAATTGCATCAATTTGGTATTTTATTAAAAATTTTAATTTCACGCAACGACACTACGGCACAACGTTTTTTAAACTTTGGGCTAATTTTCTAGCTGTTTGTTCCCAACTGAATTTCAGTCGTTGTTTTTGCCCTTTTTCAATTAACTCCTTCCTCGTCTCTGGCTGATGATAAATTTCGGTCATCGCAACTTTTATAGCCTCCACCGAATTAGGATTTACTTTTATAGCTGCGGCTCCGACCACCTCTGGCATAGAAGAAACATCAGCTGTAATAATCGGCACGGCACAATTCATCGCCTCTAATAACGGAATACCAAAGCCTTCAAATAAGGACACATAGACAAATCCCAAAGCACTACCCATCAATAAGGGTACTTCTTCATCTGCCACATAATTTAAAAACTCAATATCTGCTTTGGAAGTAGCTTGATCATAAGCATCTTTCACGACGCCTGTTTGCCATGCAAAACGTCCTGCTATTAATAACTTTATTGGTGAATTGGTTTCTTTTTTAAACTGGTCAAAAGCAGTAATTAGTCGATGAATATTTTTTCGTGGATGCACTGCTCCGATGTAGAAAAAGTAATCTTGTCCTTGGCTATATTTTGCTTTAATCTCCTTTTTGACAATGCTGTCAACGGGCTGAAAATCATTTCGAACCCCGTTATAAACTACATCAATTTTTTCTAAAGGTACATTGTATTGCTGATGAATATCTTGTCTGGAATACTCCGAAACGGTAGCAACTTGGCTTGCTTTTTCTGCAAACTTCGGCATGAAGTAGTTGTAATACTTTTGCTCCCAATATTTAACTTGATTGGGAAAATGTACGTGGGCTAAATCATGAATGACCAAGAGGGTTGGCACATTGGTATTTAAACACAAAAAACCATCGGTGGAGATGAAAGCATCTGCCTGATATTTTTTTAAAGCTTTGCTTACCGCAAATTCAAACCAAGCATAAAACAAGAAAGGATGGCGAGCTGGCGGAAAAAGCACCACTGGTTTTACATTTTTAGCAAAAACAAATTTTTCATCAAAAGGCCGATCAAAAAAGAAAATAAACTGATATTCGGGATACCACTCGACTACCCTACGCATGGTTTCGTAGGTAAACCAACCAATCCCCTCAAGGCGGTCTTTTAATAAAAAGCGAGTATTTACAGCAATGGTCATAACTGCTAAAGTAATAGATTTTTCCCTTTGAGGAGACATCTCTTTTGAAAAAAGAAGTGTTTTCTCAAAGGCATCTCTAGCAAATAAAAAATAGGCTACCTCTACTAAAAGAGATAGCCTACCTAATTTTAAAATCAGTTTTGAAAAGGAATAGCGTCCGAGAACGACTATTTTAAATTATGCTATTTTTAAAGCTCGCTTTTCCAACATATCATCATTCAACTGTTCGAATTTATATCCTAATGCTGAAAAATATTCTAATACCTTCGGCAAAACGAACTGTAATTTATCTTTTGCTTTTACGCTATCGTGGAAAACGACAATAGAACCTGCCTCTACATTTTTAGTTACATTCTTTAAACATTGCTCGTTGGTGATATTTTGATCAAAATCGCCACTCAATACATCCCACATCACTACTCGATAATGTCTTTGAATAAATTGCGCTTGCTTTGGCTTTAATCGACCGAAAGGAGGTCGAAATAAAGAAGAATTCACCAGTCTTGCACATCTGCGCGTATTATGAAAAAAAGGAATGTTATCTGATGCCCAACCACTCACATGATTATAGGTATGATTGCCTGTTGTATGCCCTGCCTCGATTACTTGATTGAAAACTTCTGGGAACTTTTCTACGTATTCTCCGATTGAAAAGAAGGTAGCCTTGGCATTGTATGCAGCTAATTGCTCTAAAACCCAAGGTGTTACTTCTGGGTTTGGTCCGTCGTCGAAAGTGAGGTAAATTGTCTTTTCAGTTGTTGGTACTTTCCAAGTGAAATTTGGAAAAAGGTTCTGAATAATTCTAGGCGTTTTTACTAAGTACATGGATTCAAATTTTGGATATTTTGTTCTGGAAATAGTGTTTAGTGTTGTGTTTTTCATTGTTCTCGTTTTCTCTAATTAATTGACTTTCGGAAACTGCAAGAGTGGTTACTGTGGGATTTTTCACCTAATTTTGCGCTTTTGTTTTAGCATACAAAATTATATTAGGAATAGTTCCAAAAATCACTCCTTAAAACAACGTTTTTAAAACTATTTCTGCTGCTTGAAAAAAAATTATTTTTTGATTTTTTTTAGATATAAAAAATAATATTCGTTTTACACTTATAATATATTGATAATCAATGGATAAGCCAAGAGTTAGATTTGCACCAAGCCCTACGGGAGCGCTCCACATTGGAGGGGTGCGTACAGCGTTGTATGATTATTTAATTGCCAAGCAACAAGGTGGTGCTTTTGTCCTAAGAATCGAGGATACAGACCAAACCAGATATGTGCCTGGTGCGGAAGATTATATCAAGGAGGCTTTGGAATGGGTTGGTTTAGTACCTGATGAAGGTCCGGGATATGGCGGCGACTACGGCCCTTATCGACAATCTGAAAGAAAAGCGATTTATAAAGAATATGGTGAAAAATTGATTGCTAGTGGCAATGCTTACTATGCGTTTGATACACCAGAAGAGTTGACAGCGGCAAGAGACGCTGCCAAAGCAGCAGGTAATCACTCTTTTAAATACAGTGCTGCGAATCGTTTAAAAATGCGAAATAGTGTTAGCCTACCAAAAACGGAGGTTGCACAATTGTTAGCTGACAATACACCTTATGTTATTCGGCTGAAAGTGCCAACGAACGAAACGATCAGTTTCAATGATAATATTAAAGGTACGGTTAGCTTTAGCTCTAACGAATTGGACGACAAAGTGATGATGAAGGCAGATGGTATGCCTACTTATCACTTAGCGAATGTGGTAGATGACCGTTTAATGAAAATTAATTTGGTCATCCGTGGAGATGAATGGTTATCGAGTACTCCACATCACGTTTTGTTATACCGAGCGTTTGGCTGGGGTGACGAAATGCCTGTTTTTGCACATTTACCTTTGATTTTAAAACCAAGTGGTAAAGGAAAATTAAGTAAGCGAGATGGGGCAAAATTTGGGTTTCCAGTTTTTCCATTAGGATGGAAAGGGGAGACGGCAGAAGATTCTTTTGATGGTTTTAAAGACTTTGGGTTTGACCCTGCGGCAGTAGTTAACTTCTTAGCATTTTTAGGTTGGAATCCGGGTACTGAGCAAGAAATGTTTTCGCTGCAAGAGCTGGTCGATACTTTTTCCTTAGAGAAAGTAGGAAAATCAGGGGCTAGATTTGATTTTGAAAAAGCTAAATGGTTTAACCAACAATATTTAATCGCCGCTGACAATGGTGCTTTAGCCAAAATGGTTCGTCCACTAATCGAAGAAAAAGGGCATAATCCATCACAGGTATTTTTAGAAAAATTCTGTGGCTTGATGAAAGAAAGAGTCATGCTACTCCCTGAATTTTGGGACAAAGGCTACTACTTCTTTGAGTCCATTAAAGAATATGAAGGGAAACCAATTCGAAAGAAATGGAAACCTGATAGACGAGAAAAATTTGAGACTTTGCGCCAAGCTATCAAAGCAATTGACGATTATAATGCAGAAACTATCGAAACAGTAGTCAAAGCATTTGTCGAAGAAAGTGAATTAGGTTTTGGCAATGTTCTACCTATTCTTAGAATCGGGGTCTCAGGAACAATGAAAGGGCCGTCTATTTATGAAATCATTGCTTTAATAGGAAAAGAAGAAACAGATGCTCGTTTGGCGACTGCCTATGATGCCTTTGATGCGATGAAGGCTGCTGTTTAGTAGTATCTCTTCTAATTTTTTCGCATTCAAGTCTTTCCAGCACTCGAGTGCTGGAAAGACTAAATCATTTCAGAATAAAGTCTAGTGGATGAATTATTAGCGATTAATTTATTTTGACACTTAGGAACTACATTTTGTATTCTGTGGTTGAAAATAACCATTAATTAATCAACTAATAATTCAACCAATCATGCCTAAGAAAAAAGCAATTAACGGTAAGCCCGAAGTTCACAGTGACCTAAAAGGCTTTGACATTAATATCAATGAGTTTGGCGAAATCACTTCTAGTTTAGCAGTCGATAAGTTAAATAGTTTTTTGGATGTTAATGTTATAGACAAAAAATTTAAGAAATCTTAAGAGTTATTAGAGGTTACTGATTATTTTATCATAGTTTTCAGTAACTTCTAATAGCTACTTTGTAAAATGGCTAGTATTTTAAAGAAAATTATGCCAAATAAGTACATATTATAAAATTTGGTAAGATTTATGTATGTATATAAAAATAAACAATATAACACTTGAATTTAAACGACTAATTTTACCCTGTATTTACTGAATTCATAGTTTTAGAAAATATTCCCTTTGAACATAATCGATTTTGGTCAATAGTTAAAATTTGAGCATTTGATAGGCTCTATTTCATAGCTAATTGACTAACTCCTACCTTTGTATCTGAAAAAAAGAAAATAGGCGGCAAATTGAATGAAGCTTTTTCTTTTTTATCCTATTTGATTCCAATAACTTTGGATTTCAAAAATACCCAAGTCTTTCTTTTAGATTTATTACCATTCCTATACCAAAACACACGTAATCAATATAGTATCGTACGGGACACTCCCGTCAATCCAGACTAAAAAGATTTTTATGGAAAACCGATTACTTAGGCAACAACTATTGCCCCTTCTGCTGATAGTGGTTTGCACTTTTAGTTTTTCTACTTTTATAAATGCTCAAATTTTCACCCTTAATTATACAGGCTCAGATACCATTTTTGTGGGAAATGACTGTTCCGCTATTCTAGATTGGGATAACGAGAACACCGTTAGTTTCACGACAGATAGTGGAGGGAATATAGACACCTCCTACATCACAAATATTAGTTCTGGCTTTCAAATCGGTGATGTGGTGGTTGCCTCTAGGATTAGACGAATTTTCATTAGTTATTTTGTAGAGGACGACTTAGGTAACAGTCAAACTTTACAAAATGCTTTAAGAATTATTGTCGCAGATAGCACTAAACCCGTTTTCGACCTTTCTACTTTACCAAGAGATACTTCTTACGATAGCATTGACGATGTCCCTTTACCTCCAAGTAATAGTACAATTATGGCTAGCGATAATTGTGGAATCGAAACGATTAGATATGATGGCGAACCTGAGGGCAGACCTGAAGTATGTGGTACTTTCGTGAGACAATGGACTGCTTTAGATACAACAGGAAACGAAACTTCCTACCAACAAAATATTACAGTTGGTTTAAATGCTCCTCCTCCTGAATGGCAAGGAACGCCTACGCTCCTTAGCCTTTCTTGTGGCTTTAATATAGACCTCGAAACTGCTATTAATAACTGGTTGGATAATAGAGGCAATGCTTCCGCTACGAGTTCAACTGACATTACTTATACCAATGATTATCAAGGTCTAGGTGGCTGTGGGGCATCGGGGCTTAAAGACGTTACTTTTACCGCAACCGATGAATGTGGGAATTTTTCTACGGTGATGGGTACTATCAATGTAACCGACGAAGAAGACCCAATTATACAAACAGCGGCCTCTGATACGACTTTCATGTCTAACAATATCACACTAACTTTAGAAGAGTGGTTAGCTACTCATGGAGGGGCTATGGCTATAGACTATTGTACAGATATTGATAATTCGGATACTTCTGCCCATTGGTCTATTGCCGCTATTGACACCACTGCTACTTGCGGTAATAATGCTAGTTATGCGGTTACTTTTCAAGTGAATGATGGTTGTGACAATACGGCGACAACGATGGCAACCTACAATGTTGTCGATACAGTAGGTCCAGATATTATGGGACTTATTAGAGATACTACGGATGCTTGTGGAAACGACGACGATCTTGTAAAATTAAATCAATGGTTTATTAGAATAAGCCAATTGGATTTAACTGATGGGGAAGGTAATGAACTTTCTTTCGTTGAAATCAATTACCAAGACCGAGACAGCACCATGGGCACTTGGTCTGGATCAGGTATCCCTTTAACTAATTTTATACCTGAACACGATTGCAACTGGTATTTAGATGCTCAGATCGTTTTTAGAGATGCTTGTGGCAACGAAGGAATAGATTCTGCCCGATATAATATCATAGATACCATCCAACCTATTTTGGCAAATATCCCGATGGATACTACCGTTTCTTGTGGCCAGATCCCTTCGGCTAATGTAGGTATTACAGCTACGGATAACTGTGATACCAGTCTGGTGATTACCGTAGTGGATGTTAGTGACACTACAAATTCTGCTATCAATATTGTCAGAACATGGACCGCTACTGATGATTGCAACAATAGTATTTCTGGTAGTCAAAATATTACAGTCATTGATACAATTGCTCCTGTTTTAACAGACACTCCAACAGATACCATCGTTACTTGTGGAAATATTCCAGAAATTCCACTTTTTCTTTTAGCGACGGATAATTGTACGCCCGATGATGAAATTACTTATGATTTTATTGAGAATTCTGACCAACTAGATCATCCAGATTCTTGTCAAACCTATAACTATACAATTACTCGAACTTGGGTCGCGATTGATGCTTTCAATAATGCCGATAGTGGAGTTCAAGTGATTACAGTCATTGATACGATTGCTCCTACTTTTACGACACCTGCTGATTTAACTATAAGCTGTGAATTAGTTAATGATCTTGCGATTACAGGTCAGCCTACTGATTTGGTCGATAACTGTGATACCTTACCCGATTTCAGTTTTGTGGATTTAGTGATTGGTGGTGATTGTGTAGGTGGCGGTGCTTTAGATACGATTATTAGAACTTGGACTTTGATGGACGCTTGTGGGAATAGTACCGAAGATACTCAACGCATTATTTTAATTGACACCACTGCTCCTGTTATTACTGGTTTGATTGCTGATATTACAATTCAATGTAATGGTGATATAGTGCCTGTAGCCGAAATTGGGACAGACATCACAGCAACTGATAATTGTAGTGAACCTGTATTACAATATATTGGAGAAACCAATACTCAAAATACAGATGATGCTGCTTGTGATTTTTATAATTACACCATCATTAGGACTTGGCGAGCAACTGATCGTTGTGGAAATAGCAGCGAGTTTATACAAAATATTAATATTGTCGATACGATTGCTCCTACGATTATTTGTCCTGCTGATATGATTGTATCAACGGCTGAAAATGATTGTGGTGGTGATATACTTTTACCTAAGCCTTTCTATTTCGACGATTGTACAGGTACAACCAGTAAAGATTCTTTGGCTTTAAGCCAAAATTTCACCAATCAACCAGGTGATGATATTAATAATATTCCTGTTGATACCCTTATGTTCAATTTCAATATTGGCAATACTGCTCCCGAAAAAACGATTACTAGTGATATAAATTTAACGGTTAATTTGAATGGTGTAGATGGAGAAGGTATCAATGAAATATTTAGTATCGTCGGAGAAGACGGAACCGTTTTTGCAGGCACTAGCCCTTCACAAACACAGTGCGGAAATAGTACGACTACGGTGACTATTCCTGCTGCTGTCGCTAATGAATATGCTAAAGATAGTATCATTACGATTGTACTTTCGCCAAATGGAAGTGGCTCAGATGCAATCAATAATATTTGCCAAGATGGCAATGCTAATTTAGTGCTAGAATATAATTTTGAATCTCCTGCGGCTTCTATTGTTTTAAGTTATAGTATTGATGGTGGTGCAACTACCAACTTAACCGACAATCCAACTGCTACTTTCGAGAGTGGTGCTCATACGATTAGTTATTATGCTACTGATTGCTCTGGCAATGTCGATAGTTGTAGCTTTTCTTTGACGGTCGAAGACCAAACTGCTCCGACTTTTGATTGTCCTGATGCCATTACTGCCTATACGGATTCAAGTGCTTGCTCGGCTGCAATTACGCTACCTTTCCCAACTAACTTTTCGGATAACTGCAGTGATTTTGATAGTTATAATATGACTATCGCTGAATTTATCACCTTCCGAACAGATCCAAATGCAGGGCAAGTGCCAAATGATATTAACGATACTTTTAGCATTGATCGACCAAATGCAGTAGCTGATGGTACGTTGACGGTTTCCTTTTTAGGAGATCATAAAGATGCTGGTGAGTTCTTCAATATTTATGCTGAAAACGGTAATTTATTGGGTACTACTGCTTTGGGGGATACGACGAGCGAATGTGCGAGTGTAACCACGGCTACTTTTACGCTAGCCAGAGATTCTATCAACGCTTGGGCAGCAGACGGACAGTTAACTATTAGTGCTATTCCTAATTTAGATGCTGCGAATTTCACAGATTTTATCAACCCTTGTGATACGAACTTAAATACTAATCTATCAGATGGCAGTAGTGTTTTGTCTATCAAATTAAATTTCCCAACGGTCGTTGTAAATTATACCATAACAGATACTGCTGATGTTGTTTTACGTACAGGTATGCTTCAATCACCAAATATTGCCGTAACGGATGATTTTGAAGTTGGTATCAGTCGAGTAACCTATACAATCGAAGACGCATCAGGCAATAGTGCTGCTTGTTTATTTTTAGTAGAAGTCCAAGATACAATTGCCCCAACTATCACTTGTGCTACTAATTTTGCGGTACTAACAAACCCATCTGGTGATACAACTGACTTAAATACATTAGTAGATAGCTTGGTGACTATGATTGGAGATAATTGTGGAATCGAGCAGATTACGGTTTCTCCCAATAATATTTCCTGTACAGATGCTGGCACGATGACCGTGACGGTTACGGCTATTGATAGTTCTGGAAATACGGCTACTTGTCAGTCAGAAATAACGATTGAAACGGAATCTTTAGAGCCTACATTTTCGGTAGGTGTTTGTAATAATGATGCCTTATTCTTATTTGCTGACACAACTTTTCAAACATCAACTTCGGCCAATGCTGCGTTTACTTATGCATGGTCTGGGCCAAATAGTTTTACTTCAACCGATGCTAATCCTGTTATTCCAAATGTCGGTGCCGAAAATTCTGGTACGTATACCTTGACCATGACTGGTCCAACAGGTTGTTCTGCGACTGGAACTTTGTTTGTCAATATCAGCAGCGTCGATGCGCCTATTTTAAATACTGAAAGTGCGACTGTTTGTCAAATAGATGGCATTACCCTCACGACTAGTGCTGCCAATTGTGACGATCTAGAATACCAATGGTATGAAATTGTAGAGCGAGAAGCACCACTAACTGACACCATCATGTTAGCAGGAACTACGACTATTCCTTCTTTTTCTATTGATAATCCGACCGTCGGTAGACATGCTTTCTATCTAGTTATCAAATGTTCAGACTGTTTTTCTTTGGGATCAGAAATTGTCGCAATTACGGTATTTGAAGTACCTACTGCTATTACAGGTGCGCCTGTCATCAATATTTGTGAAGGGGAAAGTATCTTACTTTCTTCTCCTTTGACGGATCAAACATGTACTTATAGTTGGGTCGGGCCTGGGTTCACTTCAGATTTGGCAACACCTGCACCTATTGAAAATGCTACGGAACTCAACGAAGGGGTTTATACTTTTACTGTTAGTAAAAATGGTTGTGTTTCTGAGGAAGCGTTTTCGGTAGTCAGCATCACACAAAGTCCTACTCAACCAAATATTGCCAATGAATCTGGAACGATTATTTGTGAAGGTAGTCCACTCGTTTTAAAAACGGATGTCACCAATGCCAATACTTATACTTGGACCAATACTAGTACGTTTGCCACGTTCACTACTACGGCCCCAGAACTTAGGATTGATACGTCCAATGTGACCGATGCTGGTAGTTGGACAGTGAGTGTAGAATCTGCGAATTGCACCTCAGCAGCATCTGATGCAGTAGAAGTACAAATAGAGGCTAAGCCTGTTGGAACGCCATTTTTTGCAGGTGCTGCTTGTGAAGGTAGAACCTTTACTCTAAATGTAAACCCAGTCGTTGCTGGTGCAGGATATGAATGGACAGACGATGAAGGCAACATCTATTTTGGAGCTAATCCAGAAGTACCTGTCAAT